>JBDSMX010000139.1:0-32617 GCA_039915645.1 Gemmatimonadales bacterium | reverse complement strand
CTCCTCGCGCCAACGGGGAGCAGCACCGATTCACTGCTTCACGCCAACGCGATTGTCCGAATCCGGGTGCCGACGATGAAGGCGACCTGGTTCGGCGGACGGGTGGTGCGTTCGACCAGCGCCGGTGGCTGCCTTGCCGTGATGCTTGAAATGACCAACCCGGAAGAGCGGCAGCGCTTCGTCTTTCTCAGCGGCGTTGACTCGTTGCGGGTCGACCGGCGGACCAACACCGGCGTCATGGCCTTGCAGCTTGGTCCGGCCGCCGAAGATGACTGGCAGGCGTTCAGCCCGGCGGAACTCGCCGAGGCGAATGCCGGCTGTCGCGGCACCCGACGTCCCGCGGCCAGACCACGGCCGGCAAAGTCGCGATAACACATTTGTCAGCAATGACTTAGCCGCAGACCACGGCGTGGTTGCCAGGCCGCCCGACCGCTTCTCGACAGCCGACCGTAGCGTCGGCAGGGCGTCCCCGGCTATTTTGGTGGGCTGTTCACAACTCATCCTCCTCGGGCGCCGCACCAGCCCCGGGGCGACCACGACCGAAGGAAGGTGCTATGACCCGCTCGTACGAGGCGGTTTACATCTTCGACTCCACGCTCGAAGAACCCGCGATCACCGAGAAGCTCGACCGCTTCCACGCCCTCATCCCGCAGGCCGAAGGCTCGGCCATTGACGTCAATCACTGGGGCAAGCGCACGCTCGCCTTCCCGATTTCGGGCCGTGAGACAGGTTACTACGTCATTGCCAAGTTCGATGCTGCCCCGACGATGCTCCCCGAGTTCGAGCGCGCGCTCAAGCTCGATGAGTCGGTGCTCCGTCACCTGATCGTTCTCAACGAAGGGGCCCAGATGGCTCCGACTCCGTCGGCCAAGGACGGGGAGGACGACGAATAATGGCCCGCCCACAGAAGACCTGCGCGATCTGCGAGTCCGGCGTTCGCATCGTCGACTTCAAGGATGAACGGCTGCTCACCCGCTTCCTCACTGAGCGGGGCAAGATTCTTCCGAGCCGGCTGTCGGGCACCTGTGCCCGGCATCAGCGTCAGCTCAGCACAGCGATCAAGCGGGCACGCCAGCTCGCCTTGATCCCTTACATCAAGGGATTCGCCGGCTGACCACGCCTCCGACGGCGCCCGGTGACCCCGGGCGCCGTTCGCTCCTTTCTACCCTGGTCTTGTTGGCCGGGTACCTCTTGCTCGCCCCCTCGATCTTCTTCCTCGGCCCGCTGGCGCTGCTGCTGCTCGTCTCGCGACCATCCAGCCGCCGGGAATGGATCTGGCTCGTCATATCGCTCCTCGGAGTCGCGGCATCGGTCCAGGGCGGACACGGCCTCTTCGAGCAGACTGTGCGCGGCTACGGGGCGTTCTTCGCTGGCATCTTCGTGATCGCGGCGCTGATCGGCGTTCGCTCCCTGGTCAATCGGGCACTTCTCGGTGTCACCGTGGCGACCGCCGCGATCGCAGTCTGGTATTTCCGGCTGCACCTGCGTTTCGTCGATTTCCGCGCCGACGTCTCGACCGCGACCTGGGACGCCTATCGGCGGATCTATCCCGAACTCCCTGCAGTCGCGCCGACAACCGGTAACGACGCCGTCGGCAGTACCTCGGTCTCGGAGTTCGCCCGGAACCTCGCCGACGGACTGGCCAGCGCCAGCAAGCTCACGCCGGGCTTCCTGACCCTCCTGATTCTGCTGGGGGCATGGCTGGCGTGGGGCTGGTACCATCGTGTCAGTCGGCGCCCCATCGGTCCGCCGGCAAAGCCCTTTGTCGACTTCCGTTTCAATGACCAGCTGATCTGGTTGCTCCTGCTGGCCTCTGCCGTCGGGCTGCTCGCGCCTGATGGGGACCTCAGCACCTTCTCGGCCAACCTCTTCGTGGTCCTGGCGGGGCTCTATGCCGCTCGCGGACTGGCGGTGGCGCAATGCGCACTGCGGCGGGTTTCGGCGCTCTTCGCCCTGGTGCTGTACCTGCTGGCCTTCCCGGTATTACCCTTTGCCATGTTCGCGATCGGCGTCGCCGACACGTGGCTCGACCTGCGGCGCCGCATCGCGCCGATCCAAGGAGCAACACCATGATGGAACTCATTCTTCGCGAGACCGTGCCATCGCTCGGCAAGGCCGGTGACCTCGTTCGCGTGAAGCCTGGTTATGCGCGCAACTTCCTCCTGCCGCGCGGCCTGGCCTTCGAGGCGACCGCCGGCAACAAGAAGCGCATCGACGCCGAGTCGAAGGCGCGCACCGTACACGCTGCGGCCGAGCGCGCCGAGGCGGATGCGTTCGCCGCCAAGCTCGGAGCGCTGACGCTCACCTTCACCGCCAAGGCGGGCGAAGACGGTCGGCTCTTCGGCTCGATCACCTCCGGCGACATTGCCGAGCAGATCGCCGCGCAGGGGCACACCATCGACAAGCGGAAGCTCGACCTCGAACATCCGATCAAGCACCTCGGATTCCACTCGGTCGGCGTCAAGCTGCACCACGACGTCCACGCTGAAGTGAAGGTCAACGTCGTCGCGCAAGGCTGAGACGCGATGACGGTCGGCATCGGTTACCTCGATGGCCCCAGACTCGCGCGCGGCTTCTATGCCGCCTCGGACTGGGTCACGGCAGGACGGGAAGAACTCAACCGGATCAATGTCTTCCCGGTCCCCGACGGCGATACCGGCACCAACTTTTCGCTGACACTCCGCTCCGTCGCCGACGCCCTCCGGGCGCTCGGCGACGCACCGCTTCCGGAAACGGCGAGCACGGCCGCGCGGGCAGCACTGCTTGGTGCCCGTGGCAACTCGGGAATGATGCTGGCGCACTTCCTCATCGGCTTTGCCGATGGCTTGGGGCAGCGGGCGACCGCTGGCGCCCCCGACGTCGCCCGCGCGGTCCGTGCGGGGGCCGACGCCCTGGAGGCTGCACTCGACGAACCGCGCGAAGGCACCATTCTGACTGTGGTGCGCGACGGTGCCCGCGCGGCCGAGCGCGCCGGCGAGGAATCCGCGGACATCGGTCACTTCCTGCGCCGCCTGCTGTCGGAATCCGACCGCGTCCTCGAGCACACGCCGGAGTTGATGGCGGTGCTGAAAGAGGCCGGCGTTGTCGATGCCGGCGGTAAGGGATTCGTCAGGATGGTCGAGGGATTCGTCCGTTTCATCAACGGCGACCCCATTCTTCCTGCGGCGGCGCCCCTGGAGACCGATTTCGCGATGCCGGCCGCCATGATGGCCATCGCCGCGGAACGTGACTTCCAGTTTTGTACCGAGGTTCTAGTGCGGGGAACGCCCCTCCCTGCCGCCAACGATGTCCGGGCGGCGATGCACAACTTCGGCGGGTCAGTCGTGGTGGCGGTGGCGGGGGACATCCTCAAGATCCATGTGCACACCGATACCCCGGAAGCCGTCTTCACGTACGCCGAGCAGTGGGGCACTGTCGCGACACGGAAAGCCGAAGACATGCGGGCGCAGCATCGTCGACTCGGGCACGTCGAGCAGCGCAAGGTCGCGATCGTGGTCGACTCGTCCAACGACCTCCCGGATCCGATCCTCGACAAGCACCGTATCATCGTTGTCCCGCTGCAGGTGATGTTCGGCACCGAGACCTTCCGCGACCGGATCGATCTCAAGCCGGCCGAGTTCTACCGCCGGCTGCGGACCGCCCGAGAGCTGCCGACCACTTCGCAGCCTGCGCCGGCGGAGTTTGTCCGGGCCTTCCGGGCCGCGCGGGAAGAGGCCGACGAGGTGGTGGGGATCTTCGTCGCCGGTGTGCTCTCGGGAACGCTGGCCTCGGCGAAGGCGGCGATCGCGGCGGCAGGGATCGACAAGGTGCACCTGGTGGATTCGCGGGCTGCGTCGCTGGGACTCGGAATGCTGGCCCTCCGCGCGGCAGAACTGATCGAGTCGGGGTGGGGCGCGGCAGCGGTGGCAGCGGAGCTGGATCGGGTCCGATCGCAGTCGGGTATGTTCATCACCGTGGACACCTATGACAACCTGATCCGGTCTGGCCGGGTCTCGCGCGGGAAAGCGTGGATTGGAGGATTGCTGGACATCAAGCCGATCATCGAAGTCGACTCCGCGGGACGCTTGCAGCCGGTCGACCGGGTCCGAGGCAGCGACCACGTGGTGCCCCGGGTACTGGCCATGCTGGAAAAGCGGCTCACGCCGCGACCGCAACAGGTCCGTTTCGGGGTGGCGCACGCCGAGGCGCCGGAAGCAGCGGAGCGAGTCCGGACGGCCTTGATGGCCGCCTATCGGCCGAAAGAAGTGATTGTTGCCCCGGTGACCGGTGTCCTGGGGACGCACGTCGGCAGCGGTGCCTGGGCGGTGTTCTACCAGGTGGAAGACGGCACGCCGGAACTTGCGCGTGGTTGAATCCCGCGGCGCGAAACTTCCGAAGAGTGTCCGGACCGTGGTGGATGCGATCGATGACCGCAAAGGTGTTCGCATTCAGGTGCTCGACCTGCGACAGCTGAGCAATGCGGCCGACTATTTCATCATCGCGAGCGGCACCTCCGATGCCCATGTCCGTGGCCTGGCCGATGGCGTGATGCGCGCGATGCTCGCCGACGGAAGCCATACCCACGGCGTCGAAGGGTTGCAGACCGGCCGCTGGGTATTGCTGGACTTTGTGGATGTAGTGGTTCACCTGTTTCACCCGGAGACCCGGGCGTTCTATCAGCTTGAACGCTTGTGGCAGGATGCTCCGGCGCTCCTATCCGGACCGTAAGGTCCGCAGGACGAGGGAACTCCCGATGCGTCGCCTCGCGTGGCTTCTGCTCGCAGCACCGCTGGCTGTACCGGCCGCACTTCCTGCCCAGTATTTCGGGCAGAACAAGGTCCAGTACACCAACTTCGACTTCCACGTGCTCGAGACCGAGCACTTCGACGTGTACTACTACCCCGTCGAACGCGAAGCCGCACTTGACGTTTCCCGGATGGCGGAGCGCTCCTATGCGCGTCTGTCGACCGTGTTGCGCCACAAGTTCCGCGAGCGGAAGCCGATCATCCTCTATGCCTCCCACTCCGACTTCTCGCAGACCAATACGGCGGGCGGTGATGTGGGTGAAGGCACCGGCGGCTTCACCGATTTCCTGAAGCACCGGAACGTGTTGCCGCTGACCGGCGCGTACAGCGACATCGAGCACGTGCTGCAGCACGAGATGACGCACCAGTTCCAGTACGATGTCTGGTCTGGCGGCAAGGCAGGCGCCGGCATCCAGACACTCATCAACGTGAATCCGCCACTCTGGTTCGTCGAGGGAATGGCGGAGTACATGTCGATCGGCGGCATCGACCCCAATACCTCGATGTGGATCCGTGACGCTGCGGCCGAGGGAAAGCTGCCGACCATCAAGCAGCTCGAAAATGATCCGCGCATCTTCCCCTACCGGTTCGGCCAGTCGATCCTGACCTACATCGGTCAGCGCTGGGGCGACGAGGCGATTGGCGCCATCCTCTCGGCCTCCCGCGCCGGGTCGCTCGAAGGCGCCTTCCGCCGGGTGATCGGGCTCGATTTCCGTCAGCTCGGCGACCAGTGGCGCGATGCGATGCAGAAGCAGTATTTGCCCGAGCTCGCCGTGCGGAACACCGCCGAAGCGATCTCGCAGGCCACGCTCACGAAGGCGAAGAGCGAGGGCACCTACCACCTTGCCCCTGCCCTCTCGCCCGACGGAACCCAGGTCGCCTACTTCTCGGAGAAGGACTTCTTCTTCGTCGATATGTGGCTGGCGAAGGTGTCCGACGGCATCGCCTCGCGCCGACTTTTCAAGTCGACCTACAGCTCGAACTACGAGACCTTCCGCTTCATCAACTCGGCGGCGAGCTGGTCGCCCGATGGGAAGTACCTCGCGTTTGCGGCCAAGCGGGGCCCGAAGGACGACATCGTGGTGCTCGACGTGGCCAAGAATGACGAGGTCGCGCGGATCACGGTGGATATCAGCGGTGTCACGACCCCTTCGTGGAGCCCGGACGGCAAGAAGCTGGTCTTCACCGGCTACGACGGTGGCCTCTCCGACCTCTTCGTCGTGGACGCCGATGGCAAGAATCTCTCGCGCCTGACGCACGACCGTTACGCCGATCTCCATCCGGTCTGGTCGCCTGACGGCAAGACCATCGCCTTCACCACCGACCGTGGTCCGGGCACCGACTTCGATCAGCTGCGCTACGGCAACTTCCGGCTCGCGCTCTATCATCTCGACAACAGCAAGATCGAGACGCTGGCGGGGATGGATGCCGGGCGGAACGTCAATCCGCAGTGGTCGCCCGACGGCCAGTCGCTCGCGTACGTCTCCGATCGTACCGGCGTCGCCAACATCTTCCTCTACGAACTCGCCAACGGCGAGTCGTACCAGCTCACCGACTTCTATACCGGTGCGCAGGGGATCACGCCACTCTCGCCGATCCTCTCGTGGGCTCGCCAGGCCGACAAGCTCGCGTTCGTGTACTACCAGGACAGCGACTACGACGTCTACGTGATGTCGAACCCGCGCAGCCGCAAGCAGCAGCCGTGGCGCCCGGGCACCTCGCTGGCGCTCTCCGACCCGGTGCGCGCCGCAGCGATTGCTGCAGCCGCCGCGAAGGCGAACGCCCCCGACACCACTACCGTCAAGCCATCTTCGGCCGGCGGCAGCGCACTCTATCGCTCGTCGGGTGGTTTGCGGCGCGCGGACTCGGTCGCCGCCACACCGGATTCGCTGCGGCCGGCCGATCCGATCTCGATGGCCGTGCTGATGGACTCCTCGCGGCTGGGCCTGCCCGACACGAGCACGTTCACCGAGCGGAAATACAAGACCGGCTTCACCGCCGACTACGTGGCACGGCCCAGCATCGGCTATGTACGTGACAATTTCGGGCGCGGCTTCTTCGGCGGCACCACGGTCTCGCTTTCCGACATGCTCGGCAACAAGCAGCTCGTCTTCAGCGGCTACATCAATGGCCGGATCGAAGAGGCGCAGGTGCTCGCGGCCTACGCCAACATTGCCCACCGCGTCAACTGGGCAGTGGGGTTGCAGCAGGAGCCGTACTTCTGGTACTACGGCAGCGCCATCACCGAAGGACCCTCGCCGTCGGAGAACACCTACATCACCCAGTATCGCCGGGTGGTGTTGCGGTCGGCGTTCCTGCAGTCCTCGTATCCGCTCTCGCGCTTCCGCCGGATCGAAGCGGGGTTCCGCGCGACGAATGTCGACGATGCCATCCTGCAGATCAATGAACCGTTCGATCCGATCTCGGGCATCCAGACGCAGGATCCGACGATCACCAAGACTTCGCTGAGTTCGATCGGCATGGTGCAGCCATCCCTTGCGCTGGTGTTCGACAACTCACTCAGCGGTTATGTCGGCCCCTTCCTTGGGCGTCGCTCCCGCTTCGAGATCACCCAGGCGATCGGCGGCTGGAAATACACCCAGGCGACGGCCGACTACCGTCGCTATGACAAGCTCTTCGGTCCCTTCACCTTCGCCACCCGCGCGATGTATTTCGGGCGCTCGGGTCGCGACGCCGATCGCTTCACGATCTTCCTCGGCTATCCTGACCAACTCCGCGGCTACACCTCGGGGTCGTTCACCCGGAACGAGTGTCTCAACACCCAGACCGATCCGAACAGCATCACTGGCTGTTCGGCGCTCGACCAACTGGTGGGCACCTCGATCGCGGTCGGCAACGCCGAACTCCGGTTCCCGATCCTGAATGCATCACTCGGCGTGGTGCCGAAGATGTTCCCGCCGATCGAAGGCGCGTTGTTCTACGATGTCGGTGTGGCGTGGGACGGCAACTCCTCGGTGCGCTGGTCGCGCCCGGCCGGAGCATCGCCGTCGGCGATCCGGACGCCGCTCCGCTCCATGGGAGCTTCGATCCGGACCAACATCTTCGGGATAGTGATCCTGCGCTTCGACTACACCAAGCCGCAATCACGGCCGGGAACGAAGGCCTTCTGGACCATCTCCATCGGGCCGACATTCTGACCACGACCCGGTACCGCTCTGTCGCCGCCGCACTGTTGCTCGCGGCGTGCGGCAGGGGCACACCGACCACCGCCCGGCACGTCCCCAATGGGCTGCCGGCCGATGTCTCATTGTTGCAGTTGCCTCGTGATGGCGGCGTCGCGCAACTCCTCCGCGCCGACTCGCTCACGAGCATCGACTGGCATACCACCGGCGTTCCGCCAATCGTGCGTGCCCTGGGCACCGATCGCGAAGAGAAGATGGTGTACGCCGTCGATACCGCGGGCCGCCTGATCGGGCTCGATCTGCGGGCACAACGGTGGCGCCCCTACCTCCAGTCTGCCCACCAGCTCACCGGCACCGCCGATGGTGTGGTGCTCGGACTCGACTCGGCGCGTCGTCCGCTCCGCCTCGCCAGCCGCGCACTCACCACCTACCGCTCCCCTATCGAGCGCGGTGCGGTGCAGTTGCTCGGTGCCTCCGGCGCGCAGATCGTGGCCGTCTCCGCGAGCCAGCGGGTCGCGCAAGTCGTCGACGAAGACGGTGAGACCCGGCGCGTCACGCTCCCGGCGGGTGAACTCAGCGGCACCTGGGCTGGCGACTTGCTCGCCGTGACGACCGATTCCGGGGTTGTGCTCGCCGAGCCGAGCGGCAAGAAGCTCGGCGCCGAGTTCATCAGCGTCCGCGGCAATCCCACCGTGTCGGTATTCTCGCCGTCGGGCCACCGGCTCTACATCGCCCGCCGCAAGAATGACATCGAGGTTCTCGATCGATTCAGCCGCGCAAAGGTCCGGACTTTCGCACTCCCGGGTACCGCAACGGCATTGCGTGTGGACCGAACCGGCCGCTGGCTGCTCGCGCGGCCCGACCAGGGCGACTCGGTCTGGGTGGTCGATCTGGTCCGCTGGGAGATTGCCACGACCCTCCGGACTCGATGGGCCGAAGACCTGCCCCTGGTTGCCGCGGGGCGCACCCTGATTGCTCGTGATGGCAAGGATGTGGTTGCCTTTGACCTGACGGCCGCAACCCCGAAGGAACGAAGCCGTCTGGTGGGCGCGGCGGGCGACGTGTTCCTCGCCGTTCCGTGGGCACCGGCCGGCGCCGTGGCTGAAGTCGCAGTGGCTTCCAACGGCACCCCGGCAGCTGCCGACACGGTCAACCCGACCACCGACTCTTCGGCGGCGCCTCCTGCGGCCACCACGGCCGCCCCCGTCGTCGACCCGATCCCGACTGCACCGACCGGCTCGGGTGCCTCCTCGGTCTTCCTGCAGGTCGCTTCGTCCCAGAATCAGGACTGGGCCGGCGCCTTCGCACAACAGCTCAAGGAAGGGGGCTTCCCGGCCCGGGTGTTGGCTCCCAAGAGCGCTGGGGACCCGTACAAGGTCGTCATTGGACCCTACGCCACCCGCGATGAGGCCGACGCGGTCGGCCGCCGTCTCGGTCGACCGTACTTCCTCCTGACCCCGGGCGCCGGCGAGACCTGATCCGCCCTGCGGCGCCCCCCTGTTTCGGCTATCTTTGCGCCTTCCGGTACGCTCCCCTCGCGGGGGCGATGTGTGCCGTCGGCGCCCACCCCACTCCAAGATTGCCACGATGAAGCTGACCAAGCTGGAGCTCTCCGGCTTCAAGTCGTTTGCCGACACCGTCACGCTCACCTTCAACGAGGGTGTGACAGCGATCGTCGGCCCCAACGGGTGCGGCAAGTCCAACGTCTCCGACGCCGTGCGCTGGGTCCTGGGCGAGCAGTCCGCTCGCCTGCTCCGTGGCGGCAAGATGGAAGACGTGATCTTCCAGGGTGCGGCAACCCGGCGGCCGGTGAACGTCGTCGAAGTCTCGCTCTACCTCGACAACAGCGAAGGCGAATTGCCTACGCCGTACACCGAGGTCGTTATCACCCGACGGCTCTCGCGTTCGGGTCAGAGCGACTACCTGCTCAACAACGCGCCTGTCCGTCTGCGCGACATCCAGGATCTGCTGCGCAGCACCGGCCTCGGCAGCGATGCCGGTGTGGTCATCGAAGCCAAGATGATCGACCTGCTCCTCTCCGATCGGGCCGATGAGCGTCGCTCGTTGTTCGAAGAGGCCGCTGGTGTCGGACTCTACCGCGATCGTCGCCATACCACGGCGCGCCGCCTTGAGGAAACCGCCGGCGACCTCCAGCGTCTCGAGGATCTGATTGCCGAAGTGCAATCGCAGCTTCGCTCGCTGGCGCGCCAGAAGGGCAAGGCCGAACGCCACGTCTCGCTCACCGAAGAGAAGTTTGCCGTCACGCTGACCCTTGCCCGCCAGCGGCTCGACCAGCTCACGACCGATACCGAAAGCTTCCAGCGGCGGCACGCGGAACTGACTCAGGTGCTGCCCGAAGCGCGCGAACGACTCGCGGCCGTCGAGCAGTCGCGCGAAGTGGCAGCGCAGTCGCGCCACGCCGCCGAGCGTCACCGCACCACTGTCGTCGAAGATCTCGGTGTCGCGCGACTTGCGCTGGGCAAACTCGAAGGCGATCTCGCCGTCGCGTCCGAGCGGCTGCAGAACGCCGCGCAACGCCGCGAGCGGGCCGCCACCGAACGCGGCGACTTCGAAGTCCGGCTCCAGCAGGCGCGCCTCGAACTCGAGCGTGCCCGCGAAGAGGCCGGCGCGGCGGAAGCCGAGCACGCGCGCATCGAGGGTGAACTGGGCGGTCGCACCGAGGCCGAGCAGGCCGCGCGTCAGCGGCTGTCGGCACATCGCGATGTGGTCCGCCGGATGGAGACTGAACTGCAGCAGCACGCGCAGCAGCTTCGCTCCCTCGAAGGCGAGCGTACCGCCCTTGAAGGGGAAATTGCCTCGCTTCGCGATCGCATTGCGCAGGAGGAGTCGCACCGCGGCCACCTCGCCCAGGAGCGGCAATCGCACGGCGAGCGTCTCACGGAGGCCACGGCGGTCGCCGATCGCCACGCCGAGGACGCGCGTCATGGAGCCGCGGCAGCAGAACAGGCGCGGCTCCGCCTGCGCGAAACTCGCGAACGCGAAGTGCGCGAACTCGCCGAGCGCCGCTCACTCGAGGAAGATGTCGCCAAGCTGGTCGCGCGGCGCTCGGCACTCGAAGCGCTGGAACGGGACCGTGTCGGACTGGCGCCCGCTGCCGCCTCACTGCTCGCGGCGCGTGAGCGTTTTGGCGACAAGGTCCTCGGGCCGCTCGCGGACTTCATCTCGACCGACGGCGATCAGGCCGAACTCGCCGAGCAACTCATTGGCGACTTCGTGCATGCCGTGCTGGTGCGCGACGAAGCGGTCATTCCCGAGATTCAGGCCTGGCACCAGCAGGAGCAGCCGGGAACGCTGATTCTGCTGCCGATGAATCCGGGCCCGCGCAGCAGCACCGGTGCACTCGATGCACGCCTGAAGGTGGATTCGCAGGCGGCTCCCTGGGTTGCGGCACTCATCGGCGGCGCCGAAGTGCTCGACGCATCCGGTCGCGCCCTGCGTCGTGCCAACGGCGCGGTTTACCTGACCGGTCCGACCGCTGCCACCGGGCCGATTCGCCGCCGCGCCGAACTCAAGTCGCTCGTCCGCGAGATCGACACCACCTCGGCGACGCTGGCCACCGCCGATGCGCGTCGGCAGCGGACCACGCAGGAGCTCGCCGATCAGGAAACCGCAGCGACCGAATCGCAGAGCAGTGCCGAACGCCTGCGTGAGGCCGAGCGGCTCGCCATTGCCGCGCGTGAAGACCTCGCCCGCAAAGTCGGCAACCTCGACCGCGAACTCGCCGAAGCCGAGACCCAGGTCGCGCGCCTCGGCGAGCGCCTGACGCGTGGTGAGCATCGCCGGGGCGAAGTCGACGTCGCACTTGCGGAGGGCACCACCGCTCGGGCGCGTCTCGATGAATCGCTGGTCACGACGCGCGCACAACTCGCGGAGTTCGAATCCGAGCAGGAACAGGCTCGGGAAGCGCGATCGCAGTGGCAGGTGCAGGAAGCGCATATCGCGGCGCGCCTTCGGGCTGCCGGCGAATCCATCAACCGCACCGAACGGGTGATTGCGGATGCCGAGAGTTCCGGTCGTGCCCGGACCGAGGAGATTGCGCGCCTCGATGCGGATGCGGCAGAACTCGAGGCCCAGCGCGCGCTGTGGCAGGGTGGCCGGGACGAGCGCTCGGTCCAGCTGATGGCGCTGGAGACCGCCGCTGGCGAGGCCGAAGGCGCGTTGCAGGCGGCCGATACCCGACTCGCAACCGAAGAAGCCGACCTGAACGAGGCGCGGCGCACGGTGGAGTCGTCGAGCGAGGAACATCATCACCTCGAGCTCGGCGTCGCCGATGCCAGCGCCCAACGGAAGCGGATCATCGAACGGGTCGAGATGGAGTGGAAGCGCCCCTTCGACGCCCTGATGGAATCGGCCACGATGCTCGAACTCGATCTCGAAACTCTCGAGGCCGAGGCAGAGCGAATCTCGTCGGCGCTCGAGGCAATCGGACCGGTAAACGCCCTGGCGGTGGAGGAGCATGCCGAGGAGAGCAAGCGGCTCAGCTTCCTTCAGGCGCAGCGCGACGACCTCGTGGCAGCTCGGCAGGCGCTGTTGCAGGCGATCAAGGAGATCGACGGCACCGCGCGCACGCTCTTCACCGAGACGTTCAACGCCATCCGGGGCAACTTCAACACCGTGTTCCAGACGCTGTTCGGCGGTGGCGAATGCGACCTCCGACTCAGCGACGAGAATGACCCGCTCGAGGCCGAGATCGAGATTCACGCCTCACCGCGTGGCAAGAAGACCCAGCGAATCCACCTCCTCTCCTCTGGAGAGCGTACCCTGGTGGCCACCTCGCTGCTCTTCGCGATCTACCTCACCAAGCCGAGTCCCTTCTGTCTCATGGACGAAGTGGACGCACCACTCGACGACTCGAACGTCGGTCGCTTCCTGCGCCTGCTCGACGAGTTCAAGAGCCAGACGCAGTTCCTGGTGATCACCCACAATCCGCGTACCATGCAGGCTGCGGATAGCGTCTACGGCGTGACGATGCAGGAACCTGGTGTCTCCACCATCGTTGGCGTGCGCATCAGCGATCACGACGCCGCCACCGCGGCGACCTGACCCGAACGGAATTGACGAAACCATGTTGATCGTGATGAAGCAGGACGCCACTCCGGAACAGATAGCCGGCGTGGTCGAAATCATCGAAGCGATGGGCTACGAGGCGCGGCCGATGCCGGGCCGCCAGCGCACCACGGTCGGGCTCGTGGGCAATGACGGCCGGGTCGATGCATCGCGTGTGGAGGCGATGGGTGGCGTGGCCGAAGTCATTCACGTCTCCAAGCCCTACAAGCAGGTCTCGCGCGAGTGGAAGCCCGAACCGACCCGGGTCCCGCTTCCCGATGGCTCGACCGTGGGCGGCCGCGAAGTGATCATCATGGCCGGGCCGTGCTCCGTCGAGAGCGAAGCGGGGATCCTCGAGGCAGCACGCGCGGTGAAGGCCGCGGGAGCGACCGTGCTGCGGGCTGGCGCCTTCAAGCCGCGCTCATCGCCGTACTCGTTTCAGGGACTCGGCAAGCTTGGCCTCGAGTTGCTGGCCCAGGCGCGTGCGGAAACCGGTCTGCTGATCGTCACCGAGGCTATGGACGCTGCCGGACTCGCCCTGGTCTCCGAATACGCCGACATCGTGCAGATCGGCGCGCGGAACATGCAGAATTATTCCCTGCTCAAGGAGTGCGGCCGGCAGCGCAAGCCGGTCCTGCTCAAGCGCGGGCTCTCGGCGACCATTCCCGAACTGTTGCTGTCGGCGGAGTACATCCTCTCTGAGGGGAATCCCAACGTGATTCTCTGCGAGCGCGGCATTCGCTCGTTCGACAGTACCACGCGGAACGTCTTCGACCTCTCGGCAATCGCCGTCGTGCACGGGCTCTCGCACCTCCCGATCGTGGCCGACCCGAGCCACGCGACCGGTCATCGTGACATGGTGCCGGCGATGGCGCGTGCGGCAATCGCCGCCGGTGCCGATGGACTGCTGGTCGAAGTACACCCGAATCCCGAGCGGGCACTGAGCGATGGCGCACAATCGCTCTTCCCAGAACAGTTCGAGCGGATGATGCGGGAAGTCTCCGCCATCGCCGAGGTGATCGGCCGATCGGTCGCGTCACCCGTGGGGAGCCACGCGTGAAGGTTCTTTGGGCGCTGCTGCTGCTCCTCCCCGCCGCCCTCGCGGCGCAGTCACCTTCGCCCGCGGAAACCGCGACCCAAGTGGTCTCGCGGGCGTCCCGCGTCTTCAAGCAACTCAGTGGTCTCGAAGCGGATTTCCGGCAGCATATCGAGGACCCGATGGTGGGCAACCTCGACAGCAAGGGGAAGTTGAGCCAGACCGGCAAGAATCGTTTCGTGATGCGGTTCAGCGATCCGGCCAACGAAGTGCTGCTGGTCGACGGCACCCACCTCTGGGTCTATACGCCAAGCACCTCGCCCGGCCAGGTCACGCGGCGCCCGATCTCGACCTCGTCGGTGTATGGCGTGAACCTGATTGGCTGGTTCATGGATAACCCGCTCGATCGCTACCGATTGACCTATGTCGCAACCGAGCTCGTCAACGGCAAGCGGGCCGACGCCGTGCTGCTCGAGCCGGTCACGCGCGACCTTCCGTTCCGCCGCGCGACACTCTGGTTCGATCGCGAGGACGGACTGCCCCATCGCTTCGAGATCAGCGAAAGCCAGGGGCAGAAGCGCACGGTGCTGCTGTCGAACGTCCGCCTCAACGCCTCGATTCCGCCGAGCACCTTCTTGTTCAAGGTGCCGGATGGCGTGAAGGTGATCGACCAGTAAGCAGTGCGGCGATCTCCGCGGCGGCAGCATCACCAAGCCCTGCGGTGCGCGCAATGTCGAGCGCCTCGCGACCGAGCGCGATGTAGATCTCACGCTCGTTGCCCTGCAGCACCGCGAGATGTGCCGCCACCGTCCCGACATCGCCACGCCGGATCGGCCCGGTGAGCGCCGCCACGCTGCCTTGTGCGGCGATGTTGGCGAGGGTGCGGCGCATGATCGGCTGAAAGAGCTGATCGGCACCCTCCCCCGCCCCGCCTGCCCGGGCCAGCCGTTCCGCGAGCTCCACCAGCACGACGAGATAGTTCGAGGCAATCACGGCGCCCGCGTGGTAGCTCACCTTGCCCGCGGCAGTGAGTTCGAGCACCGGCGACATCCCGAACGACTCAGCCAGCTCTCGCGCCACGGTCACGGCGCGGAGGTCGCCTTCGACGATCGCCGGCGTGCCGCGGAGAATCGCAGGGTCCAGCTGGCCCTCGGCGATCGCTTGCAGCGGATGCAGTGAACCGAGTGCCGCGCCGGAGTCGCGCAGCGGCGAAAGCGCCGCCTCGCCATGCAATCCCGACGTATGCATCACCACGTATCCGGGCCCCAGGATGGCACTCGTCGCCAGCCTTGCCGCGACACTGCCAATGACATCGTCGGGCACCGCGATGATCACGAGGCGTGAGGCAGCGAGTCCGCTGTGCCAATCGGTCTCGACCTGCGGGAAACCCGTTGGCACCGCACGCGGCGACCGCGCCAGCAATCGGACCTCGCGACCGGAAAGCCCGAGGGCGCGTGCGAGCATAAGCCCGACGCGCCCCGTGCCCACCACGGCGACTGCCGCGTCGGTCACTTCTGGGTGATCTCCGCCATGAGCGCCTTGGGCGTCGCCGCGGTCCGCAGCATCTCGACCCCAGCCCGCACCTGCGGATCATCGAGGCCACGACGACGCAGTTCGGCTGCCCGGCCAAAGACATACCGCGCGACCTCGTAACTCAACTGGTCGTCGAGCAGGGCACGACCCTGCGTGATCTGCTCGGCCGTCAGCGTGATCCCCTTCGCCTTGAGCCGTGCGAGCACTGACTGGCGCATCGCATCCGACACCTGGAACGTCTCCGAGGTCACTTCCTTCTTCTCCTTGATCTCCAGCGCCGTAGTCACCAGCGCATCGCGATAGCCCGCGACATTGCCGCCGATCGCCTTCGCGAACTCGCGCTCGGCATCGGTGAGCGTGTCGACGCGAACGATCCGGTCGGGGACGATCCCGCCGCCACCCTTCACGAGGCGACCACTGATCGTCTTGAAGGTCGGCAACTCCTTCGCCGCCGTGTCCTTGCCCGACGCCTGCAGTGTGGCCTGCCGGATCTGTTCATCCTGGCTCTTCGCCGTCCGCTGAATCGTCCGGCCGCTCGGCGTATACCAGCGACCAGTCGTGAGCTTGAGCGCCTGCCCCGGCCGGAGCGGGAAGAGCGACTGCACCAATCCCTTGCCGAAGGTGGCGGTGCCCACCACGACGGCGCGGTCGTTGTCCTGCAATGCGCCGGCGATGATTTCGGCCGCGCTGGCCGACCACTCGTTGACGAGCACGACGACCGGCAGCGACGCCCACTGCTGCGGTGCGCGATCTGCGTACGACGCGTTCATCTCCTGCAGCCGCCCCTTCGTGTCGACGATCTTCTGGCCCGGATCGAGGAAGAGATCCGACACCGCGACGCCCTGGTTCAGCAGCCCGCCGGGGTTGCCGCGCAGGTCGAGGATCAGTCCCTTCATGCCGAGCTTGAGAAGCGCGCTGACTTCCTCGCGGATCTCCTGCGCCGATGCCTCGCTCACGGTGCTCAGCTGAACGAAGCCGATCCCGCCATCGAAGAGCACCCCTGGCGAGACGGAGCGGTTGTGGATCATCTCGCGGACCAGCGAGAACGTCATCAACTGCGGCACGCCGGCCCGACGGACCTTGAGCGTCACCTTGCTCCCCGCGGTGCCTCGCAGTGTCTTGATCGCTTCGTCCTGCTTGAGTCCCTGCGTAGTCTTGCCATCGACATCGGCGATCAGGTCGCCGGCTTCGATGCCGGCCCGCTCGGCCGGCGTCTGCGGCAGTGGCGCAACCACCGTGATCCAGCCGTCGCGGACGTCGATCTGCATGCCGAGGCCACCATAGTTGCCGGTGGTGGTTTCGGTGAGTTGACGATAGTCGTCATTCTCTTCGAGCGTGGTGTAAGGATCGTTGAGCTCGTCGAGCATCCCCGTCGTCGCCTTGTGGTAGAGCGAGTCGGTGGAGAGCGAGTCGACGTAATACAACCGGACACGCTCGAATACTTCCTGGAGCAGTTGCGGTCCGGTCGGCGCCGGGCGCGCGGCGGCGCCCTGAAGCAGCCAGCCACCAGAGAAGAAGGAGAGTGCGGCCACAACGGCGACCAAGCCCCAGCGCTGCTTCATCGGACCCTCTTTGGACGATTCCGGAGATACCATGATTCCCTCTTCCTACTCCGCCCTGGGGCGGAACGTTTCGGGATGCAGTCTCGCGAGTGCAGTCCAGGCCTCAGCCAGGACTCGCTCGGGTGACGCATCCGCTTGCAAATGATGCACCCCGTGCCCGGTCGCCGCCAAGTATTCGGCGGCCACGCGGTCGTGGAAGGCAATGTCTTCCCGTTCGAGTCGATCAGCGCCCTTCCCCGCCCGGCGCTGCCGATCGCGGCCCACCGCGGGATCGAGATCGAGCACCAGAGTGACGTCCGGAGCGAGGCCACCAGTCGCGGCTCGGTTGACCCACTCGACGTGCTCTCGCGGCAACCCGCGTCCGGCGCCCTGATAGGCCATTGTCGACAGATCATAACGATCAGAGAGTACGACCTGGCCACGCTCAAGCGCGGGAGCAATGATCTGACGCACCAGGTCGGCGCGGGCGGTCACCATGTAGAGCAGCTCGGCTTCGGCGGTCCAGCCGCCGTGACTCTCGAGCAGTTCACTCCGCAGCGCTTCGGCCACCACCGTTCCACCGGGCTCACGCACGGTGACGACATCTGCGCCGCCGGCACGCATCCGCGAGGCCAGCGCCGCCGCAAGCGTGGTCTTCCCCGCACCCTCCGGACCTTCGAGGACGACGAAGAGGCCGCGTGGCATCAGAGCGTGATGATTCCGCTGGTCGCGCCGCGCTCGATACCATCGGCGATGCGCTGATTGACGCGCTGCATCAGCTTGTCGACGTTGGCACGCGCCACGAGGTAGAGTTGCCCCGACGGCGACAACTCGAACTCACGCAGCGTCGTCTCGTACTCCTGCGCTTGCGCCTCTTCGGGAGCCTGCCCCTGCGCCATCAGGGCGTCGAACTCGCGGGTCAATCTCGAAATGATTTCGAGCTTGCCCTGCGCTTCCTTGTCGTCGCGCAGCGACTGTTCCGCGCGCCGCAATGCCTGATACTCGGTCGACTGGCCGAGCAGCCGGCCGAGTTCCTGCGCCTTGTCGTCGATCATCCGGTTCTACCCCTGCCGCGCCAGGACATATCGCGCGCGACCGAACAAGTCATCCAGCGTGGTCACTTCCCGCCAGCCGAACCCTTCGGCAAGCGCTGCCGTCGCAGCTGCACGGCGACAATCCACTTCCAGGGCAATCCATCCCGATGGCGCCATCACCGCGCGGCCCTCATCGAGGAGGCGTCGCGTCGCACCGAGCCCATCAGCACCCGAGGGCAGCGCGAGCTTCGGCTCGTAATCTCGCACCGACGCGTCCAGGGTGACATACTCGGCCTCGGTCAGGTAGGGCGGATTCGAGATCAGCAGATCCACCACTTCGCCGGCGAGTGGGGAGACCAGGTCGCCCTCGCGCCAGTCGATCGTGAATCCGAGTCGTTCCCCGTTGCTGCGGGCCAGCGCAACAGCGTCCGCAGACAGGTCGGTCGCGATGACGCGATCGAACTCACCCTCATCCGCCAACGCCAGTGCGATCGCGCCGGTTCCGGTACCGACGTCAGCCGCCGTCCCGTGACGCACTCGCGCGAGGGCCAGCTCCACCAGCCCCTCGGTCTCCGGGCGGGGAATCAGGGCGCGCGAATCCGTCGCGAGTGTCAGTCGCCTGAAACCGGTCCAGCCGGTGACGTAGGCCAGCGGCTCGCCCGCCGCATGCCGTCCTACTGCCGCGAGGTAGGCCAGTGCGCGATCGCCGTCGACGGCGTCGTGGCGGTCCATCATGGCTGAGGCAGCACTCGTGCGCCCCAGGTCGCTCCAGAGCCTGATCGCCTCGCGCCGTGACTCCTGGTAACCGGCGGCCTCCAGCAACTGCCCTGCGCTCTCCAGCAGCCCCTGCAGCGTCTGGATCGCCTCAGGCACCGGCGTCCTCTTCCCGCGCGGCGCGGCGCAGGGCCACCACGAGTTCGTCAAGCTTGCCGTCGAGGACGTCGGTGAGGTTGTGCACCGACAGGTTGATCCGGTGATCGGTGACCCGGCTCTGCGGGTAGTTGTATGTGCGAATCTTGCCCGAGCGGTCGCCGGTGCCGACCATCAGCTTCCGCTCGGCCGCGCGCGCTCCCTCGATCTCGGCGATCCGCCGATCCAGGATCCGGGCGCGCAGGACTTCCATCCCCTTCAGCTTGTTCTGCAGCTGGGACTTCTGGTCCTGCTGGCTCACCACGATGCCGGTCGGCAGGTGGGTGATCCGCACCGCGGAGTCGGTGGTGTTGACGCTCTGGCCACCCGGTCCCGACGACCGGAAGACATCGATGCGGAGATCGTTGGGATCGATCTTCACGTCGACTTCTTCGGCTTCCGGCAATACCGCGACCGTGGCAGCCGACGTGTGAATCCGGCCCTGTGTTTCGGTGGCTGGCACCCGCTGCACGCGATGGACACCCGACTCGCGGCGGAGCAGTCCGAATGCCTCGGAGCCACGCACCGCCACGACCGCGTCTTTGACGCCGCCGACGTTGCCCTGGTGAATCTCGATCGGTTCGAACTTGAGATTGTGTCGCTCGGCAAACCGCGTGTACATCCGCAGCAGATCGGCGGCGAAGAGCGCCGCCTCGTCACCGCCGGTGCCGGCGCGGATTTCGAGGATGGCATCGCGGTCATCGTGCGGATCACGAGGGACGATGAGGTCGGCAATTTCGCCTTCGAGCTCGGTGATCAGCGCCGGCAGCGTCGCGAGATCGTCGGCCGCGAGTTCGGCGAGCTCGGGATCACCCGAGTCGGCCGCTTCCCGCGCACCAGCGAGATCGCGCTGATACTTGAAAAGCTTGTCGGCCGCGCGCACGATCGGGGTTAGCCGAGCGTGCTCGCGACCGAGGGCCTGCAAACGAGCGGGGTCCGATGAAACGGCCGGGTCGGAGAGACCCTGCCCGACCTCCTCCGCCCGGGCGAGCGCCTGGCGGAGACGGTCATCCATGGATCAGGACTTCGCGGCGGGTTCCGTGGCGTACTTCCGGCGGAAACGATCGATCCGGCCGGCGGTATCCATGATGCGCTGCTTGCCAGTAAAATAGGGATGGCACACGGCGCAGACTTCGACGCTCAGCGACTTCGACGTGCTGCGAGTCTCGAAGGTGTTGCCACACTGGCAATGCGCGGTGATGGTCTCGTAGACCGGATGCATATTCGGCTTCATTGGGTCGCTCTCCTTACTTTAGCCGTAGTTCCCTTGCGGAACCACGATAGCCGATAAATATAGGCGATACACCTTACCCGGTACAAGTTGCACCGCGGCCGTCGTCTCCTAGGACAGTAGCGGGTGACCCCTTTCCGGAGTCCGTATGTTCAGTCGAGCCCAAGTCGTTGGCACCATTGCACTTACCATGCTTCTTCCGGGCGCAGCCCTGTCGGCGCAAGGGAGCGGGAAGGTGTCCGTCGCCGGCTTTGAGACCGATGGGTCCGTAGGACTCACGCGGGATGAATACGATGCCCTCGGCCGGGCCCTGAGCGGCCTGCTCTCGGCCCAGGTCGGTGGCCCGGCCACCTTGGTGGTGAAGCCGGTGCCTGCCGGAGTTCGCTCCGGCCGGGTGGATGTCGGAGCGGCGCGGGCGGCTGCGGCCAAGGCCGGCGCCAAGGTGTTGGTGGTCGGCACCCTGCTCGATCAATACGGCGACATCCACGTTGAAGCGCGGGTGCTCGATGCGACGACCGGTGCGCCGATCGCCGTGGTCCGCGGCAACCCGGCGCTCGCGAAGCGGGAGCAGCTCGCCGAGGCGATCGCTGACTTGGCCGACCGAATCGCCGCGCAGCCGGCGGTAGGTGGCGTTTCGGGAAGTGGCAGCCGTGGTGGTGTGCCTGTTGCCGCCCTCGTGCTCTACGGCAAGGGGCTTCGTTTCGAGGATGCGGCCGACAACGCCAAGGCGGCCGAGTCGTACCGCGCCGCGGTCCGCGCCGCTCCCGGCTTTACGGAAGCGGCGGCAGCGTTGAAGCGGGTCGGGGGCTGAGCCGGATCGCGAGCCAGGCGGCGGCGACCGTTGGCAGCACGATCAACTGGGCGATCTGAAGGTTCCATTGACCGCTGATTGATGGGAACGCTGCCAGGATGCTTCCCACAATGACCGAACCCAGCACGAACCACGCGGCCCGCGGAGCCCATGCTCCCGGGCCGCGTCGCCTTGCCGACAACGCTCCAGGAATCACCAGCAAGGCCGCAGGACTCAGCAACAGCAAGTTGCGGTTACCTGCGGCCGCCATATGGTTGGTCACCAGCCACAGCAGCAGTAGCACCACGCCGCCGATACCCACCAGCAGTAGCCAGAGCGCGCCGATCACGCGACCAGGCGCGCCGAGTCCTCCGGCGAACAGGCCGGAGAGAATCGCGAGCATCAGCGTGAGCGCCACCACCGAAAACATCATTCCCCACTGGGGCGGCTCCGGTTCAACGCTGTATCGGTTGACATCGATGAGCCGCGACTCGGATTTCACCAGCGGAACGCTGCGGCCCTCCGCGTCGGTGATGCGGAGCTCGCGCAGCCGCTCCTGCAGCTTCTGCGGCAGAAACATCTCGCCCCACTGATCCAGCGGGCGATCGACCATCGGTCCGAGGGCGGCGAGAATCCCCACGTACATCAGCTTGTCATTGGTGAGCGAGCGATGCGTGTGCCAGCGCAGTGTTCCCTCGCCACTCTTCCCTTTCGTTGCCAGTCCCAGTGCGCCACCGAGCACGCCATCGAGCAGATCGCGCACCCGGGTCGAGCAGTTGTCGCGGTAGTAGTCGTAGATGTAGTTCTTCTGTTCCGGGCGCGCGTTCTCGGCAAGACGGAGGGCAATTTCGGCGCGCTGGATCGGCGGAAGATTGAGTTCCTGGACGTCGAGGGAGCGCTCGCGTGACCGGTAGGTACGCAGTGTATTTTCGAGGTCGTCGTCGACGCCGAGCCAGTACACCGGGCGGCCCATCGCGAAGTGCGGCACGAGATCGGGATCGCGGAAGTCGAACATGCCGTAGTTGTAGATGAGGTCGACCTTCTGGACGGTATCACGCACCCAGATCGCATTGTGGCCGAACCGCTCCCACACTTCCGCGCCCGGCCCCATCGTCATCACGAAGATCTGGAGATTGGTACCAGGCGGCGGCGCCGCCACCTGCGCCGTGGCGCGCGGGCCGACGAGCAGGAGCGCGAGCAGCGTCGCCGAGATCGCCGGGAAGACCCGCTTCAAAGCGTCACGTCTCGCCCGGACTCCGCCGACTGATAGATCGCCTCCATCACCCGCATCACGGTGACCTGTTCCGTCATCGAGGGCGGCGGCGAATCCCCGCGAATGGCCGCGACGAAATGCGCCCACTGGGCCCGGATCGCAAGTGCAAATGGCGTCTCGCGCGAGTGGGCGCCCGACGGCGCGACGTCCTGCGCCACGCCGTGAAAATCTTTCCAGATCGCGAGCGGGTTGATGCGGGCCGAACCGCGCGTCGCGCGCACGGCCATCCCGAATCGTTCACCCGGGCCGACAAAACGCCACGAGGTATCGAGGTGGATGGCAGTACCGCCTTCGAGCGCGATCATCGCTGTCCCCGATTGCTCCAGCGACTTCTCGCGTCCCTTCTCGGGGAAGACCGCCGAGACACGCTGAGGCGCGAGGAAGCCCGACATCCAGAGCGAGAGGTCGAGCAGACCGAGCCCCAGATCGAGCATTGCGCCACCGCCGGCCTGATCGCGCTTCTGGCGCCAGCCCAGGGATGCGCGTCCGGCCCGTGCGAGGAACCACCAGGCGCGAATTGATTCGAGGTCACCGAGTTCGCCATTCTTGACGAACGAGCGGATCTGCTGGACGTCCGGGCGATAGCGATGATTGGCGCCGACCATCACGATGCGGCTGTGCTTGGTGGCGGACTTGCTGAGTCGTTGCGCACCGGCCGAGGTCAGCGCGAGGGGCCGCTCGACAAAGATGTGCAAGCCAGAGGCGATGGCCGCCTGGATCTGCGATTCGTGCAAGTGGTTGGGAGTGCAGATCAGCACCGCGTCGAGCGCGTCGTACTCGACCAGTTCCTCGATGTCGCTGTAGGCATCGGGAATACCGAAACGATCGGCGAGTGCGCGCGCCTTGGGAAGATCGTTGTCGCAGATGCCGACGACGTCGATCTCCTTGACCCGCTTGAGCACGGGGAGATGCCCTACCTGTGCAATGGCGCCGGCACCAACGATGCCCAGCCGCAACCGATCTCCCATCACCGACCTTCCTTCAGGTAAGCAGGTTCAGTAATTCCGGCGAAGCTCCGTCCCCGGAAAATAGCTCATCAGAATCGCGTCGTAGTGGTGCCCCGCGCGGGCGCGACCCACTGCACCCCACTGGCACATCCCCACCCCGTGTCCGTTGCCGCGGCCCTCGATGACCACCGATTCGATCCGGCTCCCCTGACGGGAAAGACGCACCGTGAAATCAGTGCTCCGCAGCCATCCTCCGGCCGGCGGAGAGAGCACGCGCCGGATCGCCTGGCCACTCACCGTCGTCCGCCCCCCACTGCCGGAGAGCTCGAGGGTCGCGATCCGGCCGCTCCCGGTCCGTGACAGGACCCGCATCTCCCGCAGGTCGCCCGCCCGCCCCGTCGAGAGCCGTTCTGCCGCGAGCGTCTTCCGCAGCGATGCGCTGAAGGCCCGGCCGTCCCACTGCTCGCGCCACTGGTAGCGTGGCGAGATCGCACACCAGGCGGTGCCATTCTCGTCGACGTCGGCAAAGCTCTTGAGATAGGGCTCATTGGCACCCCCGAACGCCGCCGATCCATCCTCGGTGCGCCCACCACAGGTCGAGGAGTAGAAGGCCTCGATCGGCTCACCGTTGTAGGTCAGGATGAGACCGCGCGTTGCGTCCACGGCCGCGCTGGCCATCGGATTCTCATTCAGCAGTCCGGCGTACGCCTGGGCCGAGACGTCGGCCATCAGGTCGAACCCCTGCGCTGCCCAGCGTCCCTTGTTCCGCAGCGCATAGGTACGCGAGACCACGGCCTGCGCCTTCAATGCCTCTTCCTCGCCGGGTGCGCGCCGACCCATCTCGGCGCCGACAACGCCAGCAAGATATTGCTCGAGCCCGACCCGATTGATTACCGTGAGCCCCGACTCGCCGCGACGAAGTTCGACGCGTCCGCGATATTCGCGGCCGTCGATCCGCACGGTGCCGTTGCTGTCCCGGGATTCGATCACGAGGGTGCGCCGCACCACGGGTGTCGTGGTGCCGCGCACGATCACATCGCTGCCGCGGGTACTCGCCTCAAGCGACACGTCGGGGTCGACTTCCTCGACCACGCCTTCGTCGGCGTCAATGATCCGCAGCCCCGTGAAGGCGCCGAAGGTGACCTTGCTCGCGTTGACTCGCACGCCGATCCGGAACTCGGGATCGACGGAGAGCTGCGGCACCGGCTCGGGCTCCGGTTCATTGAGCAGGCAGGAGCCGAGGCTGGCGAGCGCCAGGACCAGATACAGTCCCGCGCCCGGCTTCGTCACCCGCGGTAATTGCCGAACTGCAGTTCCACGCCGAAGTCTTCCGTGCGCAGGAACGCCATCACGCCCTGCAGTTCGTCGCGCGACGGCGAGGTGACACGAAGCTCCTCACCCTGGATGCTCGCCTGCACCTTTTTGAAGCCGCCGTCCTTGATGGCGCGCTGGATCTTCTTGGCGGCCTCGGTCGGGATCCCCTGGGCCAAAGTGAGCACCCGTCGCACCGACATACCCGTCGCGGGGATGATATCGCCGATGGTGAGATTCTTGGTGGGAACGTTGCGCTTGATCAGGCGCCCGCGCACGACGTCGAGCAACGCCTCCATCTTGAACTCGTCGTCGGCGAAGAGGGCGATCGTGGCCTTCTCGCGGTCGAGTTCGATGGTGCAGTGGGTGCCCTTGAAGTCGTAGCGTCCGGCGATCTCCTTGACCGCCTGGTTGACGGCGTTATCGACCTCCTGGAGGTCGACGCCCGTCGAGATATCGAAGGAAGGATTGGTTGCCATTGGGGCACGATATCGGCGCGGCGCCGCCCCCGCAACCACCACCAGGGTCCGGTCCCCTTGACGACGGCCAAACGGCCTCGCTACTCTAGGACATCGGCGGTCGATTTATTCGGCAACTTGCACCCGCCCGGCGCGTCCGCGCCAAACCAAAGTGCTAAAGCGCCCGAGGTCGGTATTCCGCCTCCGCGCTCCTGAGCCCGGAGGCGTTGCTGTATGCGCCTCCCCCAAGGAGGCACGATGATTGTCATCAAGCTCGGCGGCGATGCCGTCGCCACTCCCGAACACATCGCCGCTGCCGCGCGGCGCATCGCCCGCGAACGGGCCACCCGAGAGGTCGTCGTGGTGGTCAGCGCCCGGCGCGGGGTCACCGATCAGCTGCTGGCACTGGTGGCCGCCGTCGGGCGGCACGCCGCCGGCTCCGGGACACTCTCCACCGCCGGGGCCGACCGGGCGGTCGCGTCGGGCGAGATCGTCGCGGCGTCGCTGGTCGCGTTGGCGCTGGAACATCTTGGGCTCACCGCAAAGGCGCTCGACGCCCGCGAGGCGGGTCTCGAAGGAGATGGCAGGAGCGGAGGCTCACGCATCACCAGAATTCGCACGGGGAGGCTTCGCGCCCTGCTGCGCCGCGGCATCATCCCGGTTGTCGCGGGTTTCCAGACGCATCGCAACGGTGAGCTGGCGCTTCTGGGCCGGGGTGGTTCGGATGTGACCGCCGTCGCGATCGCAGCCGCACTCGGCGCGGAGGAATGCGTGTTGCTCAAGCGCGCGGGGCTGCGTGACGCCGACCCCGTGCGCCATCCGCATGCGCGTCACATTGGCGTTGCCGGTTTCGATCTGCTGGAAGGGTTGCTCGAGGGAGGGTGCCGGGTGCTGGCAGTTGATGCAGCGAGGCTGGCGCGTCGCTATCGCGTGCCGCTGACTTTTGTTCCCTTCCCGGAGCCCGGACCGAGCAGCCGCATCGTCCCGGAACCGATCGCCGGGACCGCATCGCGCCGGGCGTGAACCCGATTGGTGTGCCGACGCTCGGCAACTCGCTCGTCCCTTCCCTTGGCATTCCCCACCACGGATTCTGAATGAAGAATGAAGCAACCTTTAGATGCCTTGCCATCTCCAGACGGGACACTACGGTTTATTGATGATGCGCGGGCTCGCCCTCGGACTCCTCTTATTGCAACTCCGCCCGCTGGCGGTGGCCGGGACGTGCCTGATCGAGTCCCTCTCGGTGAGCGCCTGCGAGATGGCATCATCGTCCGGCGGCACGCCTGGGCAGGCACACAAGCCGGCCACCCCCACGATGCCATCGGGGGCGATGCCGACGTGCGATTGCGCCACTGCGCCGGCCTGCGGGGTCACAGCAAGCACCCTCCCGGTGGCCATGGTGCGACACGACGCCCCTTCCCCGACGGGCGACGTCCCTGCGCGACACGCGTTCACCACTCCGGATACCGTCGATCCCACCGCTCCACCGGTCCCGCCACCAAACTCCTGACCTCGATACCACGGTGTTCCCTGACCTGACGCGCGTGCGTCCGGTCTGAACGTCGAGCTGCGGACGCATTGTCCGTATCGTTGAGGTTTGGAATGCATCTCCCAAAGTTGCGACTCGCTGGCCTCGCGCTGGCCCTGCTGCCGTGTGCGCTGCGACTGTCAGCCCAGCAGCCACCGCCTCCCATCACCCTCGGGGAGATCTACCGCGCGGTCGACAGCGCCAGCCCATCACTGCGCGCAGCCGGTGCCTTCGCCAGAGCGGCCGCGGCCAGAGTGCCCGCCAGCCGCCGATGGCCCGACCCGCAGCTGCAACTGCAATTGATGAATCGCAACTTGCCCCGATTTGGTCTAAACGACCCCCTGGGTATGAACCAGATCCAGGTCATGCAGATGATTCCGGTGCCCGGCAAGCTCAGCCGGGCGGGGAGTGCCGCGGAAGCGCGGGCCGATGCCGGGCGGCTGCAGGTTGCTGAGGTCGCATGGACCCAGCGTGCCGACGCCGCAATGGCCTTCTTCGAGTTGCATCGCCTGGACGCCACCCTTGAGGTCTCCCGCGAAACGCTACGCCTGCTCGTCAACGTCGACAGTACCGCCACCCAGATGTATGCCCTCGGTCAGGCACAACAGAGTGACGTGCTCCGCGCACAGCTGGAAATCAGCCAGATGACGGCCGACATCGAGGAGATGATCGGCATGCGCAGTGCCATGGCAGCGCGGCTCAATGCCGTCCTTGATCGATCGGCCGGCTCGCTCGTCGGACCGACTGTGCTGCCCACCCTCCCTGACACTTTGGTGCCGGCCGATTCGCTAGTGACCCGTGCGTTGGCATCGCGCGGGATGTTGCGTGCGGGCGCGGCAAGTATCCGGGCGGCGACCGAGTCCGAGCGGCTCGCCCAGAAGGAGATCTGGCCTGACTTGCTGGTGGGGGTGGTCTATGGGCAACGGCCGATGGCGGATGGCAGCACTGACCGGATGATGAGCCTCATGCTCGGTGCGACGATTCCGGTCTGGGCGGGTAGCCGTCAATTCCGGATGCGGGACGAGGCGACGGCGATGCGGGAAATGGCCGAGGCCGAACTCGGGGCCATGCAGGCGCAGACGCGCGGCCGGGTGATGGAACTTGTCGCGCGGTTCGACCGCTCCAGGAGGCTGCGAGCGCTTTACGCGCGCTCAATTCTCCCGCAAGCCCAGGCGACCGAGCGAGCAGCGTACAGCGGCTATCAGGCCGGCACGGTCAATTTCATGACACTGCTGGACGCGCTGATGGCGGCCAACAGTTATCGCGAAAAGCTGCAGCAACTCGACGCCGACACCGGCACGGCGCTGGCGGAACTGGAGATGCTCACCGGTGCGCCGCTGATTCCCGGGAATCCTCCGGCAAGCGGTGCCAGCAACGGAGGCACACGATGACGGACTCGCCCTTTGGTCGGCCGACCCCGACAGGTCGCCCGCTCGCGCTTCGGATTGGCGTGGCGGCTGTCGCACTGGTTGCCGTGCTTGTGGTCGTGCGCGCGGTGACGCGGAAGTCTCCGGTCGACGATCGCCCCGCGAGTGCCACCGTTGCCGAGTCCACCGCGGCCGGTGGCGGGACAGCCGTCCATTTGTCGGACGCAGATCAGCGGAGGATCGGCGTGACGTTCGCGACGGCGACGGAAGAGCCGTTACAGCGTGAGGTGCGCACCGTCGCGCAAGTCACCTTCGACGAAACCCGGGTGACGACTTTCGCGCTGAAGATTGACGGCTGGATCGAAGCACTCTACGTCAATTCCACCGGGCAGCCAGTCCGTCGCGGTGAGCCGCTCTTGTCGATCTACTCGCCAATGCTCGTTGCCGCCGAGCAGGAGCTGCTTCTGGCGCGCCGGCTGGGAGCTGACGTGGCAACCGGTTCGACGGATGCTCGGGCGGGCGCGGCGGATTTGCACGCCGCGTCCATTCGCCGCCTCCAGCAGTGGGACGTCAGACCAGTCGACATCGAGGCGATCGAACGCGATGGGGCCGCGCACCGTACGATGACGTTCGTCTCGCCGGTCTCGGGAGTCGTACTGGAAAAGACCATCGTCAAGGGTCAGCGGGTGATGGCAGGTGACGCGCTGTATCGCATCGTCGACCTCGCCACGGTCTGGCTTGACGGCGAAGTCTTCGAGCGCGACCTGCCCGCCGTAAAGCTCGGCCAGGAAGTGTCGGCCGAATTTCCATCACTGCCGGGCGAAACGCGTCAGGGGCGGATCACCTTCATCTACCCAACGCTCAACGTCGAGACGCGGACGGCGCGCGTGCGGGTCGAGCTCGCGAACCCCGGGCTCCAGCTCAAGCCGGGAATGGATGCCACGATCCGCTTTGTCTCGACGACCCGGCACGCACTTACCGTCCCGCGCGCGAGCGTGCTCGTCACCGGTGAGCGCAATCTCGTGTTCGTCCGCGACACCGACGGCCGCTTTGTGCCCAGGGTGGTGGTGCTTGGCGTGACCACCGACGACCGTGCGGAAATCCTCAGCGGCCTCAACGTCGGAGAGGTCGTCGTGGCCTCCGGCACCTTCCTGGTTGACGCCGAGTCGAACCTCGACAAGGCCCTGGGCGGGATGGGCGACATGCCCGGCATGGACATGAAGGCTCCGAAGCCACCGGCGAAGCCGACCCCAGCCCGTCGGGGCCCCTGATGCTCGCCCGCATCATCGCATGGTCGTTGGGAAATCGGCTAGTGGTCGGGCTCTTCGCCATCGGCGCCGTCCTCGCGGGCGTGCTGGCGCTGCGCGCGACACCACTCGAAGCACTTCCCGACCTGAGCGATGTGCAGGTCATCGTGCAGGCAGACTTCAACGAACAGGCGCCGCGGATCGTCGAGGACCAGGTCACCTATCCGATCGCGGCCGAGATGTTGAAGGTCCCCGGCGCCCGCACTGTCCGCGGGTACTCGTTC
Organism: Gemmatimonadales bacterium; assembly: GCA_039915645.1. Classification (GTDB taxonomy): domain Bacteria; phylum Gemmatimonadota; class Gemmatimonadetes; order Gemmatimonadales; family GWC2-71-9; genus Palsa-1233. The sequence goes on along the minus strand of JBDSMX010000139.1, from coordinate 3,134 downwards.
TTCGGCGTGTCGTTCGTCTACATCATCTTTGCGGACGGCACCGACCTGTATTGGGCGCGGTCGCGGGTGCTGGAATACTTGAGCGGTATCAAGGCCCGCCTCCCAGCGTCGGTCACGCCGACGCTCGGTCCCGATGCCACCGGGCTCGGCTGGGTCTTCCAGTACTCGTTGGAGGACACCACGGGCAAACGCTCGCTTGCCGACCTGCGCGCCATCCAGGATTGGTCGCTGCGCTATGCGCTGACGGCGGTGCCCGGCGTCGCGGAGGTCGCGTCGATTGGCGGCTTTGAAAAGCAATACCAAGTCGACCTCGATCCCACCCGCCTGCTCGCCTACGGCATTCCGATCCAGCGAGTGATGTCGGCGATCCAGGATGCCAACGCCGACGTCGGCGCCATGGTGCTTGAGCTCAACGAGCGCGAATACATGGTTCGCGGCCTCGGATACCTCAAGAACCAGACCGACATCGAAAACGTGGTGGTGAGCGCCACGGCCAATGGCACGCCGATTCGGGTCGCTGCGCTGGGGCGGGTGACGGTCGGTCCAGCGGGTCGACGCGGGATCGCGGATCTTGATGGCCGCGGGGACGCGATTGGCGGCATCGTAGTCATGCGCTTCGGAGAGAATGCCAGGACAACCATCGCACGGGTCAAGGAAAAGCTGAAGGCGATTCAGGCAGGGCTCCCCGCGGGGGTCATCGTGCGCCCGGTCTACGACCGAAGCGATCTGATCGATCGTGCCATCGTGAACCTGCGCGACAAGCTCGTCGAGGAAAGCATCATTGTGGCCCTCGTCTGCATCGTCTTCCTGTGGCACGCCCGGTCTGCGCTCGTGGCGATTCTCACACTGCCAGTGGGGATCCTGATGGCGTTCATCGCCATGCGGCAGATCGGGGTGGGCGCCGACATCATGTCACTCGGCGGCATCGCCATCGCGATCGGCGCGATGATCGACGCGGCCATCGTGATGATCGAGAACATGCACAAGCACCTGGAGCGGGCCGTCAGCGCGAAGGAGAAGACTCAAGCCGGGGCGGCACCCAGTACTTCGTTCAACACGTCGATGCTCTCGGCCACCGAACGCTGGCAGGTGGTCGCGGCCTCGGCGCGAGAGGTCGGCCCCGCCCTTTTTCTTTCGCTGCTCATCATCACGGTGTCGTTTATTCCGGTCTTCTCCCTCTCTGGACAGGAAGGGCGGTTGTTCCGCCCGTTGGCGTTCACCAAGACGCTGTCGATGGCGGCTGCGAGCCTGCTCTCCCTCACGCTGGTCCCGGTCGCCATGGGACTCTTTGTGCGGGGCCGGATCCACCGTGAGCGAGCCAATCCGATCAACCGCGCGCTCATCCGGGTGTATCGCCCGATGATCACAACGGTCCTGCGCCATCGCTGGAGCGCCGTGATGATCGCCGTGCTCATTGTGCTCGTGAGCTGGATTCCCTGGTCGCAACTGGGGAGCGAGTTCATGCCGCCGCTCAATGAGGGGACCATTCTCTACATGCCCACGACGCTCCCGGGGATCAGTATCGCCCGCCAGCGCGAAGTGCTGCGCATTCAGGACAGCCTCATCAAGCGCTTCCCGGAAGTTGATCATGTCTGGGGAAAAGCCGGGCGGGCGAGCACGGCCACCGATCCCGCCGGACTCGACATGATCGAAACGACCATCACGCTCAAGCCGGAGCAGACGTGGCGCGCCGGAATGACGCAGGAGCGCCTGGTGACCGCGATGGATTCGGCGCTCCGGATTCCCGGTGTCACGAATGCCTGGACGCAGCCGATCAAGGGCCGTATCGACATGCTTGCCACCGGGATCCGGACGCCGGTAGGAATCAAGATCTTTGGTCCCGACCTGGCCGTCCTCGAACAGATCGGTCGCGACGTTGAGCGCGCGGTCCTCTCGGTGCCCGGTACGCGGAGCGCATTCGCCGAGCGGGCGGTCTCCGGGTACTACCTCGACATCGACATCGATCGCGAGGCAGCGGCGCGACACGGGCTGAACGTTGGCGACGTGCAGACCGTCATTGCGGCTGCGGTCGGAGGGATGACTGTGACGCAAACGGTGGAAGGGCGAGAGCGCTACGGCGTCCGGGTACGCTACCCGCAGGAATTGCGCGACTCACCGGAACGCCTGGCCGCCGTGCTGGTGCCGATGGTTCACGGTGGCGGTGCGCCGGTGCCTGCGGGGTCAGGGATGGGAATGGGCGGCGGCGCGGCGGGGGCCAGCGGTGCGCAGGCCTACGTCCCCCTCGGCCAGGTGGCCACGATCCATCAGGTTGCCGGACCAATGGTCGTGCGTACCGAGGGGGCGATGCCGACCGCGTGGGTCTACGTCGACGTGACGGATAGCGATATTGGCGGATACGTCGCGCGTGCGCAGCGCGAGGTGGAGCGCCGTGTGAAGCTTCCCACCGGCTACACCGTGGTCTGGAGCGGTCAATATGAGTACATGCAGGAAGCCGCCAAGAAGCTCGTCGTCGTCATCCCCGCCACGCTGGCGATCATTTTCCTGCTGCTTTACTTCAACTTCGGCAATGTCGGCGAAACGCTGATCGTGATGCTGTCGCTGCCGTTTGCGCTGGTGGGCGGGCTCTGGTTCATCTGGATCCTGCAGTACAACTGGTCAGTGGCCGTGGCCATCGGCTTCATCGCGCTTGCCGGGGTGGCCGCTGAAACGGGCGTGGTGATGCTGATCTACCTCGACCACGCCTGGGCTGCCGTCGTCGCACGCACGGCGACACCGACGGTCGGTGACCTGTACGAGGCGGTCATGGAGGGTGCCGTCGAACGAGTGCGCCCCAAGATCATGACCGTGACCGCGATCATTGCCGGCCTGCTTCCCATCCTGTGGAGCACCGGTGCCGGCGCCAGCGTGATGAAGCGCATTGCCGCACCGATGGTGGGCGGCATGGTGAGCAGTACCCTGCTCACGTTGCTCGTCATTCCGGCGATCTACTCGCTGTGGAAACAGCGGGCTCTTCACACCGGCGATGCGTTGCCGGCCACAGCTGCCTGGACAGGTCGCGGGCCGCAGGCCCGGTCGGGCCCCGTCACCTCCACTGAGGACGCACCGCATGCCTGAACACGATCATCACGAGCACCACCCGTCGCCGCCCCCTGCTGCCAAGGCTCCGCCGGAAC
>JBDSMX010000120.1:0-3449 GCA_039915645.1 Gemmatimonadales bacterium | reverse complement strand
GGCGGGAGGGACCGAAGAAGGCGCCGACAAATGGCGCATCCGGCTTCCGTGCCAGATCGGAGAGGCGCTGGCCGGCAATGCTGGAGACCAGTGAGCTCACCAGCTGGCGACGCTCGTCGGACTCGAGTCGGTACGCTGGCAGCGTCGGGCGGCGCACCAGGAGCTGAATCGATTCACTGGTGAGTTCCGGATCGGTCACGATCGAGAAGCGCGTGCCCGCAATCTCGGGCACCGGTGCATCAACGCGTGGCCGCGGAGATGGCGGCGGACGCAGGGCGCCGAACCGGTCACGAATGAGCGAATCGAGCCGCGCCACGGGGACGTCGCCCACCGCCACGACCGCCATCAGGTCGGGGCGGTACCAGTCGCGATAGAAGCGCCGGATCGGTGCCGGCACAGCGTGGCCGATGATCGCGGTGTCGCCGATCGGCAGGCGATCAGCGTACCGAGATCCGGCGAAGAGCAGCGGAAACTCCTTGTCGCGCAGGCGGGAACCGACACCGAGGCCGCTGCGCCACTCACCAAGTACCACGCCGCGTTCGTTGACGACTTCGGTGGAATCGAAGCGGACACCGGTCGCCCAGTCCTGCAGAATGTCGAATGCGCGCTCGACGATCGCGGGCTTGTCGCTCGGCACCGGCAGGATGTAGACGGTTTCGTCGAACGACGTGGACGCGTTGAGGTCGGCGCCGAATCGGACGCCGATCGATTCGAGATACTGCACCAGATCGTTCTTCGCGAAACGCGTGGTGCCATTGAAGGCCATGTGCTCGACGAAGTGCGCCAGCCCTTTCTGGTCATCATCCTCGAGGATCGACCCGGCGCGCACTACGAGGCGGAGCTCGAGGCGTGCGGCCGGGGTGGCATTCTGCTTGATGAAATAGCGAAGGCCATTGGGCAGGGTGCCGACGCGAACAGTGCTATCCGCGGTGAGCGCCGGACTCTGGGCGGTAAGCGAGGTGGCGACAAGCAACGCAAGGCAGGCGAGCAGGGGGCGGCGCATCACAAACCTCGAGAAGCGAGAAGCGGGAAGCGAGGAGCGAGGGAAATCTACAGGGGTCCTATGCGAGGTGCACCGTAGCGGGCACCGCCGATGCGGACGTGAAGATTGGGAGCGATATCGACCTCCTGCGCCACGTGAGTATGGCCGGCGAGGACGGTCAGATCGTGGTCCGGGTGTTCCGTCGCGAAGCGAGTGAGCACCTGGCCGGTGGCGCCGCACACCAGCAGCGGGAGCCAGGCCGAGCTCGCGAGACGGCCCCGCGTGGGGAGCGCCTCGGTGAATGGTGGGACGTGGGTCGCGACGATGATGCTGCGGGAGAGGTCGGCCGCTCGGTGGAGCAGGATGCCGAGGCGGCTGGCGTCGGCGTCGGCGAGCATCCGCTTCACGAAGAGCTTCCCACGTCGCGATTCCTGCGCGGCGAGCTCGGCGATCAACTTGTCGTCATTGAGGAGCAGTGGTGTGGTGAGCGGGTCGCCGAACCTGCCGTCGGCCCAACCGTCGACGCCGACCAACGCGGCGCCGGGGCCAAGTGTCACAACTCCAGCAGGAGGCAGCCAGAGGATATCAGGCCGCTTCGCTGCGAGTGCGGTGGCACGATCGCGGACCTCGCCCACGCTCGCGCCGTAGTGGTCGTGATTCCCCAGGAGATAGTAGACGGGGCAACCAGCCGCATCGGCGATGGCAATCAGGTCGTCCGCAAAGCGGGAGGAAAGGGAGATATCGCCGGTCAGGATGAGCGCATCCCCGCGCATCTCCCGCAGGTCGCCGAGAAAGCCATCGACTGCCGCCGGACTGGCGTGGTCGAGATGGATGTCGGTGGCCCAGAGTGTCGGCATCCCGGAAGCTAGCGAGCGTGTGGTGGAGGGGACCATCTTCAACTGGTGAAGGGAGTTACAATCCCGACTGAAATTATCGGATATCCCATTGTCAAGGCTGGCAGGATTGCAACCAATTCACCAAATTGAGCGTCATTACCGCTGTTGTTCCACACTGAATGGCTGTGCTGAATCCCCGCAGGCAGTACCAATCTCACCCGGAGGCAATGCATGAAGGCTTCAACTCTTCGTGGACTTGTTGTGGGCGCGACGATGGCGCTCGGTTTCGCTGTGCTTGCACCGAACAAGGCAGAAGCGCAGGGCGTGCAGTTTGGCGTCGCCGCGTCGTACGCGGATAGCTGGGATTTCGGTGTTGGCGCCTTCGGCAAATTCCACCTTGCTGACGTGAGCAACCGGGCGATCGGTGGCCGGATCGGCTTCGACTACTTCTTCCCGGGCAACAACCTGAAGGCCTGGTCGCTCAATGGTGACGCGCTGCTCAACATCGCGACGAACGATGCCTCGCTGAAGCCGTACGTCGGCGCCGGCGTTGGCTACCGCCACTTCAGCTACGACAGCGGCTTCTGCGGCGTTACCGGCGTCGACTGCAGCTCCAGCGATGTCGGCCTCAACCTGATCGGCGGCCTGAACTTCGGCAAGTCGAAGATGATGCCGTTCGTCGAAGCGAAGCTTGAAGTGGGCAATGGCAGCCAGTTCGTGGCGAAGGCCGGCATCCACTTCTAGTCATCCGACCTCCGCGACGTTTTCTTCGCGGAACCGAATGCGTGAAGGGCCCGGGAGCAATCGCTCCCGGGCCCTTCGTGTTGCTACCCGCCTCGCGAATCAGAAGAAGAACATCTCGCCACCACCGCTGCTGCCGAGTCGCGGATTCACGACATTGTTGAACACCGACCCGAAGGTGTAACTCAGCGAGAAGTAACCATTGGCGCGGTAGCTGGTGCGCTGCTGACGCAGGCGGAGCAGGACTTCCTCGTCGGTCGCGTCACCCTTGGGCAGCGTCACCTGGTCACGCACGCGCGAGTAGGACGCATTGTACGAGAACTGCAGTCCCTTCACCAGACGCACCGACATCCCGCCGTAGACCGACATCCGGTTCTTGTGAAAATCCGCGAGATAGTTCGACGCCGAGATGCCGATATTGGCATTTCCCCAGGGCGCGCGCGCGGCATAGGCGAGCGACAGCGACTGCGAGGCCAGCGTTTCCTGGTTCTTGTCGTAGACCGTGAGCTCGGTGTACTTGTAGCGATTCAGGCCGAGGCTGTAGGCCGCGATCAGGCGTCGCCGGGTGTAGTCGGAGTATTTGAAGAAATCGTACTCCACGGTGGGCGAGACACTCAACGAGAGGTCAACGTTTTGCTGGGTCGAGGAATAGCCACTGAAGGTGGCGCCGGCGGAGAAGTGCGGCCCGAGCGAGCGCACCATCAGGCCGTTGCCATAGTAGCTGTGGCTGTTGGCCTTGTAGATGCTGCCGTCACCAAAATCGTACCGCGAGCTGCTGGTGTTGCCGGAGAAGCCGACGGAGAATTTCCACTTCTCGGTGGTGCGACGCGCCGAGAAGTTGCCACTCCAGTCGCTCGATTTCGATTGCGACTCGCCGCTGAAGAATCCGT
>JBDSMX010000112.1:0-14532 GCA_039915645.1 Gemmatimonadales bacterium | reverse complement strand
GGTATAGCCGGCATCGATGTGCCGCCGATTGGCGGACCACCACTCTCCGAGCACGTCCTCATACAGCGAGTGGACGACGGCGTTGAGCGCCGGATCGGGCAACCGTGTGGGGCCGTAGCACCAGGCGACCACGAGACCACCTGGGCGCACCACGCGCCGCACTTCGGGCCAGAATCGGTCGAGATCGAACCAGTGCAGCGCCTGCGCGATCACGACGGCATCCACCGAGGCGTCGGGAAGTCCGTTCGCCTCGGCAGTCGCGTGCTTCCAGATCGTGCGCGGGATCGGTGGTGCGTGGGAGAGTTGTTCGGCGCTGCCATCGGTGGCAATCACCAGGTCGAATCGCTCCGCGAGCGGTCCTGTTGCCTGGCCGTTGCCGCAGGCGCAGTCCCAGACGGCGGTCCGGGCGGGAGCCTGTGTCGCAATCCAGTCGAAGAGGGCGGAGGGATAGGTCGGTCGGAACGCGGCGTAGCCGGCGGCGACCGGAGAGAAGTGATCGGGGAAGGCGGGCGAATCGCCCATCAGAGCCGCCGCGCTAGCGTACCGACGCCCGGTGGGCCATGCCATCGCGCCAGACGCGCGTCACCGGCACCGGTTGCCGTGGCGAGAGGCTCACTTCCTGACGAAAGACGGCGCCGCGCGGAAGATCGATTTCTTCCACGGAGACAGGCGTGTGGCCGGCCGCCGCGACATGCAGGGTGAAGCGCCCTCCCGTGGGAATCAGGAAGGCGAATTCGCCGCCCACTCCGGAAATGGCCCGAAGGCCGAGAGGGAGCAGCGTCAACTCCGCGCTGCGTACCGCTCGACCAGAAGAATCTCGAACCACACCAGAGAGACGCGAAGTGAACACGGGCGGAACCTCAGCAGGGGGGCCAGGAACCAGAAATCACCCGTGACATTACCCCGAACCCGGGCTTTGCGCTAGACCGTCGCGCAGAATGCCCTGAAATCGGCCTATGGCAGTTCGGACTGCTTTGAAATCACCGATCCGACCAGCCCATACGCCTTGGCCTCTTCGGCGCCAAGCCAGAAATTCCGGTGGGTGTCATCGACGATCCGTTCGACACTCTGGCCGGTCTCGCGAGCGAAAATTTCGTTGAGACGCTCGCGCATCTTCACGATCTCGCGCGCTTCGATCGCGATGTCCGAGGCGGTGCCACCCATGCCGCCAGCCGGCTGGTGCAGCAGGAAGCGAGTGTTGGGAAGGCAGAAGCGATCCTCGCGCGGCACCGACACATAGATCAGCGCGCCGGCGCTCGCGACCCACCCGGTCCCGACGATCCGGACCTTGGGCAGCACGTAGCGGATCATGTCGTGGATGGTATCGCCTGCCTCGACGTGGCCACCCTGCGAATTGATGTAGATGGTGATGGGGGCCGTCGCCGACTCGGCCGACATGGTCAGCAGCTGCGCCATCACCTTTTCGGAGAGCTCCTGGGTGATCTCGCCGGAGATGATGATGGTGCGGGATTTGAACATCCGCTGGCCGATCGGATCGGGCGCAACGGGCGGGGTCGTCTTTTCAGTATCAGCCATGCTGAACGCTAGCCGATCCGGCGCGTGGGGACTACCCCGCCCCCTGTTTCGTTCCCGTGGCTGGCCGGGGCACCAGCGATGACGTGTGACCCACCAGGAAGCGCCACCCTGAGTCGCCGTGGATCAGGGTCATCGACATCGCCCCGGCAAAGCCCCGCATTACCCCGCTGCTGTCGGTGATCTTCTGCGCGAATCGCGTCGCCACCACGGCCACCCCGGGGGCGAGCGGGGTCACCACCGGGTCGTAATACGAGAGTTCGATCGCCTTGAGTGATGGCACGAAGGTGCGCAGCGCCGTCGCGACCTCCGCCTTCGAGGCATACCGCAGCTCGCCATCTTCGACCCAGCGGAAGCGCGGGTCGTCGGCATAGAAGCGCATCGTCGCGTCGATGTCGCGCGCGGCAAACGCGGCGCGGAACTGTTCCAGCGTGGCGTTGACACTGTCGGTGATCGCGGCGCTGTGCGCCGGCGTCAACACGGCACTCGGCGGCGCAACCGGCGTGGCGCGACACGCGGTAATCACCATCAAAATAATGGCGCAGCAACGCAGACGGGTGCCGCGCAAGCGCGGCACCACTGGGCGGGTCGCTCCCTCCTCCCTCCTCCCTCCGCGGCTTCTACTCATGGCCGCTTGATCAATCCACCGAGCCCGCGCCGTACCTTGTTCGCGGCGCCTTCGACTGCACCGTTGATGGCGTCGTTCTTCGCCTGGTTCAACGCATTCTTCATCGCATTGTTGAAGGCGGTGGAGATCGAGAAGTTCTTGAGGGCGTCACACATCTGCTTCTGCTGTTCGGGAGTCATCTGCTGCTGCCCGCTCCCGGCATTGCCGGACTTTGCCGCCATCTCCGACTTCGCCTTGGCAATCGAGTCGGTCATCGCCTGCGACGCGAATTGGCCGATGAACGCGCGCGCGCCCGAATCGGCGCGGGCACGGTCGAGATTCTCGGTCCACTTCACGTCGGCGGGAACCTGGAAGAGGGACGCGTCACTGCTGCGACGCACGCTCGTCGCGGTCTGTTCGAAGTTCACACACATGAACGACCCGGCCGAGTAGAGCACGATCGGCGCCGACTTCATGGTGCAGAACGAGAAGGCTCCCATCTCGGTGAGGTCGCAGCTCTCGCCCGCGTAGGTCCGCGTCCCCTTCTTCTCGCCATCGAACGGCATCCCCGGAAAGGCGCGGGTCACGAACTGCATCATCTCTTTCATGTTGGCGGTGAAGCGCGCCTTGCCGTCGCGATCGAGGTCGTCGTACGCCTTGGCCATCGAGGGCAACGGATTCACCGACTTCATTCCGGTCTTCTTCTCGAGGTCGGCGCTCCAGATGAAATCGGCGTCGGTCATCGACCAGGTCGACGTGGTGGTCTGCTTGCCGAAGAACTTGCCCGTGCGCGTCTCGGCTGAGGCGAAACGATCGTCGCCCGAACTGCTCTTGCCGGTCCCGGTCATGTCGCCGCCGTAACTGTACTCGACGGTGTAGGTCGGCAACCCCTTGAGCTTGGCCCGGAACGGGTTGCCCTGGGCGTGCGTCGTGGCCGGAATCAGGGCGACGAGCAGGGCCGACGTGAGCAAGTTGCGCATAGCGGACTCTCGGTTGGCGTGGGAATGGGGAAAGATATGGCCATATCGACGGATGAGTGGACTAGGGAGCTGAGACGAGGTCGGGGGGACGTCGGAGGAGGATCAATAGGGAGCGCGTCCAGCGCCGGCGCTCTAACGCCGGCTGGCGATTCGCGAAGACGAGCCGCCGAACCGGGCGCGGGCTACGCGTCCGGCGGCGGACTCGAGCGAATCGCGGACGCGCGGAATTTGATCCGACGAAGGCGGCCCCCCGACCGAGACCCAGTGCGCAGCGGACACCGATGCCGCGCGAGCGCAGCACCATCCGTAACCCCTCGATCATTGCGCCCCGTCGCCGCTGGCTAGACCTTATACCGCTATGCCTTCCTCTCCGCGCCGCGGCCTCACCGTGCTCGATCATCCCCTGATCCGGCACAAGCTTGCGCTCCTTCGCGACGTCGGCACCTCCTCCCGAGACTTCAAGCAGCTGGTCGGCGAGATCGCCTCGTTGATGACCTACGAAGTGACCCGGGACCTGCGGACCGAGCCGGTCGAAGTGGTGACGCCGCTCGAGACCACGATCGGCGAGCGGGTGGCGCCCAAGGTGGCCCTGGTACCCATCCTCCGGGCCGGCCTGGGGATGGTCGAGGGAATCGTCCAGTTGATCCCCAATGCCCGGGTCGGACATATAGGGCTCTATCGAAACCACGAGACGTTGCAGCCAGTATCGTATTACTTCAAGGTGCCGACGCCGGTGGCCGACCACCGCTTTTTCGTCCTCGACCCGATGCTGGCGACCGGTGGGTCGGCGGTCGAGGCGGTGGCCGAGCTCAAGCGGGCAGGCGCGACCGACATGGCACTGCTCTGTCTGGTGGTGGCACCGGAGGGCGTGAGCGCCTTTACTACAGCGCACCCCGATGTGCCGATCTATGCCGCGGCGCTGGACCGCGGCCTGAACGCCAGCGGATACATTCTCCCCGGGCTGGGCGACGCCGGGGACCGACTCTTCGGGACAAAATGAGCGCACCTCGTACCCTGACCTTCTTTGGCGGCGCCGCGACTGCGACCGGCTCGATGATGCTGCTCGAGGCCGCGGGGGCGCGGGTCCTGCTCGATGCCGGCTTCTTCCAGGGCAACGTCGCGCAGGCCGACGCCAAGAATCGCGAGCTGCCGCTCGATCCCAAGCGGGTCGATGCCCTGCTCCTCTCGCAGGCAGGCCTGGCCTACGCCGGCCGAGTGCCGCAGCTGGTGCGCCACGGCTACCGCGGGCCGATCTATGCCACGCCTGGTGCTCGCGATATGGCCGCGATCCTCCTCGCCGAAGCCTCGCTCGATCTCGAGGCCGAAGGGGAGAACGCGCTCTATTCGCTCGCCGACGTCGTGGCCGCACAGGAGCTCTTCGTCGGCCAGCCGTATCATCGCCCACTGCACCTGCGTCGCAATCTGGTCTTCGAGTTCTCCGATGCGGGGCACGTCCTCGGCTCGGCGTCGATCGAACTCCGCACCGGCGAAGGTGGCTCCCATCGCATTGTCTACTCGGGCTGCGTCGGTCGTTCGGGATCGCCGCTCCTGCGCGATCCGGAATCGGTGCCCGGTCAGGTCGACACGCTGATCGTCGGCTCGCCGTTTGCTCACGAACAGCACGCCTCGTTCGAGGATGCGCAGACGCAGCTCGCCGCGATCATCAACAATGCGGTCACGCGTGGCGGGCAGGTCATCGTACCGGCGTCGTCGCTCGGACCGATCCACGAGTTCGTGCGCGCGGTACAGGCGCTCTGGCGTGCCGGCCGGATTCCGGAAATTCCGATCTGGATGGATACGCCGACACCGGTCTGTCTGCCCACCATGATCCGGCTGCACCCCGAGTCGATCGCCCGCGATGATCGCACCTATCGCGACGAAGACGGCCCGTTCGACAGCGCGTTGCTGCACTACGTCGGCAACACATCGGCTCGCGCCCGCCTCGATGCACTCGATGGCCCGGCGATCATCGTCGCGCCGAGCGAGACCGGCGACTCGGGACGCTCGGCGCACCACTTCCGCCGCTGCCTCGAAGATGTCCGCCACACCCTGCTCTTCCTCTCCTTCCTCGAGGAAGGCTCGGTCGGTCGCCTGCTCCAGGATGGCGCCGAACGGGTAACCATCGAGGATCGCGTGGTGGAGCGGAAGGCCGCCGTCGAGACGCTCGCCGCCTACTCCGGCCATGCCGGTGGTGAAGAGATGCGCGCCTGGGTGCGTGCCCTCGGGGGCCCGATCAAGCGAGCCTTCGTGGTGCACGGCGACGATCTCGCCGTCGCGATGATGGTCACCATCATGCGCGAGGAGGGAGTGCGCGACGTGATCGTGCCTCGCGAAGGGGAGTCGTTCCCCTTCTGACCACCGCATCGCGTCGCTGGCTCGCCGCGATTGCGATCGGGATCGGCGGGTTCTACCTCCTCTCCTTCCTGGTCGTGCTGATCGTCTCCCGCCTCGATCAGCGCACCCCTGCCGATGCCATCGTGGTCCTCGGCGCGGCGCAGTACGACGGCCGCCCCTCGCCTGTGCTCAAGGCCCGGCTCGACCACGGCGCCTCGCTTTTTCGCGAGGGATACGCCGACCTGATCATCGTCACCGGCGGCATTGTGGAAGGCGATCGGATGAGCGAGGCGACTGCCGGCCAGCGCTATCTGGTGTCGCGCGGCATCCCCGCCGGCGTCGTAGTGGTGAAGCCGCAGGGTCGCACGACGGCCGGTTCCATGGACGCGGTCGCCGAATACTTGCTCGGGGCCGGCAAGGAACGCGTGATCCTGGTGAGTGATCCGTTTCATCTGGCGCGATTGCGGCTCGAGGCACACCGCCTGGGACTCACTGCCTTTACTTCACCAACGCTCTCGTCGCCGATCTCGCGCAACTTTTCCACCGAAATCGGCTATCTGCTGGCTGAGGCCGCGAAACTGCCGGTCATCCTCCTGAAAGGGATCTTCCAATGAACGGACCAACTCTGACGTTCTGGGGCGCTGCGGGCCAGGTCACCGGCTCGTGTCACCTGCTCGAGTGGCGCGGCCATCGCGTAGCACTCGACGGTGGCCTCTTCCAGGGCAAGCGTGAAGAATCCAACCGGCTCAACGCGACCCTCCCGTTCGATCCGCGCCAACTCGATGCGATCATCCTGTCGCACGCCCATATCGACCACGCCGGCAGGCTGCCGCTCTTCGCAGCGAAGCAGTACGACAACTGCATCTTCGCAACGCCCGCGACGCGCGACCTCTGCGCCATCATGCTGGCCGACTCGGCGCACATTCAGGAAAGCGATTTCAAGTGGCTGCAGAAGAAGGGACGGGCCCTGCCTGGGTCGGCGCCGCTCTACACCCAGAAGGATGCCATCCGGGTGCAGGAGCTGATGGAGGGCCATCCCTATGACCGCCCCTTCTCGGCCGCAGGCGACCTCACCGTCACCTTCCGCGATGCCGGTCACATCCTCGGCAGTGCCAACGTCGAAGTGAAGATCGGTGGCCCCACTCCGCATCGCCTGGTCTTTTCGGGTGACATCGGACGCTGGGGTCAGCCTATCATCCGCGATCCGGACGGGCCGAAGGGCGCCATCGACACGCTCATCATCGAAAGCACCTATGCGCGAAAGAATCATGACACCCAGAGCGGCGCGTCAGCCAACCTCGCCGAAGTCGTGAGCCGGGTTGCGGCGCGTGGTGGCAAAGTGATTGTCCCGTCATTCGCCGTGGGCCGGACGCAGGAACTCGTCTACGCCCTGCACGAGCTTGCCAGCGAGAATCGCATCCCGCAGGTGCCGATCTACATCGACTCGCCACTCGCCGTCGAGGCGACCGACATCTTCCGGCTACATCCCGAGCTCTTCGACGACACCGAAGCGTTCATTCGCAGCGACAAGCACATCTTCGATCATCATCTGGTCCACTTCGTTCGGAGTATCGAGGAATCGAAGAGTCTCAACCAGTTGCAAGGCCCGGCGATCATCATCTCGGCCTCGGGAATGGCGGAGGCCGGACGGATCGTGCATCACATCGCCAACAACATGGGCGACCCGAAGAATTGCATCCTCTTCGTCGGCTTCCAGGCCTCGTACACCCTCGGCGCGCGGATCCAGTCCGGCGTCAAGGAAGTCCGTCTCCTCGGCGAAATGCACACCGTCAATGCCGAAGTCGCCACCATCGACGGCTATTCGGCGCACGCGGGTCGCGACGAATTGCGGAAGTGGGTGCGCAACCTTGGTGGGCCGATCACCCGCGCCTTTTGCGTCCACGGCGAGCCGGAGTCGCTGGTGGCGATGAAGGCGCTGCTCGAGGAAGAAGGCATCAAGGAAGTCCACATCCCGGCGCACGGCGAGAAGGTCGAGCTGTGACCCCCCCGCCGCGGGGCTCGCGGCTATTTCCGGAAGAGCGCGAGGTACTCCCCGTACCCGGCCGCCGCGAGCTGGTCGACCGCAACGAACCGCAGGGCGGCGGAATTGATGCAATAGCGCAGGCCGGTCGGCGCCGGGCCGTCGTCGAAGACGTGGCCCAGATGTGAATTGCCGGCCAGTGACCGCACCTCGGTGCGGTCCATGCCGAACGTCTTGTCAGTCTCGCGGCGAACGTTTTTCGCCTCGAGCGGAGCAAAGAACGAGGGCCAGCCGGTCTTCGAGTCGTACTTCTCGCGGGAACTGAACAGCGGCTCACCTGTGACCACATCGACGTAGATCCCGTCGGCGTGGTTGTCCCAGTAGGCATTGTGGAACGGGCGCTCGGTGGCGTCACGCTGGGTGACCTGGTATTGCTCCGGCGTGAGTCGACGGCGCAATTCTGCGTCACTCGGCTTGATGTAGGCCCGCGGTGCCATCGCCTTCGATTGGGCACTGAGGGGCGTCGGGGCGGCCGCCTGCAGGGTTGTGACCAGCAGCGCAAGGCTGAGGTATGCGATCGGGTGTGCCATGGGTATCTCTCCTTGGGACGACTTCTGGCTGACACCAGATCGCCCACAGTGCGTATTTTCTGCAGCCGGACGCTCGGTCCGGGCCGCCTTCCCTTTTTTCGCGAGTGCCACCAGCATGCGACCAGGCCTTCTTGCCGCGACTCTGACTCTGGTTGGGAGTACCGCCCTCTCGGCGCAGGGGATCACGGTACCCGCCACAGTAGATACGCTCAGCAACGGACTTCGGATCATTGTGCACGAAGACGCCTCGGCGCCGATCGTCTCCGTCAACACCTGGTTCTGGGTCGGCTCCGGCTCCGAAAAGCCGGGACGCACCGGCTTCGCGCACCTGTTCGAGCACCTGATGTTCATGGGCTCGGAGCACGCGCCCTACCCGCAATTCGATCGCCTGCTTGAGGCGGCGGGCGCCGACAACAACGGTTCCACCACCGAGGATCGCACAAACTTTTACGAGGCGGGGCCGGTCTCGGCACTGCCGTTGATGCTCTGGCTCGATGCCGACCGGATGGGTTTCCTGTTGCCGACGATGGACACGCCCAAGGTCGACGCGCAGCGGGACATCGTGAAGAACGAACGGCGGCAGAGCTACGAGAATCAACCGTATGGTCTGGTGGCCGACGTGATGCCGAAGCTGATGTATCCCTCGACCCACCCGTACAGCTGGCCGGTGATCGGCTCGATGGCCGATCTCTCCGCCGCGTCGCTCGAGGACGTCAAGGATTTCTTCCGGAAGTATTACGCGCCGAACAACGCCGTGATCACCGTGGCCGGCGCCGTCAAGCATGACTCGGTGCTCGCCCTGGTCAAGCACTACTTTGGCCAGATTCCGCGCGGACCGGCGATCGACCGCCCCGACCCCGTGCAGCCGCAACTGGCGGCCGACACGTCGGTGGTGCTCGAGGATCGCGTCCAGCTGCCGCGGCTCTACTACAACTTCGAATCGGTTCGCGCCGGTGCTGATGACGATGCGGCCCTGCAAGTCGCCGCGTACGTCCTGAGCGGCGCCAAGAATTCGCGACTCGACCAGCGCCTGGTCTACACCGATCAGACGGCGTCCGACGTGAGTGCGGGGCCCGATCACCGCAAGCTCGCGGGCGAGTTCGGCGTCACCGCCACCGCACGTCCCGGGCACGCGCTTCCCGAACTCCAGCGCGCGGTCGATGATGAACTCCGCAAGCTCGCCGACAAGGGTCCCACCGATCGTGAACTGCAACAGGCGCGCAATTCACTCGAGGCCGGCTTCATCCGCCGGATCCAGACGGTGCAGGGGAAGGCCGACCAGCTCAACCGCTACTACTACCAGACCGGTGAACCCGATGGCTTCCAGAAGAATCTCGACAAGCTGCGCGCCGTCACGGCCGACGATGTTCGTCGCGTGGTGAGCAAGTATCTCCTCGGGCCGCGTGCCATCGTCTCGGTTGTTCCGATGGGCAAGAAAGAGCTCGCCGCCGAGCGGAGGGTCACCCCGTGAACCACTTCACCTTGCAGTTCCGCCGCACGACAACGCTCGTCGCCGCGACCCTCGGCGCCGCGACCAGCGGGTTGAGCGCCCAAGTCACCACCGCACCAGCACTCGGCGCCACGCCGACCCTCACGGTGCCAGCGGTACAGGAAGCAGTCCTCCCCAACGGCCTGCGGCTGATGGTGGTACGCAACGCCGAAGTCCCGCTGGTCGAGGCTCGCCTGATCCTTGATGGCGGTGCCCGACTCAACAGCGTCGCCCCCGGCATTGCCGCCTTTGCGGCCACCATGCTCAGCGAAGGCGCCGGGAGTCGCACAGCGTTGCAGTTCTCCGAGGCGTCCGACTTCATCGGCGCTCGTCTCGGCGCCGGTGCGGGCTGGGAAAACACCACCCTCACGCTCTCGGTGCCGAAGCGCTCGGTAACCGAAGGGTTCGGGCTGCTTGCTGACATGCTCCTGCGCCCCTCCTTCCACGCGGCAGATGTGAAGCGCGAACGCGACCTTCGCCTCGCGGCACTGCTTCGCGCCAAGGATTCTCCGTCACAGGTGGCACAGCGGGTCTTCTTCCGGAACGTCTACCCAGCCAATCATCCGCTGCACCGCGATATCGGCGGCGATTCTGCAAGCACCGCGGCACTCGACTCGGTCGGCGTCCGTACCTACTGGCAGCGCGCCGCGGATCCACGCCGCGCGACGCTCATTCTCTCGGGCGACGTGACGCTCGCCGAGGCACGGCTCTGGGCGACCAAGGCGATGGGAAGCTGGAAGGCGCCCACCACGGCATTGCTGAAGCCCGCGGCCGCGACCGTTGCGGCGGCGCCATCCACGGCCACGCACATCATTCTGGTCGACAAGCCCGACGCCGCACAGTCGGTGGTCTTCATCGGGGCGCCGGGGATGAGCCGCACCAATCCCGACTACGCGGCGGTGCAGGTGATGAGCACGATCCTCGGTGGTTCGTTCTCGTCGCGACTCAATGACATCCTCCGCGAGCAGCTCGGCTACACCTACGGCGCCGGTGCCGGCTTCTCGTTCGCACCAGTGACCGGGCCGTTCCTCGCCAACTCGGCCGTGCGCACCAACGTGACCGATTCGTCGCTCATCGTCTTCTTCCGTGAACTCAAGAAGATCGGCGCCGAGCCGGTGTCGCCGTTGGAACTCACCCGTGCTCGCAATTACCTCGTGCTCGGCTCGCTCGGCGACTACGAAACGGCGGGGCAGGTCGCCGGCGCGCTTTCGACGGCGCTGCTCTTCCATCAGCCGCTCGCCGCCCAGAGCCAGGAACTCGCCGCGATCGGTCGCGTCACGGCAGCAGATGTCCAGCGTGTAGCCAAGGCCCACATCGACACCGGTCGCCTGACTGTTGTCATTGTCGGCGACGTCGCCAAGATCCGGCCCGGAATCGAGAAGCTGAAGCTCGGACCGATAGAAGTTCAGAGCTACTAGGAGAAGATTGGAGATTGTCATCCTGAGCGTAGCCCGCGAAGCGGGCGAAGTCGAAGGAGCGGAGACCAGTTCCTTCGACTTCGTTCGCCTGCGGCTCACTTCGCTCAGGATGACAATCCCCTTCTCGCTTCTCGCTTCTCGCGTCTCCATCTTTCCAGCATGACCCTCCTCTCCACTGTCCGCGTCCACACCGGTCGCGTGGTCTCCCTCGACATCGACACGGTGCAGTTTCCCAACGGCAACGTTGGCACCCTCGAGATGCTCCGTCACCCGGGCGCCTCGGCGATTCTCCCCTTCCTCGACGATCCGGCGGATCCCGATCCACGCATCCTGCTGATCCGCCAGTTCCGCCACGCCACCGGGGGCGATCTCTGGGAGATCCCGGCAGGACGTCGCGACAAGGATGAGCATCCCGACCAAACCGCGCATCGTGAACTCGCCGAAGAAACCGGATATCGTTGCGAGCGACTCGAGAAGCTCACCCAGATCTGGACCACCCCGGGCTTCACCGACGAGGTCATCCATCTCTACCTCGCGGCCGGGCTGATACCCGGTGCCGATGCCCTTGAGGCGGACGAGGTGCTTGCCGTCCACCAGCTGCGCTGGTCCGAGGTGCTTGAGATGGTCCACAGCGGGGTCATCACCGACTGCAAGACCCTGACGGCCGTGCTCTATGCCAATGCCTTCGTCAGACCCCGGTAGACGCCCTTAGATTCGAGGCATGCCCCGCCTCTCTCCCGACCAGCTGCGACGCGCTCTCGCCAAGGACGCTCCTGCGACGGCGTACTATCTCCACGGGGGTGAAGCGATCCTCAAGGACGAGGCGCTCGCCCTCCTCCTCGACCGGATCCTCGATCCCGGGCTCCGCGATTTCAATCTCGATATCGTCTCGGCCCAGCAGATCGAACCTGATCAGCTTGCCGCAGCCTGCTCAACCCTGCCGATGATGGCCGACCGACGCGTGGTGGTGCTGCGCGATGTCGAGGCGTGGAAGCGGAAGAGCAAGGGCAAGCAGCCGGCCGTGAAATATCTCGAACGCCCTGCACCCGAGACCGTGCTGGTGATCGTCCAGGGCAACGATGACGATGCCGATGACGATCTTGCGAAGCATTGCGTCTCCGTTGCCTGCAACGCGCTGGTCGGGGACGCGCTCGAGGAGTGGCTCGACATCCAGCTGCAAGCCGCCGACATCACGCTCGCGCCCGACGCGCGCGAGCACCTGCTGCGTGCCACCGGTGGCGACCTCGGTCTGCTCCGTGCCGAAGCGGCCAAATTGAGCGGGCTGCAGATCACCGGTGCGATCAGTCGCGAAACCGTCGGCGACCTCGTCGGGGTCCGCTTCGGCGAGACCCTCGACGACTGGCGTGACGCGGTCCTCCGCGACGATACCGCAGCCGCCGTCACGCTGCTGCCCCGCATTCTCGATGTCAGCGGCAACTCCGGGGTCAAGCTCGTGACCCTGCTTGGCTCATCGCTGCTGGTGTTGCGCTGGGCGCGTGCCACGGCAGAGGCACGTAAGATTCGCGATCGTGCCCTCGCCGAAGCGGTCAAGCGGCTCTGCTTCGAACGCCGCCCCGGGGTCGGGAGCTACGACCCCTTCACTCGCCTGGTGGCAGAGGTGGTTGGCCGCTGGTCGTTGCCAAGACTCGAAGCCGCCGTGGCGAGTGCGCTCACCGCCGACGCGTCACTCAAGAGCACCACCATCTCCGACGAGGTGGGGGTGCTCACCGACCTGATTCTCACTCTCGCCGCCACCCGGGCGAAGAAGGCTGCATGAACTTCCGCGTGACTCGTACCCGCATGCTCTGCGCAGCACTCTTGCTCGCACCCCTCACCCCGGCTGCCGCGCAGACGCCAACCAATCCCGCGCTCCAGGAAATCATCCGGCTGTCGCAGGACACCTATGGTGACTCGGCGCGGGCGCTGATCGCGAAATTGCTGGCGAGGACGCCGACCACCGATCCGCTCTATCCCGAGGCGCTCTTCACCGCCGCCATGGTGGCGAAGACCGGCGAGGAGATGAAGATCCAGTTCTCGCGCGTTGCGATCGAGTTCTCGTCGTCGGCCTGGGCCGACAAGGCGATGCTTCGGCTGGCGCAGCTCGACTATGGCAGTGGCAACAGCGAAGCCGCGGTGAGTCGCATCCGGCGACTCTTCACTGACTATCCGACCTCCACGATCCTCCCCGCGGCCGCCCTCTGGGGTTCGCGCGCGGCGTTCGATCGCAAGGAGATCCAGCTCGGATGCGAGTGGATCGGACGCGGTCTCGCACTGGTCGGTGATGACGTGGAACTCCGCAATCAGCTGGAGTTTTCGAAGCAGCGATGCAATGTCGGAGCTGGCGTCGAGGTCGCGCCGCCGCGCCCCGACTCGCTTCGCAGCAAGCCGATCGAGCCCGCAACGCCACCAACAGTCACCAAGCCCGCACCACAACCGGTGGCCACGACCGCTGCGGGTGCCTGGCGTATCCAGGTTGCCGCCATCAGCGACAAGGCCGCGATCCGGAAGGCCGTGGGGAAGATCGAGAAGGCCGGCTTCAAGGCATTTCAGGTGGCGGGCCCGCGCGGCCTGACCAAGCTGCAGGCCGGGCCGTTCAAGAGCAGGGAAGCGGCGGTCGCGAAGCTGAAAGCAATCAAGGCGGCGCTCGGTGGCGCGCCCTTCGTTGTTCAGGTTCCGTAAGGCAGCCTTTCGTGCGGGGCGCGGCGGCGCCAGAATGGAACCCGGGGGATGCGCCAGCGTACGTGGTGCATCCCTCGTGACTTTCACACATCCAACGGAGCATGACGTGTTTTCTGCATCCCGGCTCTCGCTACTGCTCCTGATGCTCCCCGCCGCCGCGGTGGCCCAGGACTCCTACGGGCTCGTTTCCCGGCTTGGCCGCGACACCGTGGCAGTCGAGCGAATCACGCGTACCGGCAACAAGGTGGTCGGTGACCTCCTCGAGCGTTCGCCGCGGGTGTTGCAGCGCCACTACGAGGGCACACTCGCGGCCGATGGCTCGATCGAGTTGATCACGGTCGACACGAAAATCATCAACCCTGACGCGGGTCGCCCCTTCACGCAGCATGTCCAGGCACATTTCGCGGGCGCGGAGATGCACACCAACGTGCAGAGCGGCACCGACACCACCGTGCGCAACACCACGATCCCCACCCCCGGCGCGTTAACGATGCTCTGGCTCCTGAATGGGCCCGGGAGCTACGAGATGGCATTCAATGCAGCACTCAAGCGGAGCGGCGACAGCATCGGCGTTGACCTCTACACGCCAGGTGGTCGCGCGCTCTCGCACGGCTTCATCAAGCGGCTCGGCAAGAACGCTGCCTCCTTCGACTTCTTCGGCATGCCCTTCACCGCGAAGTTTGATGCACAGGGCAGGATGATTTCCATGTCGGGTGCGCGGACCACCGTCAAGGTGGAAGTCGAACGCGTCAGCAAGGCCCCCGATATCGACAAGATCGCCGCAGCGTTCGGTGCTGCCGAGAAGGCGAACGGGCCAGCCGCGGCGCTGAGCGTACGCGACACCGCGCGCGCCACGATCGGCGCGGCAACCCTGCTCGTCGACTACGGTCGTCCGCTGGCGCGCGGCCGTACCATTCTCGG
>JBDSMX010000099.1:0-5195 GCA_039915645.1 Gemmatimonadales bacterium | reverse complement strand
CAGAACACCGACGTCCTGCTCGTCAACGGCAAGATTGCGCAGATCGGCAAGAACCTGACGGCGCCGGCCAACGCCACGGTCATCGATGCGACCGGCAAGTACCTGATGCCGGGGATCATCGATCCGCATTCGCACATGATGACGGACGCGACCAACGAAGGCACCCTCTCTGTGACCTCGATGGTGCGGATCCGGGACGTACTCAATCCGACCGCGCCGAACATCTACCGCGCGCTTGCGGGTGGCACGACGACGCTCAACCTGCTGCACGGCTCGGCCAACACCATTGGCGGGCAGAACACCGTCGTCAAGCTGAAGTGGGGCCGGACCGGCG
Organism: Gemmatimonadales bacterium; assembly: GCA_039915645.1. Taxonomy (GTDB): domain Bacteria; phylum Gemmatimonadota; class Gemmatimonadetes; order Gemmatimonadales; family GWC2-71-9; genus Palsa-1233. Next base: position 4,861 of record JBDSMX010000099.1, on the reverse strand, counting down.
AAGAGATGGTCTTTCCGGGCGCACTCCCCGGGATCAAGTTCGCGCTGGGCGAGAATGTCACGCGAAAGAACAACGCCAACGTCGTGGTCGCCGGGCAGCCGCAGGCCGCCCGCCGCTATCCGACGACGCGCATGGGCCAGGAAGAAGTGCTTCGCGATGCCTTCACGCGGGCCCGCGATTACAAGGCCGACTGGGACGACTACCGTGCCCGGGTGGCGAAGAAGGAGTTGAATCTCGTCGCCCCGCGCCGGGACCTCGAACTCGAGCCGCTCGTCGAGGTGCTCGAAGGAAAGCGTCTGGTCCACGCACACTCGTATCGTGCCGACGAAATGCTGATGCTGCTCGAGCTCTCGGACGAATTCAAGTTTCACGTCCAGACACTGCAGCACGGGCTCGAGGGCTACAAGATCGCCTCCGAGATCGCCAAGCACGGCACCGGTCTCTCGACCTTCGCCGACATGTGGGGCTACAAGATCGAGGCCTACGATGCGATTCCGTACAACGTCGCCATCGCGATGCGGCATGGCGTGGTGACCACGATCAACTCCGACGACGACGGCCGTGCGCGCCGACTCAACATCGATGCCGCGAAGCTGATCCGGTATGGCGGTCTCACCGACGACGAAGCACTCAAGACCATCACCTACAACGGGGCCGTGCAGCTGGGCATCCAGGACAAGGTCGGGTCGGTCGAGGTCGGCAAGGATGCCGATGTGGTGATCTGGAGTGGTCACCCGCTGTCGGTGTACTCGTCGGTTGAGACCACGTTCATTGATGGCGAGATCTTCTTCGACAAAGCCAAGGACAAGGCGATGCGCGAGGCCATGGCGCTCGAGCGCGCCGAACTCGAAAAGGCCGAACCGAATCAGTTGCCCGCGCGCGGTGGTGGTCCCGGACGCACTGGCGCTCCAGCAGCCACCCCGCCCCAGGAGAACCGGTAATGCATCGCAACCTTCGACTTGCCGGTGCCGCCCTTGCGGTGCTGGCGCTGCCCCTCTCTGCCCAGCTCGGCAGCTACAACCCGGCGCCTGGTGCGCGCGGTGTGTACGCCATCCGGAATGCGCACATCGTGCCGGTGTCGGGTCCCGAGATCGCCAGCGGTACCATCGTCATCGGCGTGGACGGCAAGATCACAGCGGTCGGCGCCAATGCCGCCATTCCGGCTGATGCGAAGATCATCGATGGCACCGGACTTTCGGTCTACCCCGGGATGATGGAGGCGAGTTCCTCGATCGGTCTGCTCGAGATCGAAGAGGGGGCAAACGCCACGGTCGACAACTCCGAGGTCGGTCGCTTCAACCCCAACGTCGGCGCCTTTTGGGGCATCGACCCGCACAGCGCGCACATCGGCGTCTCGCGCGTGGTCGGGATCACGGAAGTGATGTCGCGGCCGAGTGGTGGCCTGATCTCCGGCACCGCTGCCATCATCAATCTGTCGGGGTACACCGTGCCCGAGATGGTGGTGACTCAGAAGTCCGGGATGGTGTTCAATCTGCCGAGTGCGCGAGGCGGTGGTCGAGGTGCCGGCGGTTTCGGTGCGCCAGCGGCCACGGCGGCGGCCACTCCCGGGCGGATGACAGCAACCGACTCGATCAAGCAGATGCTGCGCGATGCCGAGGTGTACGGGAAGACGCTCGATGCGTACGCCAAGGACAAGGCGTTGCCCCGGCCGAAGACCGATCTGATACTCGCCTCGCTCCTCCCGGTCATCCGGGGCGAGATGCCCGCCCTCTTCAACGCGTCAACCTCGGCCGAGATCAAGGAAGCCGTGGCGTTTGCCGAAGAGATGAAGCTGAAGCCGATCATCATCGGGGGGCGCGACGCGCCGAAAATCACCGACTACCTGAAGCAGCACAATGTGCCGGTGATCTTCAGCGCGACGATGGAACTGCCGAGTCGCGAGGACGACCCTTACGATGCGAACTACTCGGCGCCGGCGAAGCTCGCGGCGGCTGGGGTGAGGTTCGCGATCTCGTCCGGCGAGCCGAACCCGGATATCCGCAACCTGCCGTATGTGGCCGGGATGGCAGCGTCGTTCGGGCTCTCGAAGGAAGACGCCCTCAAGGCCGTGACGCTCTGGCCGGCGCAGATCACCGGTGTGGGTGATCGCTTCGGATCGCTCGAGGTTGGAAAAGTGGCCAACCTCGTGGTGCTCAACGGCGACATGCTCGAGGCGAGGAGCGACACGAAGTACCTCTTCATCGACGGGCGGCCGGTGCCGCTCGAGACCAAGCACACCCAGCTGAACGACTTGTTCAAGAACCGCCCGTAAGCAGCGCGACAATTTCAGGTTCGATCTCTTCCGGGGTGGTCTGCGAGCCAAAACGCTTGCAGGCCACCCCGTCTCGCGTCACCAGGAATTTGGTGAAATTCCACTTGATCGCCGTGGTGCCGAGAATCCCCGGGCGAGCGTCCTTGAGCCAGGTCCAGAGCGGCGAGGCATCGGGTCCGTTGACATCGACCTTGGCGAAGATCGGAAACGAAGTCTGATAGTTCAATTCGCAAAAGCTGGCGATCTCCTCGGCGCTCCCTGGCTCCTGGTCGCCAAACTGATTGCAGGGAAAGGCGAGTACCGTGAAGCCGCGCTCACCATACTGGCGTTGCAGCCGCTCGAGGCCCACGTACTGCGGAGTGAAGCCGCACGCCGACGCCACGTTGACGACAAGCACTACCTGTCCGCGGTACTGCTCGAGTGCAACGGGGGCGCCATCTGCCGCTTGCACGGTGAAGTCATTGAGCGTCACAATGCTGATCCGGGTGGGGGGGTGCGGCAAAGCTATACCGGCGAACGTTTCAAAGCGGTGTGTTGGGCATTGGCTGAGGGTCGTCCCCTCGCACGAACGGTCAGGCGCTTCCGCCAGACCGCAATCCGGAGGGACAGACAGATGACCAATCGCATTCGTGCTGCACTTGTTGCGGCGGTACTGGTGGTGGGCACTACGGCCAGCGCGCAGGCACAAACGCATCGCAGCCACTTCGGTCCCCGGCTCTCCTACAACTTTGACGCCAAGGCTGTCGGCATCGGCGCCCAGTTGAGCGTGCCGGTTGCGCACCACCTGGAATTCTATCCGTCGCTTGATGTCTTCTTCGTCGACGCCGGATCACTGCTGGGGATCAACGCGGACATCAAGTACCGCGTTGGCAAGGCGGACATTTCCTGGCTCTATGTCGGGACGGGGCTCAACATCTCCCGGCGAAGCGTCGAGGGACTGTCTCATAGCGACGCCGGACTGAACCTCTTCCTCGGCGCTGAATCGCTGAAGGGGAAGGTGCATCCATTCGGCGAGATGCGGTTCACCGTAGCCGACGGCTCGACTGCCGCACTCGCAGCCGGTCTCAACTTCACGCTGTAGAACGCCAAAATGGCGCCGCCCGAATCGGGGGCGCCATTGCACGATAGATAAAACGAAAGAACCCCGGCAGAGATCGCCGGGGTTCTTTTGTATTCTGCTCTCAGCTCGGCCGCGAAGGGCCTCGCCCGCGGCCGCGGCCACCACCACTCCCGCCGCGTGAAGAACCGCCGCCGCTCCCGCCGGCCGATGCGCCACTGCCACCGGAGCGCGGTGAACTCGGCCGCGGAGCCGACGGCTGTCCGGCCTGCTGGCGGCGCGCTTCCTTCGCCTTGGTGCGGGCACGAGCCTCGGCCTTCTCGGCGCGAATCTTCGCAATCCGCTCGGCCAGTGGCACTTCCAGCTTTCCCTCGACCTTGGCCTTGTAGTCGAAATCGGGAAGCGTCACACGCGGCAGACGCTTGCCGACGGCCTTTTCGATCCGCCGCAGATCTTCCTCTTCCTCCGGCGACACGAAGGTGAAGGCATCGCCCGTCGCCTCGGCACGCGCGGTGCGGCCAACGCGGTGGATATAATCCTCGGGCACCACCGGCACATCGAAGTTGACGACGTGGCCGAGTTCGGAGATGTCGATGCCGCGCGCAACGATATCGGTCGCGACCAGCACCCGCGTCTTGCCGTTCTTGAACGCCGCAAGCGCGGCGGTGCGCTGGGCCTGGGACCGATTGCCGTGAATGCGATCAGCCTCGATCCCGTTCTTGACGAGGAACTTGGAAAGCCGGTCGGCACGATGCTTGGTGCGGGTGAAGACCAGGGCCTCATCCATCTCGCCACGCTTCAGCAGCTCGAGGAAGAGCAGCGACTTGAGATCCTGCGGCACCGGGTAGAGCGCCTGCGTAATGCCGACTGCGGGCGTCGACGTCCGTTGCAGGTTGATCGTCGCGGGATTGATGAGCATCTCGCGCGTGAGCTGCGCGATCGGTGGCGGCATCGTGGCGGAGAAGAAGAGCGTCTGCCGCTTGGCCGGGATGTGCTTGAGCACCCGGCGAATGTCGGGAAGGAAGCCCATGTCGAGCATCCGGTCGGCTTCATCGAGCACGAGGTATTCGATCCCGGGAAGCTTGGCGTACGAGGCACGGAAGTGATCGAGGAGCCGGCCCGGGGTGGCGATGATGACATCGACGCCGGCACGGAAGGCGTGCTCCTGCGGCCCCATGCCGACACCGCCATACACTGCGGCGGCCGTAATCGGGGTGTGGACCGCGAAGGAATTGAGATCCTCGAGGATCTGGGCCGCGAGCTCACGAGTGGGTGTCAGGACGAGCGCCCGGGTGGTGCGCCGCGGCTTGTCGATGAGCTGGTGCAGGATCGGCAAGAGGAAGGCGGCGGTCTTGCCCGAGCCAGTCATGGCACACGCAAGGACATCCCGCCCGGCCATGGCCTGGGGGATGGCTTCGGCCTGAATCGGCGTGGGGCGGGTAAATCCGAGCTCTTTCAGCCCCTTGATCAGGGATGGGTTGAGCTTGAGGTTCGAGAACGGCAGGGGTAGATCCTTGAAATGGGACGTCGAA
>JBDSMX010000094.1:0-15105 GCA_039915645.1 Gemmatimonadales bacterium | reverse complement strand
ATCAACGGCCGTGCGCTGAACGACGTGACCACCGACGTGAAGGCCAAGCTGGCCGGCATCACTTTCCCCCCGGGTTACGTGATCACCGAGGGTGGCTGGAATCAGCAGCAGAACGACACCTTCTCGAGCATTTTCACTGCGCTGGGGATCGCGATCCTGCTGATGTACCTGATCCTGGTGGTCCAGTTCGGTTCGTTCCTCGATCCGATCGCCATCCTGATCTCGCTCCCGCTGTCACTCATCGGCGTCGTGATCGCGTTGATCGTGACGGGCGACACGCTCAACATCATGTCGATGATGGGCGTGATGCTGCTGATGGGGATCGTCGCGAAGAACTCGATCCTGCTGATCGACTTTGCCAAGTGGTCTCGCGAGGAGCGGGGCACGCCGCTGCGCGAGGCGCTGATCGAGGCCGGTCGGATTCGCTTGCGGCCTATCCTGATGACGACGTTCGCGCTGATCGCCGGCATGTTGCCGGTCGCCATCGGCGGCGGCGAGGGTGCCGACTTCTACGCGCCAGTGGGCCGGGCCGTGATTGGCGGCGTCATCACGTCGACGGTGCTTACCCTGCTGGTGATCCCGACCTTCTACGAAATCGTCGACGGGTTGCGGAATCGCTTCGCGAGCTTTGCGAGTCGCTGGGTCGGCAATACCGAATCGTGGCGCTCCAAGACGGCCGAGCATCCGACGGTCGATCCGACGCCGTCGCACTAGTCGGGATGGAGTGGTGCAAGGCAGAACGCCCCGCGACCTCTTCGGTCGCGGGGCGTTCTGCATCGCGGAGGGGGCGAGACTACTTGCCGACTTTCGCCGTATCGGATGCCATTGGTGCTGCCGGCGCACCCGGTGCATTGGCGGTGAGCGAGTTGGCGATGAGCCACTTGCCGCCGCTCTTGACGACCGTGCTCGACCAGGCGCCCTTGTCGGGAACGCCGGCCGGGCCGCCCGGCGCGCTCCAGGTGCCGCCTGCGGTTGCGGCGTTGGCGTTGATCCAGGTGATGTAGCCAGTGGTGATCGTGAGCACCTGACCCGCGGGGCTCATCGCGAACTGATCGGCAGCGGCCTTCTGGAATGCCGCGCGTCCCTGGATATCGGCACCGGTCGCATCGATAGTGTGATAATCGTCGGCGACGAGCGCCGCGACCCCGGCGGCATCGTGCTTGTTCCAGAGATCCGCGTAGGTGGTGCCGAGCTCCTTGATGGCGGTCTCGTCGGCCGCCGAGCCCACCGAGGCTGGTGCAGAGGTGCACGCCGTGGTGGCGGCGAAGGCGAGTGTGGCGAGTAGCGTGCGAGTCGTCATTCGGGGTGCTCCAGCAGGGAGGATAGGAGCAGAAGATCTACCGTGTTGGACGGCGCTCCGCCAGCATCCCCACCAGTGTGGACCAGTGCGCACTCACGCGTTGGGCCCACGAGGCCTCGTCGTGATCACCCTCGGGGTCCTCGAAGACGCGCAGCGTGTCATCGAGGCGCCAGCCGCGCCGGATCAGCAGTTGGCGCATGCGACGGACATCGGCGATCTCGTCGGCGCCTTCAAGATCGCCGGCATCGAGCCAGATCCGGCCGACCGGTGCCGGCTGCTCGGCGATCCATCCGAAGATCGAGGCGTCCGCATACCAGAGGGCTGGCGAGAGCGCCCACGCCACGCCGAACGTCGCCGCACCGGCGATGACGCCATAGAGCGAGATCAGCCCGCCCATCGACGAGCCCGCGATGCCGGTCGATTCACGTTCGGGGCGGGTGCGGAAGTTGGCATCGACGAGCGGCTTCACGATCTGTGACAGAAAGGCGAGATAGGCGGCGCCTTCTCCCGGTCCGCGAATGATGTCGTCGAAGGGCGAGTACTCGTGCAGCCGCTCGACGCCGAGATTGGGGATCGCGACCAGGATGACGGGCCGACGCGCACCGTGGAGCGCCAGCGTTTCGAGCAGCCGCCAGTGCCCGGCGAAGGAGGTCGCCGGATCGAAACAGTTCTGGCCATCCTGCAGATACACCACCGGGTAACGTGTCGACCCTTCGGCGTAGCCCGGGGGAAGTGCCACCAGAATATCGCGCACGGCGGTTCCCGGTCCGGCAACCCTGGCGAAGCGCCAGAGTGTCGGGGCCGGACCGTCAGCGAGATCGACGGGAAGCGGAACGGGGAGTGGTGTGGTCACGCGGGGCAAGGATAATGGGGGAAACGAAGCGGGGGCGGCCCCGAAGGAGCCGCCCCCGCCACGAGTGCCGATCGCCCGGGATCAGAAGGCGGCGGTCAACCCGGCGAGCACACGACGTCCGATCACCGCGCCACCGTAGAGCTGGTAACGCTGCTGATCGAAGATGTTGGTGCCGACGACGAAGACCCGGTAGCGCTGGGTCATCTGCCAACCAGCATTGGCGCTGAACGATTCGGACGACGGCACCTTTCCGGCGAAGACGCCGGCCGCCCAGTCATAGGAGGCGACGAAGCGACCCGAGATCGAGGCATCGAAGCCGTTGCGAGCGCCTTCGTAGCCAAGGGTGACGGTTCCCTTGGTCTTCGGCGTGTTGGGAAGGAGCTGGTCACCAGCCGCCGAAGCTTCTTTGACCTTGAAGTCGAACCACGAGTAGCTGCCATCGATCCGGAATTCGTTGCTGAGCTGATAGCCCAGCCCAACATCGATCCCCTTCTGGTCAACCTTGCCGGCGTTGGTGTAGGAGACGACGATGGCGGTTCCGCCATCCTCCTGGCGAGTGAGGCCTGCCGCGGCGAGCGTCTGTCCGGCCGCGATCAGGTTGGACTTCACTGCCCCTTCAAGCGCGGCACGGAACTGCGCCGGTACGGCAGCAGGCGAGGTCCAGGCGCCGAAGGTCGGATTCACACCTGGCAGCAGGTCGGTCACGAAGTCCTTGATGTTGTTCTGGTAGGCGTCCACGGTGACGTACAGCTTCGGCGTCAGGCTTCCCTTGTAGCCGAGTTCATAGCCGTTGGTCTTCTCGACCGTAAGGTCGGCATTGCCGCGGGCGCGCACCGGCACGGCGGCCGACGTGGTGAAGAGGGTGCCAACCGGCACACCAGCGAGGGCGGGACCGAGTGCCGAGGCACGGAGACCTGCCTCGAGATTGCTGAAGTTCGCAGGTGCCCCGGCCGCCGCGCTCAGGAAGAACTCGGAATAGTTCGGGGTCTGGAACGCCCGGTTGAAGGTGGCGCGGAACGAGTGATTCGGGCTGGGCGAGAAGACCAGTGCGGCCTTGGGCGAGAACTGCCCTTCGAAGAGATCGCCCTTGTCATAACGCGCTGCGCCGACGAGGCGGAGTTTTGGCGAGAGCTTGTACTCGAGCTGGGTGTAGGCCGAGTAGACCTTGTCGTGGCGATCATCATCGACGGGACGCATCAGCGTGCCGTCGGTGTTGACGTTGTACTGCCGGAACGATGCGCCGACGATCGCCTTGCCGTTGGTGAGGAACGCGGCGTTGCCCTGGGCCTCGACGTGGGAAATGGTGGCCCGCTCGATGAGCTGGGCACCGCTGGCGAGCGAATACTGCGCGGTCGTGTCCTTGGAGGTCCGCCGGTTGGCGTAGGCAAAGACATTGAGGTGTTCGCTGTTGTACGCGGCGCGGGCATAGGGCTTGAAGCCCTTCCGCACCTGCACCCGGCCGATGCCGGTCACCAGCGTCTCGTTCTCCGACTGCGAAGCGCCGCCTTCGAGTGTGATGACCGAGCCCGACGTGAAGTAGCGGTCGAGGCGAGCGGTGCCGTACGCCGACTTGAGCGGATCGGGATCACCCAGTGGCGCGCGAGTGCCGGCGGCCAGGGTCTGCCCGTGGAGAGGAAGCGCCTCAACACCGGCGGCCTTGACGACGAAGTCGTCGGCGGCCTTCACGGCATCCTTGTATTCGTTGCGCATCGAGAAGGTGAAGGCACCACCGGCACCGACCGAGTCGACCTGGGTCCGGGAGCGACTCCAGCTGTCGCTCTGGCCGTAGCCGCCGCCAAGTCGGAAGCCCCAACGGCCTTCGCCAAATGTCTTCGCCGCACGGCCATCGACCTTGAAGGAACCGAGTTCGCCGCCGCTCACCGTGATCTTGGCGCCTTCCGCTTCGCGCGGAGAGAGCGTGGTCATGTTGATGACGCCAGCGAATGCGTTGGCGCCGTAGAGCGCCGAGCCCGGGCCGCGTACCAGTTCCATCCCGCGGAGATCTTCGGTCGAAGTCGGGATCGAGCTCCACTCCTGCGAACCAAGGAATGCAATGGCGAGATCGCGGCCATCGAGCAACGTCAACACGCGTCGATTGAGCGACGAGTTGAAGCCGCGGGCGTTGATGTTGAAGTCATTCACGCCGCTCTGGACGAGATCGACGCCGGGTGCCTGGGCGAGTGCCAGCGGGACCTGGCCCGTGGCGCCGGTGTTCTGCAGTACGCGCGGCTCGATCGAGGTCGACGCGGCAGGCGCTTCGACACTGCGCTCGGGCTCACGCGAAACCGCCGAGACGGTGAGGTCGGCCAGACTGACCGGCTTGGGCTCCAGCGCCGCATCCACGGTGGACTCGCCCGCGATCGTGATGTTCTTCTCGACCGGCGCGTAGCCGAGCCAGCGGAAGACAATCGTCTGGGCACCCGCAGGAACCCGCTGCAAGACATACTTGCCATTGGCATTGGTGACCGTGGCGACACCGACCCCGCGAACCGTGACCTGGACGCCTGCCAGCGCCTCGTTGTCGCCAGTGCGAGTGACAGTACCACGGACCGTGCCAGTGGACTGCGCTGCCGCGGACGTGGCCCCGATCGCAGCGAATGCGAACAAGGCGAGGCCGCGGACCCGAACGTTCCTCAGGAACATGCGTGGATCCTCAGAAAGAGGGAGCTGCAGAGCGGGGGGGTGGGATGCCCGGCTGAACACCGGTACTGGGTAAAAGATGGGGGTGAACCTCGAATCCGGAAAGTGTCACCCCCCGAGTGCGGCCTCGAAGCGTCGGACCAGATCCCCTGCCGATTCGATCGAATTGATACCCGCGACGCTCTTTCCCGCCTGCCAGAATTCGCTGCTCCCCGAGCTTTCGAGCGAGGAGCGCTTGAGTTGCCAGAGGGATTTGAGCGCGTAGATCGTGCGCATCCAGTGCTTGGTGCGACGGCCCCGCAGGAGCGCTCGGGCGAGCGGTCCGGCACGCAGCCCCATTCTGGCCACGTACGGGGTGTTGATAATCGCGACCGGAACACCGGTAATTCGTTCGGAAAGCACGATGTCATCGGCATCGGCGGCGAGGATCGCGGCCTTGTAGGGTGCGCTCGCGGTGCATTCGGTGGTGGCGATGAAGCGGGTGCCGCACTGTACCGCGGCATAACCCAGGTCGAGCATCTCCCGAAACCCCTCGGCATCGCCCACTCCCCCCGCAGCCACCACCGGCAGGTTGAAGCGGCTGAGCTCGGCGAGCAGGGCCGCGGCATCGAGTCGTCCGGCATGCCCCCCCGCCCGACGATTGACTGCGATCAGTCCGTGCACACCGCCCGCCACGGCCTTCTCGGCCCACTTCGCCTCGGTGACATCGTGATAGACCACACCGCCGTGCGGCGCCACGAGATCGACCACCCAGCGCGGATTGCCAAGCGAGGTGATGAAGAACCGGATCCCTTCCTCGATCGCGATGCCGAGCCACTTTTCCATCCGGGCGCGATAGGTACTCGACGACTGCTCGATGAGCGCGTTCATGCCGATCGGCCGGTCGGTGAGCGTCTTGATGAAGCGGAGTCCCTCTCGGAAGTCGTAGCCGTGCACATAGGTCAGCGAAATCGGCTGCACCACGCCGATGCCCCCCGCTTGCGAGACGGCAGCCACGAGTTCGGGATTCGAGCAGGGATACATCGGCCCGCAGATCAACGGGACGCGGACGCCGACGGCGCGAGTAAACGATGTGGCTGTCACAGCGGAGCGAGCCGCCAGGTGATGGTCGCCACGGCGACGATATCCCCGGCGGCGTCGGTGATCGTCGCGGTGACTTCGGCATCGACCGGTTCCAGCACCGGCGACGGTGAGACACGACTTTCGGCGAGGAGCGTTCCTCGCGCCTTCTTCCGGTATTCGATGCGCAGCGCCGTCACGATCCCGCGCGCCGTGCTGCCAACCGCACTCAGCATGGCGAGTCCACTGGTGACTTCGGCGAGGTTCACCAGTGCTACCGCGTGAATCGATCCGAGATGTTGCCGGACGGCGCGACGGTCGCGGAGCGAAACCCGCACGTGGCCGGGCTCGAGCGACTCAACCCGGGCACCGATCGACCCGGTGTACGGGGCGACCCAACCGAGCAGCCGCGAGAAAAGCCACTTGCCGCCGGGGAGCGGCGCGAGACGCTGCCAGGTCCCCAGGAGGCGACCGACGGGATTCTTCAACGCGACTGACCGGGCATCAGCAACCTCCGGGGTGGGGCTCACGGCGGGCGATGAAACGATGGTGGCACACCGCCCGTTGGGGAAGAGGTACTGCGGCATCATAGATTTCCTGCCGCAGACCACCTCCCCTCATTCCCCACCTGCACCGGACAACATATGCGCTTGCCCGTGTTCGCCCTCATTTCCGGGTTGCTGCTCGCCGGCTGTGCCAAGCCGAAGCCCGTCGCCGCTCCGGCACCGGCCCAGACTGCCACGACTCCTCCGGCCGGCACAGTCCCGGCGCCCGGTGCGACGGCGACTCCGCCGCGTGTCCCGGCCGGGCCGCAGCCCTATGAGAAGGTCGTGGTGAAGGGAGCGAAGAGTGACCCTGGCCTCTTCTTGGTGCACAAGGTGGAGACCAAGACGCTGTTCGAGTTGCCGGATTCCCTGCTTGAGCGCGACATGCTCTGGCTCACGCGCCTCTCGGCCGCTGCTGAGGACCTCTCACCGTTCATGAACGCCGGGTCCAATGTGAACGAGCAGCTGGTGCGCTGGTCGCGTGAGGGCGATCGCATCCTGTTGCGCAGCTACTCGTTCAAGTATGTCGCCGACAGCACGTTGCCGATTGCGAAATCGGTGGCGGCCAATACCTTCGCGCCGATCCTGCGGAGCTTCAAGATCGAGGCCTTCGCCAAGGACTCGCACGCCGTCGTCATCGATGTGACGTCGTTCTTCGACGACGACGTCGCCGCGATCAGCGGGATGGGGCCCGGCATGCGCACGCAGTTCAAGGTGCGGCGCATGGATCCCGCGCGCTCGTTCGTGGAATCGGTGAAGTCGTTTCCGCTGAACATCGAAGTGCGCCAGATCCAGACCTTCGATGCCGCGGAGCCGCCATCGCAAGGCGCGTCGGCGACAGTGTCGATTCAGGTTGCGCAATCGCTGGTCCTGCTCCCGAAGGAGCCGATGCGCCCGCGCGCCGCCGATGATCGCGTCGGCTGGTTCACGACCGACCAGATCGACTTCGGCTCCAGGGAACTCAAGGCGGCCTCACGCTCGCTCATCAATCGCTGGCGGCTCGAGCCGAAGGATCCCGCGGCGTATGCGCGCGGCGAACTGGTGGAGCCGATCAAGCCGATCGTTTTCTATCTCGACCCGGGCACGCCGACCGAATGGCGTCCGTTCATCAAGCAGGGTGTGCAGGACTGGCAGAAGGCGTTCGAGGTGGCCGGGTTCGAGAACGCGATCATCGCGCGGGACCCGCCGAGCAAGGCCGAGGATCCGGACTTCGATCCGGATGACGTCCGGTACTCCTCGATCCGCTACGTCGCCAACATGACCCGCAATGCGATGGGACCCAGTGTGGCCGACCCACGCACCGGCGAGATCATCGAGAGCGATATCATCTGGTATCACAACCATCTGCGGTCGTACCGCAATCGACTGATGGTCGAGACCGGCGCGGCCAACGCCGACGCGCGGTCGCTGCACACCGGCGCTGCGCTCATCGGCGAAACGGTGCGCGAGGTCATCGCACACGAGATCGGCCACGCCCTTGGCCTGCCGCACAACATGATCGGATCATCCTCGTTTCCGGTCGACTCGCTGCGGAGTCCGACCTTCACGGCGGCGCACGGCGTCTCCCCGTCGATCATGGACTACGCCCGGCAGAACTACATCGCGCAGCCGGGTGACGGCGTGACGCGATTCGTGCGGATGATGGGGCCCTACGATTTCTACGCCATCAACTGGGGCTATCGCGTGCTGCCCAATGCCGCGACCACTGAAGCGGAGAAGCCGACGCTGGATCGCTGGATCCGGGAGAAGGCGAATGATCCGATGTATCGCTTTGCCGGCGGCGATGGCATTGATCCGCGCGCCCAGACCGAAGACATCGGCGATGATCCGGTGCGTGCATCAACTTTCGGCATCGCGAACCTCAAGCGCGTGTTGCCGATGCTCCCGACCTGGACGGCAACGGCAGGGGAGGACTACAGCGACCTGTCCGAACTCTATGGCGAACTGGTGCAGAGCTACACCCGGTATCTCGGACACGTGGTTACGGTGGTTGGCGGCGTTTACCGCACCACGAAGATGACCGACCAGGCTGGTCCGGTGTTCGAGCCGGTGCCGGCGGCGAAGCAGCGCGATGCCATCCGCTTCTTCGACCAGATGGTCTTCACGACGCCGACCTGGCTGGTGGATCCGGCGATTCTCTCGCGGATCGAAGGCGGCGGTGCAATGGAGCGGGTCCGGACCCAGCAGAGCTTTGTGGTCAATCAGTTGCTCGACGCGTCGCGACTCGGCCGGATGAACGAGAACGCCGTGTTCGGCGGGGCCGGCGTCTACACCCCGATCGCCATGCTTGCCGATGTCCGGAGCGCGATCTGGAAGGAACTCGGCGGCAGTGGCACCATTGATCCGTGGCGCCGGCAACTGCAGCGGGTGCATCTCGAACGGTTGCGCGCCCTCGCCATCGCGGATGGTGCGCCGGCCACGCGCGGACCCGATCCCAAGACCTCCGACGCGCGTCCGCTCGCCCGCGGTGAACTCTCGGCGCTGCGTACGGCGATCCAGGCCCGACTCGCCCGCGGCGGGGATGAGGCAACCCGGCGCCACCTGAGCGATGCAGTTGCCCGCATCGGCGAGACCCTCGACGCACGGAAGTAGGGCGCTGAACCGCCATCGTGTGGCCTCGTCGCCACACGATGGCGGGGCTGCCGAGCGCGCAATTCCCTGATCTGGCGCGGGTTCGCGCCGCTGGTCCGGATGTTGCCCCCGGAGGGAATCCACTGTTGAATGGAGCCCCTCCGCGTGGCGGTCCGCTGGTCGCTGTTGCTGTGCCTGCTGTGTGCCACGACCGGATGCGACACGCCCGAGGTTGATTCCTCGCCCCCGTTCGTGGTTCCCGTGCTGGCGCTACCCGCGTGGCGCGGCGGCTTCGATGTCGGCCGCGAACGTGCGGCGTGGACCGATTCGAGTCGGAATCGTACGCTCCTGGTCACGACCTACTACCCGGCCCTCATCCTCGACACGACGCGGCAGGAAGTCATCGCCGGCGATTCGGTCGACGCCATCCTGCATCGCGACGAACTCGCTCGCAAACTCGGGCCCGCCGCTGCCAGCGGACTCCTCGCGCTGCACACGCGCGCTGTCACGGGCGCTGCGCTGGCGCCGTGGGATGAGCGATTTCCGGTGCTGCTGTTCGCACCCGGGGCCGGATGGCTTCCAGGCGACTATTCGAGCCTGCTTGAGGGCATTGCGAGTCACGGCTTCGTGGTCATCGCGGTCGCGGCACCAGGGGAAGCCGGCACCATGCGGATGCCGAACGGGGAAATCGCGCGGCCACGCGTGCCCGATGATGGCATGGTCTCACGGCTCTCGACCGATCTCGCCTTCCTGCATCAACGACTCGTCGCGCTCGACACGGCGGTGGACTCGCGCTTCTCGCAGCGACTCGCCCTCGGCTCAGTCGGAGTGTTCGGGCATGGCGTCGGTGGGGCCGCGGCCGTGCGCGCTGCGGCGCGCGACACGACGCTCTCCGCCGTCGCGAATCTTGACGGCGATCTCTTCCTCGGCTTCGAGAAGACCGTGATCGGGCAACCGATACTCTTCGCGACGACGGAACCGCTCGCCATGGCGCGCGTCCCGGTGGATCGCTGGAGCGAGGATCGGAGCGAGCGGCGGCGAGGCGAGCAGTGGGATGAGCTGTCGGGTGGTTCGCGTCGACCTGAGCGCGTTCGCCTTCCCGGAATGCATCAGTGGAATTTTCTCGACGCGGCGCTGGTGCCGTCACGCGCCATGGCGCCGGGTCGTCGTCGTCCGCGCTTCGGCAACATCGACGGCGCGCGTGGACTCGCACTCGCCGTCGACCTGACGTCGCAGTTCTTCCGTGATGCCTTCGCGTCATCGCACCAGGGCTTCAATGTGGTGCGGACGCTCTATCCGGAAGTCTCGCTCGGCCGCTAGCGCTACCGGCTGCGCCGTCGTCCCGACGAGGGGACACGCAGCGTTTGCGCGGCGATGGACGCTTCCGGTTGCGCGGGCGCCCAGCGCCGCCGACGCGGCATCCAGCAGCGCACACTCCGCCGATACAACTCATAGCTGCGACCGAAGACCCGCTGCAGATCGTGCTCTTCGTCGCGGCGCCTCACCAGGTGCCAGAAAATGGCGGCCATCGCCAGCACGATGAGGATGAGTGCGGACCCGGTGTAGAGTGCCACGGCGATTCCCTGCATCAGACCCGACACCACCATCGGATTGCGGACCCAGGCATAGGGGCCATCGATCACCAGGTGCCGCGGCGCATTGACTCGCGCCGGGGTGCCACGTCCCTTCACGGCCAGCAACAGGGCGCTCCAGAGCGAAACCGCGCTCGCGAGGACCATCACGCCTACCGCGAGATTCTGCTGCGGCTCGAAAAAGAGTTCGTGGAGTTCCATCGCGCTCTGCCACGAGATGATCAGGTGGGGGAGCAGATAGAGGCCGATGGCCCACACCACGGCGACATGGACGGTGGTCTTGATGACCAGCCACGAGGTCGGTGCCCGCTCGGCCGTCTGGTACCAGGGCATCGCTTCGTTAGCTCCCGTTCAAGGTGACGCGCTCAACCGCGACCTCAGGCCCCGAACCAGGGCCAGCACACCGACGAGTTGGCCGAGGTGATAGAGGCTGTTGTGATCGAAGGGCCAGACGAGTGTGAACCCCAGAGTCGTCGCCTGTAGCCCACCCGCCACAATGCTGAGTAGCAAGCCTAGTGCCACCATTGTCGCGCCAGGCCAACGGCGCCTGGCGAGGGCGGTATAGACCCCCAGCGCCCAGAGCAGCGCGACCCCTTCGAAGAGCACGAAGACCAGATAGTCCCCGTGCTGGAGCCTGGTCATCAGGTAGAAGCCGAGGGCCGAGGCGAGGGCCCAGGGGAGCCACCGCCGAGCAGTCGGCCATCCCCGCCAATCGGCCTGCGCCCCCACAGTAAATAGCGCGAGCGCCACACCCAGCAGCAGGTAGAGGGGCTGCCAGAGGAGGTCGGTGAGGGTCGGCCCCAGGTCGAAGGCGTGGACGAGGGTGCCGAGGAAGGCGGCGGCGGCGAAGGCCGAAAAGGCGGCGGTCCAGACGGCAAGGCGAGGCGAGGGTGGAACGGCGCGGCGGAGCGAACGAATCCCCGCGATCACCACGGCGCCGAGCAGTGCTCCGGTGGCGCCGGTGGTGACCTCGGTGGGAACCGGGTTCAGGGGAGGTATTCCGCCGCCCATTTGCGTGCGTAATAGATCCCGATCGCGGTGCCGACACAGCTGAGCATCCATGCCGTCATGACGCCGACCAGCGAGCCGAGGTACCAGCCGATCCCCCCGGTCACGGTGGTCACGATGGCGACGACCCCCATCTTAGCCATCGCCGAGCTCCCGGATCCAGATGTTCCGGAAGCGGACCTTCACGCCGTGATCCTGCAATTGCAGCGGCAAGGCGTCGGGGTGCGCGAGATATGCTGACCGGATCGAATTCGAGGTCGGGCCGAGGAGCATCTGGTCTTCCTGCACCAGGACCCCGTTGTGGAAGACCGTGAGTCGCGCCGGTACGGTGAGTCGGCCGTCCTTGTCGAAGTGCGGACGATGGAAGACGATATCGTAGGCCTGCCACTCGCCCGGCGGACGCGAGACGTTGACCTTGGGCGGAAACTGACCGTAGATCGAACCCGCCTGACCGTCGGCGTAGGTGAGGTTGTTGTAGGAGTCGAGCACCTGCACTTCGTAGTGGTTCATCAGGAAGACGCCACTGTTGCCGCGCTCCTGGCTTTCGCCGTGGGGCGGCGTCGGGGTCATCCACTCGATATGCAACTGGACATCGCCGAACGCGCGTCGGGTCTGGATCGATCCGCTGCCGGGCGCGACTTCCATGGCGCCGTCGACCAGGGTCCAGCGCGCCGGCTTGACCGCGGTGTCGGCAATGCGCCAGGCGTCGAGTGACTTGCCATCAAAGAGGACGATCGCATCCGATGGTGCGCCGGTCGAGCCCATGGCGCCCGGCGTGATGATCGGCGGCTTGGGCCGGGTGAGCGAATGCTGCTTCCATTCGCTCGGGTCCTTCGGCACCGGATTGGGATTGGTCTGTGCGGCGGCGGTCACGACGAGCGTGCCGGCCAACAGGAGCGCGAGGGGAACGGATCGGATCATGGCGTCCTCGGTGCGGGTGCGGTTGGTGCGCAAGCGAATATCACAGCGCGTTCACGTCAGGAATTCGTGCAACAGTGAGTGGAAGTGGTGGACGCCGTTTTCGCGCGTCGGGGCGTAGCGACCACGGTCATAGGAGCGGGAGCGGAGATTCAGCTGGACCTGCTCGCAGATCTCGATGTCTTCGGCCTGGATCTCGTCACTGAAGGCCACCAGGCGCGTCCAGTTGGCGTCGGCGGCGGCATTGTCGGGCGGCTGGGTCGAGTACCACTCGAACACCACCTCGCACTGATCGGGGCCTCGCGGAATCACCACGTTGGTCTGCATCTGCCCCTGATAGACGTTGAGCATCACGTTGGGAAAGAGCCAGTAGTACTGTGCATCAGTATCGGTTGCGGTCGGGAGATAGCGGCGATCGCTGCTGGTGACGGGGCGCAGCGGCGCGTGCTGCAGCGACCAGTAGCGATGCGGCTCGACCCGGTACTGGTCGTAGTCGAGTTCCTTGTGGAGCCCCGGGTGCACCATCGGCAGGTGATACCCTTCGAGGTAGTTGTCGACGTACACCTTCCAGTTGCACGCGATGGTCCACGACTTCCGCATCACGAACTGCATGGCGTCGGGGTGAAAGCGCTCGGTGCGCGCCGGGATGTCATCGAGGAAATGGTCGAGTGACGGCGCCTTGAGATCGAGGTTGGCGAAGACCAGCGGCCCCCAGCTGGCCACTTGCACCGGCAACAGGCGCATCTCTTCCGGGTTGAACCCTTCGGCCGATTCCATTTCCGGTGCACGGAGCAGTTCGCCATTGAGGCGGTAGGTCCAGCCGTGGTACTTGCACTGCAGCGTCTGGCGCGTGCCGCACCCCTGCGCCACCGGCCCGGCCCGGTGCAGGCAGATGTTGTGGAATCCCCGCAGGGTGGCCTTGTCGCGCAGGACGACAATCGCCTCGCGGGCAATCGTGGCGGTCGCGAATTGTCCGGTCTCCGCCACCTGGGCCGTGCGGCCCACCAGCTGCCAGGTGCGGCCGAAGATCTTCTCCTCCTCGAGGGCGAGGTACACCGGATCCACGTAGAGCCGCGCCGGAATCGTGGCGGCCCGATGGATGTCGGGATTGAACGGGAAGATCAGGCTCATCGGTGGCGCCCCTGGCGGGGTGGGAAGGATGCCGGGAATTGTAGCGGCAGGGCGCCGTGCGGCCCAACCAATCGAAGGAGGTTATCGTATTTGTACCGGACGCGCTGCTTCCACCGTGTCCGACCCCTCAGGAGAACCATCCATGGCACTATCGCTCCGCCCCGCGTGGGCGGTCGTGGCCGGCGTCCTCTTCGCCGCGCCACTTGCCGCGCAACGCAACGTCCCCAACACCTACGCCATCACCAACGCCCGGATCGTGCCGGTCGGTGCGCCGACCATCGCGTCGGGCACGGTGGTGATCCGTGACGGACTCATCGCCGCCGTGGGCGCCACGGTCACGGTACCCGCCGATGCCCGGGTGATCGACGGCAATGGCCTCACGGTCTATCCCGGCTTCATCGACGCGTACGGCTCGCTGGGACTGCCGGCCGCGGCCGCCGCGAATCCGGCTGGTGGTGGGGCGGCTGGGCGCGCCGCAGCGCCTGCTGCTTCCCGACCCGCCGGTGCGCCCAACTCCACCAATGTGGTGGGACTGCAGCCGGAGGTTGCCGTCGTCGACGCGCTCGATCCCGATGACGCCTCCTTCACGGCAGCGCACGCAGCGGGGCTCACCGCCGCGTTCACGGCGACGGCGACCGGGGTCTTTCGCGGCAGCGCAGCGATCATCAACCTCGATGGTACCGATGTCTCGGCGATGATCCTCAAGCCGAGCGTGGCGCAATCGATCGGCTTCTCGCGTGGCGGCGGGGGATTCAGTGGCGGGGGCGGCGGTGGTGGCGGCTTTCCGGGATCGCTCTTTGCCGTTTTCGCAGCGCTGCGCCAGGAATTGCTCGATGCCCAGCGTTATCACGAACTGAAGGTCGCCTACGACCGGAGTCCGCGGGGCCAGCAGCGGCCGGCCTGGGATCCGTCGCTGGAGGCGCTGCAGCCGGTGCTGGCGCGGCAGCAGCAGGTGGTGATGTTCGCGAACACCGAACGGGAAATCATCCGCGCTCTCGACCTCGCCAAGGAATTCAATCTCCGGATCCTGATTGCCGGCGGCACTGAAGCGTACAAACTCGCCGATCGACTCAAGGCCGAGAATGTACCGGTGCTCCTGTCGGTGAACTTTCCGCGTCGCAGCGCCGCCGGTGGTGGAGCCGCTGGCGGCAGCGGATTCGGCGGTGGCCGCGGTGGCGCCCCGGCCGATGATGAGCCGGAATTGATGCGCACGTTGCGCGAGCGGGTGGAAGCGCCGAAGTCGGCGGGTCGTCTCGCCACGGCCGGTGTGCGCTTCGCGTTCCAGTCGTCGGCAAACTTCACCGAATATCTCGCCAATGTCCGTCGCGCAGTCGAAGCCGGGCTCCCGGCCGATCAGGCGTTGCGCGCGATGACGATCGCCCCGGCCGAGCTGTTCGGCGTGAGCGATCGCATCGGCACCATCGAGACCGGGAAGATCGCCAATCTCACCATCACGCGCGGTGACCTGCTCGACAAGAGTTCCCGCGT
>JBDSMX010000055.1:0-21806 GCA_039915645.1 Gemmatimonadales bacterium | reverse complement strand
CCATCACCTGCCGCACCGCTTCAGCCTTAAATTCATCCGAGAAGGACCGTCGGACTTGGCGCATGACACACCTCCGTGCCTCGAAGATCGAGGCGATGGCGGTGTCCGTCAAATCGAGACCACTTCAGTTCAGAGTCCCTGCTTCGCTCACTACGGCACGAAATGCGTGAGTTTCCTTTTGTAGAGGACTGCAAAATCTCGAAGCTCAATAACATCAATCCGCCGTTCCCCGGACTCCATCCGAGACACCCGCGACTGCGGTATCCGCAGCGCCTTGGCCACATCCGCCTGAGTCAGGCCGGCAGCTTGCCGGGCCCTGACGAGCCGCTGCAGGAACTCGCGGTAGGCGATGGTATGCACACTTTGCATACCGTTGACGGACGCACTGGCGATTCGTTATGCAAACATTGCATATTTTGATTCCTCTGCTCCGGCCGACGCCCCTTCAGGGGGTCCGGTGGTAGAGGATGATCCATCTCTGACCCCCAAGGAGCGTTCCGATGAAAGCTGCCCTTGCCAGCTCGCTACTGCTCGCGCTCATGGTCTCGAAGACTTCAGCCCAGACGAAAAGGTTCGAAGTGTAAGTTCCCGCCCTCGATAGCGCACGGCTAGAGCTGACGGTGACCCCCGACGGAGAGGTGTGGCTTCTGGGGCGTGGTGCCAATTCAGCGGTCCTGGTGAGAACATCCGGCGCTCGCATTCGCAGCTGGGCCGCTGCCGCCGACAGCAGCTTCGGGCGACACGTCGCTGCTGGCGCGGAGGAGAGGATTACAACCGGGACTCCTGGGCTCCGAAGCCTCGATGGTCTCTCGATGCTCGAGTGGGAGAGGTACAGCCGTCAGGCAGGGGAGACTTTCAGAATGTTCCTCTCCAGCGAAGTCAGTCGTCTGGTGGTCCGGTCCTGTCACCGGTGAGCCCCGAGCAATTCGCCGAGTTCATGAAGTCCATGAAGCGCGCTCTCGCCATCAGTGATTCGATCTCAGGGGTTCGTCATTGATTTCCTTTCAATGGATCGAAGTCGCCCGATCCTGCGCTAGCGAGGAGAAAACGCCTTTTTGAACGATTTTCCTGTGGCCTTCTAAGTCGGACAAGAAAAGCGGTCCGTTTCGGCGCGGAATTTAGAAACGACGGACAATGGCTCGGTCATATCCATGAAGAGCGGTATCGGGAAGAGTGCGAGCTCTCGATAACGCGCTCGCGGAGTGACGGGAAATGGGCGGCCGAAAGAGATTTCACGTTTGCGATGGCAGAGTTTCTTTACGCAGTATAAAACGCGCGGGCGGGCGAAGGCGCGCGGATTTCGCGGTTAGCTCGCGGTTGGTGGACCTCGCCGAGATACCAATTGTCTCTTGTCGCGCATCTGAGATCGGTCATACTTGCGCTTCCGGCCCTGCTTCGACGATGCGCAAGACACCGGGGAGCCGCTGAGGGGCTTTCTAAGGCCTCGAGTCACTTCGGCCGCTGCCGATTCCGATTGAAGCGGCCGGCGCGTCTGTGGAGTGCCGTCGCGGCGCGATGCGACACGCTCGTTTGTTGCCGCTTTGTTGGAGTTGGCAGTGGTCTGGCCGCCTGCGTTCGTACAGGGCCGCAAGGAAGCGAGTAGTCTACGTAGCGACCAGCGAAGCGATCGACGACCAAGTTGAACTCCCAGGGATCGAATCTCTTCCCGGTAAACCGTGCTTAGGGAAATCCCGAGCCAGGCGGCAACTTCGCGCGCGGTCAGATACTTCTCCTTTTCAACGGGCATGAATTTCACGCGCTCTTGGCGTCGCGACATAGCCATCAAACTCCATCTATCTCGTGGTGGCAGCTGCGTACCCTTGGCGATACGTTGGGCGCACGCCCGGATACCCCGGTGTGGTTTAGCCCCTATTCAAGGCCGGTGCTGCTCAAAGGAATGGTGCGGCACTGAATACACGTCTAGTTGGCCGGAGCGACTCGACCGAAAGCCATCAGTCACTGTTGTGACAACCACATTCGCTCTGGGTTGCGAGGCCTTTCTGGGCGATTGGCAATCCTCGCACGGTTTCTACGTAGCCAGGGGCCGCAAAAGTCCCGACTTCGGTGGACTGATCCCCCCTCGAGTCTGTCGAGGCGTTTCAATCCGGTTGGGGCGAAACCAGTATCATGAAACCCCCGTGCATCCTCATCCCGTTGTTTCGCAGTGTGCCTTTTCAGCTGCCCGGCAACAACGGTAGCAGAAGACCGGTCCTACGCCTCGGAAATCCGCGCCTAGGAGAGCGCGGGCCCCGAGCATGCTGCGTCCGCACTTCCGATTATCCGGAGTAGGTCACTCAGGCGATAGCGTATTGCCCGCCCGCCAACTCGGACAAACGGGATTCGCTCGGGAGAGCGGCAGCGCCAGGTGCTGAGGGTGGCAACCTCTACCCGAAGCAGCGCTGCAGCCTCTGCGGGCTTGAGCAGGGCTGGGGCGTTGCTTGGATCGAATGACATAGCGGAAGTCCTCCATCACTGGTTAATGATGGTGGAAAGCCTGCGGCTTGTCGAAGGAAATGTGCAGAGCATGCATCCAACTGATTCTACCTGCCAGAGCCGCCCAGCCGACGCCTTGGCGGCTCCTCCGGCCTGACGACCGGCTAGGACCCCACGATTCGAGCTAGATCTCGGGCCGGGGAAACGTCAACAAATTGACGCCATGGGCTCGCATTCCTAGGTATTGGCGATCGCCCGTGTAAGAAAGGTGATAAACCTCCGAGTAGAATTGACAAAGGCGCAGACGACCCGTATTCTCGGTGGTCAAGCGTGTCACCTTGTGCGATCGCTGGATCCCACCTCTCAGTAGAGCCGGTTCGTCGGCTCGGCCAATCGCGTGTACTCGGCCCATCGAAATTGCGTGGCCTCACCAGGTGACTGTATTCGCCTGTGCTTTCTTCGAGGTAGTAGCCTGCTCAGCTGGTTCACCTGACGGGAGGGATCGTCGCATGATGAAGCGAAATTTGACCAGGGTATTTCTTCTGGAAGTGGCCGTTCTCGCGGTGCTCGCCACGGCGGGCATCGTCCGAGTTGCCTCCGCTGAAAAATCGAAAAACTGCACGAACCTGCCGTCCGGGGCAGAAGAGAACTTCACCTGCGAGATTGCGCAGCAGAACCTCTGTGGCCCGCTGAATGGAGGGTACTGCTCGCATTGGAATGGGCATTGTGACTCAGGAGTTTGTAGTCCTGAGCCTTGCGGTATTCTCCCCAACTGCTGGTAAGTACCCCGCATTTGCGGGGTCCCTGCACGACGAGGGGGCGCGGGCCGCGTCCCCTCACTGCTTTTCCCGAGGGCTATGACTGGTGCCTAGTACATCGGAATACCGAAAGTCGGGAGCGTGGATGCTTTTTGCTTGCGCCGCGATCGCCGCAACGGCGTGGGGACTCGGAGCAATCAGGGCGAAAGATTCTCGAGATCCCACCGCCAACTCCGCACCTTTTTCAGGTTTCCAATATCAACTTGCTTTCGTTGGGAGTTCGAAGTGCGGCGTTTGCAACGATCCCACTCTTGTTCCCGCCGTTGAGCGCATCAGGGCGGAATTCGCACGGCAGGCAACCGTTGCACAGCAGTCACATTCGGACGTTGCAGTTATGGTGGATCGCACCCCCGGCCCGGCGCTTCGTTACCTATCAAGGTTCAGCGAGTTCTCCGAAGTTGACGCGGGAGGGTATTGGCAAAACCCGGGTCTAACCCATCTCCGGAGCCTGACGACGGAGCGTGTTCTCGGAACTCCTATGCTTTTTCTGCTTCGCCGGCCTTCAGACACTGACGTCGGCGGGCTGACAGTGTTTGGCCGAGATACAATTCTTGTAGGTCTGATTGGATTGGACGAAATCAGGAAATACGCAGCCTTTCTCGACAGTAAACAATTGACGTTCAGAAGCAGCCGTGACTCCACGGCTAAACGCGACATCACAACGCCGAATCTCTAAGTCGTCGGAGAGACCCTAGTGACAATTGCGAGCGCATCATTTGTCGGCAAGGTGCAAGCTGCATCCATGGTAGTGATTGGCATCTGTGGCGCGCTGATCGTAATTGCGCTCTTCCGACCTCCTCCGAAGCGGGCGATGCCTCAAGAACTGAAGGAGTACAATGAGCGCACCTGGGCGTCGATGACAAAGGGCGGCTCGCATCTTGGACAGGCGAGCGCGCCACATACAATGGTCGTGTTCACTGATTATGAATGCGCGGCGTGCCAAAACTACCACTTGCTCCTTCGAGGAGTTGAGTCACAACTCGGCGACAAGCTACGGATCATCGTTCGACATTACCCGCTGCGCGCAATCCACCCTTCTTCGACCGGTGCCGCAGTGGCCGCGGCATGCGCAGACGTGCAGGGCGCATTCGTGGCCGCGCACTACGCCCTGACCAACGCACTTGAAGCACAGAAGGCGCTTGATCTCACAGCCGTTGCGGACTCGGCCCGAATTAAGGACAAGGAGGCATTCCGTTCATGCATGGCCAGTCAGCAAATGACCGCAGCGCTGGCGGAAGATATCCGCCTAGGGGACGAGCTTGGGATTCGGCAACTTCCGGCCGTCTATATCGATGGTCAGCGTTCACCGTTCCCGCCAAGCGCTGCGACTATCGCACTACGAATCGCGCCGAAAAGTGCGGCGAAATAGGTTGTCGAGCTGGTCAAGACTTTCATGGACGGTGACGGTGGTGTGCGTGGCCGGATGCGGCAACGATAGCGCAAACGCCGGCCGGGTTGATCTCTACACGCCCTTGAGCGGTCCGACCCTACAAACTCTTCCATTGACAGATATGGGGCCCGACACCGGAGCTGTGAGGGTGACCGTGTACTCGGAAGAGTACCGAGTTGGAAATCCAGCCAAGTCGGATCTCGAGTATTTCGGCGATTGGCTGGACGCGGCGCTCCTGCCCAATGGGAGCGCAGTCCTCTGGGATCCGCGCCTCCGTCGACTTACGCTAGTCAACGCACGGGGTAAGTCGGCACTCCTCGGGCGCGTCGGCAGCGGCCCGGGAGAAATTCGGCACGCCTCCGCGCTCTTGCCCAACATGAAAGGTCTCTTCGGAATTCTCGATGACGCATTGTACAGACTGACGCTGTACGACTTGGCGTCGGGAACGGCGAAGTTTGTTCGTTCGTATCCTACTCAACAACAGCCACGTAGGGCCTGTTCCATCGATACATCGTATATCGGCCTCGGCATCGATCCTACCGATAACACGATGTTTCGAGTGTTCCCTCTCGGTGGCACTCCGCACTCCGGATTTGCCTTACCTCCGGACACCGGTAGTTACTTCAGAAATACGCAACTTGCGTTGGGTCCACTGCTCTGTTTGTCGGAGCAAAAGAGAATCATGGTCGCGTTGCGCACGGGGGAACTCGTGGCGTATGGACTCGATGGCAAATTCGTGTGGCGGAAATCCATTCCCGATTTCGAGCCGGAGATGTTTGAGCAGCGACCCAACGGAGTAATTCGGACTGGACTGATTCCGGCAGACGCGAACCGATCGCGCCTTGTCACAAGCTTGGTGAGACTAAACGACTCGATTGGCGTCATCCAACTCGGGGAGTATCAGCGCTCGACAGAGGGGGATAGCGCTATCCGCTTCGTCGGTATGAGGTCAAAGCTTTTTGATTTGAGAAGTGGGCTCATTGTCGGAAGTCAGAACGATTTGCCGCATATCTTGTCAGCGACTAGAGACTTTCTACTCCTATTCGATCGGGAGCCGGAACCTTGGGTCCACCTCGTCCGGTTCAGTGTGAGCACGAAGCACTAAGTTGCTTGGACATTTCGCCCATTCATACCCGGTTAGGTTGATCCCTTGGCCGCGCGTTAGCGGTGGGAGTCAAGTTCGGCCTCCGTGCTCCCCCGACTCTGTCGGTAAACGGTTGGACCTTTTCTGCCCCAGTCACTGAGGACTATCTCGTCGCGTTCATCGCTGATCTAAGCAATCGAAAATGAGACAATCACCAAACGTCAGCTTTCATCAGGATTACTCGAATTTGCCGAGTTGACAGTGTTCTCCCGATGCTTGGGCCGAGCTTTGCCGCTGTCACTCGGCAGCACTGCTCGCGGGACTGACGCGGGTAGGACCGTCGATGATCTTCGTATGTCGAACAGATTTCTCGATTTCGCACTTCGTGCTTTGTCCGCAGGAATTCCGCCCGTTGATTTCCCCCTTTCCGTGCATCATCCTCAGCCCAGCCCACTTTCAGCTTCGCCAACTGCTCCTCCATTGTTGGCCTGGGCGGCCACACGACTTCGCCGGCATCTGCGAGTGCGATCAGTCTCTTCCCCTCAGCCCGCTGAGCATCAAGGGACTCCAAACGCCAAGCCGCACTCAACTTCGTGATGTTAACGGCCATCGGACGACCCATCGCGATCCGATCGGGTAGGGAGCGCTAGTCTCGAGTCTCGCTCGGTGGAGTGAAGGTGTCCTGTGGTCCTATCCACCACTGCACGCAGAGTCGCTGCCGTGGCATGTGCGTAGACGGCGGCCGTTGTCGACAACTGGCGATGTCCGAGCAGCGCTGACACGAGAGCCAAGTCTGTACCGGAGTTGAGGCAGTACGTGCCGAAGGACCGGCGGAGGT
The DNA here is from genome assembly GCA_039915645.1 of Gemmatimonadales bacterium. Lineage (GTDB taxonomy): Bacteria > Gemmatimonadota > Gemmatimonadetes > Gemmatimonadales > GWC2-71-9 > Palsa-1233. The sequence goes on along the minus strand of JBDSMX010000055.1, from coordinate 15,243 downwards.
CGTGGAAGCGGATGTCGGGCAACCTGGCGCGGTCGAAGACCCGTCGAACTCTGGGTTGCCACGATGTCTGAAAGGGATATTTCGGGTTGGCACGTCGAGCGGGAAAGATGTAATCAGAGGACTCGCGGTTTTCCTTTGCGCGCCGACGGAGGATTGCGATTGCATCGGTGCCCAGAGGCAACACCAACGGCAGTCCATTCTTCGCATCGGCTCCGGAGATGCTCCAAAGCTGGGCGCTGAGGTCGAGCTCCGACCACCTCATCGCTGCGATGGTTCCTCGCCTCGCCCCGGTCGACATTCCCAAGCGGATGAAATCCGTGAGATCGACATCCGACTCCGCCTCAAGCGAGGCAAGCAGCCGGGTCGTCTCGTGCCCTTGAAGTACCCGGGTGCGAGGTGACTCTGCGAATCGCTCAACAAATGCCGAAGGGTTCTTCCCCTCGAAGCCTGATCGGATGGCCCGGTTATAAAGCGCGCTGAGCAACCCGAGGCACCGATTTGACGTTACCTGCCCTGTCGTCAGCCCCAGGGTCTGGTGCCAGCGCTCGACCTCCGGCCCCGTGATGCTGCCGAGGGGCCGGTCCTTGAACAGCGCGAGATGCTTCCAGCGGCTCGCCGCATCGTCGGGACGCTTTCGATGAGCCATTGAGTGCTCGAAGTAGCACCTCCAAACGGCACTGAGAAGTGTTCGCCCGTCGATCGAGCCTCGTGAGGGCACCACGTCCAACCCTGCCCCAAGCGCGAGATCCTTTCGCCGAGCCACATCCCGTGCTGTCTCGAGTGAGCAGCCCGGCCAGCGGCCGAGAGTGACCCGTCTCGCACGCCCGCCGACCCATCGAAACCAGGAGAGTGAGACCACTCCCTTCGGGGTTACCCGTGCTCGCAATGACGGGACGGGCTGATCCTGCAGTTCTACTCGATTAGGCGGGGGATTCTTCGAGAGGTTGTTGAGGGTACGGGAGGTGAGCGTGGGCACTGCCGGCCTCGAAGCTTTGGGGTAAGGTCAGGGTCAGGGAGCCCCTGAGTTGGCCATCAAACTTACCCGAGCTGCATCAACCTCGGTAGGTCAGTAGCTATGTCATAACTATATATAGATAAAGGGTATATGTAATAACTAGAGATCTATGACAATCTGTATCTTCGGTGTGCATTCGGACTCTGGAGCAGAAGACTCCTGGTTCGACCCCAGGCGGGGCAATCCCAACAAAAAGCGCCCTTCCCCGACTCGGGGATGGGCGCTTTTGCGTTGGGGTCCTGATCGGCGGCTGCCAGTTACGGAATCGCCGCCGCCCCGTCCATCAACTGCCTCGCGAAGTAGACGTATCCCAGCGCAGTGGTGTGCGCCTGCTGGATGGCGTTGGCTCCAGAGCCGTGCCCGCCCTCGATCACCTCATAGTAGAGATAGGGCAGCCCCATCTCCGCCATCTTTGCGGCGAACTTGCGCGCGTGCTGCGGGCCGACGCGATCGTCCTTGGTAGTGGTCCAGATCAGCGGGGTGGGGTACTTCACCCCCGGCCTGAGATTGTGCAGCGGCGAGATGCTCTGGAGGAAGGCGCGCTCGTCGGGATTGGATACGCTGCCATACTCACCTACCCAGGAGGCACCCGCGGCGATCTGTTCGAAGCGCAGCATGTCGAGCAGCGGCACGGCGATCTGCACCGCATTCCAGAGGTCGGGATGCTGGTTCAGTTCCACACCCATCAGGAGACCGCCGTTCGATCCGCCCTCGATACCGAGCCGGCGCGGTGAGGTGATCTTGCGGGCGATGAGATCCTCCGCAACGGCGGCGAAGTCGTCGTAGATCACCTGGCGCTTGGTCTTGAGTCCCGCCTCGTGCCACGCCGGACCGAACTCGCTACCGCCACGAATGTTCGCAAGCACCAGCGCACCGCCGTGGGTGAGCCAGACCTTGCCGGCATTCTGATCATAGTACGGCGTGTTCGATACTTCGAAGCCGCCGTAGGCCGTGAGAATCGTCGGCGTCTGGCCGTCGAGCTTCATCGTCTTGGGATGGGTGATGAAGTAGGGAATCCTGGTGCCGTCTTTCGACGTCGCCTCGAATTGCTCGACCACGAGGCCAGAGGCATCGAAGCGCGCCGGTGTCGACTTGAGCACGCTGGCCTTGGCTGTGGCGGTGTTGGCGAGCCAGATCGACGTCGGGTTGAGGAAGCCGGTGACGCCGATGAAGGCGACATCACTATGGCTGTCCACGGTCGCGACATAGGTGGTCGCGTTGTCGGGGAGAGCGATCGCCTTCCGGTGCCAGTTGCCATCGGCACTGCGCGTGAACGACAGCACGCGGCCCTTGACGTTGTCGGTCATCCCCACGAGCAGGTGATGCAATGTTGGTGATGCACCGGCTACCGATTCGCGCGGCCCCGGTTCGATGATCGCCACGGGCGCCAACGCGTCGGGGGTCTTCATCGCCGTCGCGATCGAGAACGATGCCATCCCGCCGCTCTTGATCGTGGTCGCTCCCGCGTGCCACGCCTCGGAGAGCGATACCACCAGCTGACCATCGAGCATCGCCACAAGATTCGACTTCAACGGCATCGCGAGTCGAGCGATGTCGTGCGGGCGGACGATGTAGGCCTGCGACTCGAAGAAGGAGACGCCGCGAGTGATGACGGTGACGCGACGACCGGCAGCATCGGAGAAGGTTCCTGCGCCGGCTGAGACATCGGACTTGGTGCCGCGGAAGATCTCGACTGCGGCCGAGAGCGGTTGTCCGCGCACGAGACGCTTGATGATGAAGGGGTAGCCCGACGCGGTCACGTCGCCGGGAGTCCACTCCCGAGCCACCAGCAGGGTGTCGCTCCCCATCCAGGAAACGTTCTGCTTTCCCTTCGGCAACGAGAAGCCACCGGCGCCCGGCACGAAGGAGCGGGTGACGAGATCGAACTCACGCACAGTGGATGCGTCTTCACCGCCATCAGAGAGGGAGATGAGACAGCGGCGCTCCGCCGGTGGCACGCAGTCGAACCCCTGCCAGACCCAGTTGGCGTTCTCGCGCTTGGCGAGGGCATCGAGATCGAGCACCGTGGTCCACACCGGCTTCGGCGTGCGATAGCTCGCGAGCGTGGTACTGCGCCAGAGGCCGCGGATATGGACCGAGTCGCGCCAGAAGTTGTAGAGCTTGCCACCGTTGAAGGTGACACCGGGGATCCGGTCCTGCGCCTGCGCCATCTTCAGCATCGACTGGTAGAAACCGGCGAAGCGCGGATCCTTCTCCAGCACGTCGGTGGTCTTGGCGTTCTCGGCCTTCACCCACGACATCGCCTTGTCGCCGTTGACGTCCTCGAGCCAGATGAAGTGATCGGTGGTATCGGGACGCTGGACCTGGGCCGAGAGTGCGACGAGGGGTGCCACCATCAGGAGCAGGGCGAGTGCAGAGCGGCGCATTGGAAACCCTGGGAAAAGGGATCGGGCGGGGACCCTCAATGCTAACTCCGAAATGTCCGGCGGATGCTCAGCGGACCCATTCTGTGATTTCCCTGCTCCATTCGTCGCATCCCCTGCTTCGCTGTAACCAGCGCGGAAGCGCGCTCCGTACGTTGGCGGACACGCACCGAGAGTGCGCCCACGGTCACGCCTGGAGGCAGCCGATGTTCCGACGCGTTCGCACCCTGCTCCCGATCTTCCTGCTCGTTTCCGCCGCCGGGGCCCAGAACACCACAGCCCCCAGTGCCGCCGGAACAGTGACGCCGGGGGTCTATCCCCTCGAGATCTCCTTTGGTGGCGGCGTGCTCGAGGGCCTGCTCACCGTCCCTGCTCCCAAGGACAGCGCCTCGCTCAAGCTGATGGTGGCGGGGCACGAGTCTCCAATCAGGCAGACCAAGCGCCAGGGGAATCGGTTGATCCTCGACAACGCCGCTCCCGGCGACAAGATCCACTACGAACTCGAATTCGACGGCGACAAGGTGAAGGGAAGCTTCCTCTTTGGTGATGGCGACGGCACGGTGGTCGGGCGCCGCCGCCCGCCGGAGAAGTAACCGATGCTGCACGATCTCTGGTTCGCGCTGCGGCGGATCCGGCTCCGTCCGCTGCATTCGGCAATGGTGGCGCTGACGCTGGCCCTGGGGATCGGTGCATCACTCGCCGTCTTCGCGGTGGTGGACGCAGTGATCCTGCGACCACTGCCGTATCCCGATGCGAGTCGGCTGGTGAGCATCACCCACACCATCCCGATTCCCGGGATTCCAGAGTTGCCGTTCTCGGATGTGACCTATCGTCGGCTGGTCACCGATGGACATTCGCTCTCTGCCATTGGTGCGTGGCAGACGCGCGATGCCAATCTGGTGCGCCCGAACGAGTCACGCCGATTGAGCGTGGGACTGGCGAGCGCCGGTCTCTTCAAGGTGTTGCAGGTCACGCCGCAGCTCGGCCGCGTCTTTACCGCCGAAGAAGATGTCGAGGGGGGAGCACGCGTTCTGGTGCTCTCCGACTGGCTCTGGCGATCGGCGTTCAACGCCGACCCATCAGTGCTCGGCAGTTCGGTGAATCTCGAGGGGGAGCCGTTCACCATTGTTGGTGTGCTGGCACCGAGCGTGAGTTTTCCCTCGCGCGATATCGCCGGATGGCAGCCGCTCCAGTTGAGTGCGACGGCGATCAATCCCACCAACAACAACTATTCCGTCATCGGTCGTCTCAGGGATGGCGTCTCGCTCGACGACGCCTCGCGTGACCTTACCGCACCGGTGCGCGCGGTCGGTCGCGAGTTTCCGGGCCCGCACGCGGGCTCCGCGCTCGATGCTGCCGGCTTCAAGGCGCTGGTGAAACCGCTCGCCGACACCATCGTGGGTGATGTCCGCCCCACGGTAATGCTGCTGCTCGCCGGCGTGCTGATGCTGCTGGTGCTCACCTGCGCTAACGTCGCGAACCTGCAACTCGCGGGCGTGATTGTCCGGAGTGAAGAGCTCGCCGTCCGCGCATCGCTCGGTGCCACACGCGCACGACTGATCCGCGGCGCACTCATCGAAGGGACTTTGCTCGCCGGAGCCGGTGCCGTGGTCGGCTTCGGGATCGCCACGGTGGGCGCGAAGCTGCTCGCCGGGCTGCTGCCGGCGGGAATCTCGGCCACCGGCACAGTGCTCGGTACGCGAGCGCTGGTGGTGGTCGCGATCGCCGTACTGCTGATTGGTGCCGTTGTTGGTGCCGTGCCGGTGATGGTGGTGTCGGGCCGCGACCCGGCCAAAGGCCTTCGCGATCGTACTGCTGGCGCCACTCCCGCATCGGCCAACATGCTGCGACGCGTGCTCGCGATTGGTCAGGTGGCCCTGGCAGTGCTCCTCCTCCACAGCTCGGGGCTCTTGATTGCGTCGGCCCGCGCGGTTCGCGAGGTCAAGCTCGGCTTCTCACCGGTATCAACGGTGACGATGCGGATCAACCTCCCAGAGTCGACAATGCGCGACCGCAATGCGCGTGAGGGATTGCTGCGCCGGCTCATTAGCGACATCGGCCAGCAGCCAGGGGTGACCGCCGTCGGGCTCGTGAATGCGCTGCCACTCACGCCGGGGCGCGAGAATGTCGGGATGGCGGTCGAGGGTCGACCGTTCAAGGCCGATGGCACCGATCCGATCGCCGACTATCGCGTGGTGAGCAACGGCTACTTCGCGGCGATGCAGATCCCGTTGCAGCGAGGGAGGCTCTTCACCGATGACGATGCCACTGACCGCAACACGCCGCTGGTGATCAGCGAGCGTCTCGCCAAGCGGCTCTTTCCCGATGGCGAGGATCCGCTGGGGAAGCGGCTTCGCTTCGGGCCATTCGCGCCGTGGATGCCGATTGTTGGAGTGGTCGCCGAGGCGAAGAACAGGTCGCTGACGGAGGAGGCGCGGGCGGAGTTCTACACGCCGGGGCTCGGCAGCTATTCGAATCTCTCGTTCCGGTCGGAGATCACGATTGTTGCACGGAGCCGAGGCGATGCGCTCGCGCTGGTGGCCCCGATCCGGCGGATCGTGAGTGCGGCGGCACCCGAGGTCGCGATCTACAATGTCTTCACGATGGATGAGATCGTGCGCGACGCGAGTTCGAGGATGGCCGCGACCACCAGATTGATGTCAGGTTACGCCGTGACCGCGTTGCTGCTCTCGCTAGCGGGGATCTTCGCGGTGCTATCATACCTGGTGACCCAGCGGAAGCAGGAGCTCGCTGTGCGGATGGCGCTGGGCGCCTCGCCGCGCGACATCGTGACGCTGGTGGCACGCGAGTCGGTGCTGTTGGTTGGCGGCGGCGCGGTGATCGGACTCGCGGGTGCGGTGGCGACGGCGCAACTGCTCCATGGTCTCCTGTATGGGGTCGGTGTGCTCAACCTGAGTGCCGTGTTGCTGGTGGTGGTGAGTGCCGTGCTCACGGGGTTCGTGGCGACGCTGCTGCCGGCGAGGCGCGCTTCGCTTGCCGACCCGAGCACGGCGCTCCGGAGTGGTGGCTGATCTTCGCGCTATTATTTCAGGATGACTCTGCCCACTGCTGAAGCACGCGTAACCGAATCGGCCGAGGAACCGACCGGGGGATCGCTGCGCTTGCAGGCGATGCTGATGGGGGTCGCCCTCACGGTGATCACCATCCGCTCGGCCGAGTGGGGCGCGTTGATGACATCGGGCGCGGGAGCGGCGCCCTGGGGTCCGCTCGCGCTCACGCAGGGCGCCATCTGGGTGGGGTGGTCGATCTGGGCCGGGGTGATGATCCCGCTGGCGCGCAGGCTGGTTGAACGGCCGCCGTCGCGGGCGGTCACAACTCTTTCGCTCGTCGGCCTGGCGCTGGCGCCGGTGCTGCTGGTGCCGCTGGTGGCCTCTCCCGTGTTGCAGTTCTCGTTCGGCCATCAGGGTAGTGCGGTCGATGCGTGGCTGCACATGACGAAGCACAATGCGCTCACCAACCTGATGCTCGGCATCACGGTGATCGGTGTGGCGTACAGCTATCTCTCGCTCAGACGCGCACGCAGGCTCGAGGTCACGGCCGCGCGGCTCAGTGCCCGGCTCGCCGATGCGCAGCTTGAGAGTCTGCGCGCGCAACTCGATCCGCACTTCCTCTTCAATGCGCTCAACAGCATTGCGGTGCTCGCGCGCCGCGGCAGCAACCCCCAGGTCGAGGAGATGGTCACCGCACTTGCCGGGCTGCTGCGCCATTCGCTCGAGTCATCTCGTGCGCAGCTGGTCACGCTTGGTGTTGAGCTCACGGCACTCGATCACTATCTCAAGATTGAGCGGGTGCGTCACGGTGATCGGTTGCAAGTGTCGGTCGAGGTTTCGGAGGAGCTGCGGCAACGAGTGGTGCCATCGTTCCTGCTGCAGCCATTGGTCGAGAATGCCATTCGCCACGGCTACACCGATCCGACGCGGCCGTTTGCGCTGGTGGTGCGTGCCGAGTCGATTGGAGAAGGGCTGCGGGTGAGCGTGACGGATGATGGCGCGGGGATCGGGAGTGGTGCCGTACCGCCCGATGGCGTTGGCCTCGGGCACACGCGGGCTCGGCTCGCCGGGCTCTATGGTGCCCAGGCGTCGCTCGAGATCGGGCCCGGTGAGGCGGGGCGGGGGACGCGAGTGATCATCGCGATCCCTGCTGCGCCCGTCGCGCAGGGGGAGCAGTGAGCGAGCTGCGGGCGGTGGTGATCGATGATGAGCCGCTCGCGCGCGAGGGGCTCGTCGAGATGCTTGGGCTCGTCCCGGGTGTGGTGGTCGTGGGATCGTTTGCTGATGGGGACGCTGCGTTGGCGGGCCTCGATGCGGCACAGGCGGATGTGTTGTTCGTGGATATCCAGATGCCGGGGATGTCGGGGTTTGAGCTGATCGAGAATCTCGATCTCGATCCGCTGCCGGCGATCGTGTTCGTGACGGCGTATGACTCCTTTGCGATCAAGGCATTTGAGATCAACGCTGTCGATTACCTCTTGAAGCCGATTACCCTCGAACGGCTGGCAATCTCGGTGGAGAGATTGCGACGCGAGACACCCTCGCACTCCTTGCCAGAAGGCTCCACTGACGAACTCGCTGAACATTTGCGCGCGCCCCAATCCGGAGCGCAAGGGAGTCCGTCACCCGTCGGAACCGGCGGCCGCCAACCGCCGCGGCCTGGTTCCTCCTCTGACGGACCCTTGCGCTCCCTGCCAGAAGACTCCTCGCGCTCCTTGCAGGAAGACTCCTCCGCGGTACGGCAGCGAATGCAGGCACTGATGTCGTCGCTGCCGGAGGGACGCTCTCCAGGCGTCGGCCGGCTGATCGTGCGCGAGGTGGGCCAGGTGATCGTGGTCGCCACCCGCGATGTCGACTGGATCGAGGGGGCCGACTATTACGCCAAGTTGCACGTGGGCGCCAAGGTGCATCTGTTGCGGGAGACGCTGGCGTCACTCGAGGAGAGGCTCGACCCGACTCGATTCCTGCGGGTGCATCGCTCGGTGCTGGTGAATCTCACCCGGGTGAAGTCGGTGGAGGCGGCCGAGAGGGGGGATGGGGTGGTGGTGCTCGCGGGAGGGACGCGGGTGAAGGTGATGCGTGCGCGGCGGGAGGAGTTGGAGCGGCGGCTGGAGGCGCTGCACGACGTGGGGTGAGTCGCGGGGCTGGTTTGGATCCGGTGGCCGAGGTAGCGTTGTGACTTCGGGCAGCGCCGCCGACATCCCACCAGCGAGGTCAAACCATGTCAGCTGAAGAGCCTACTTCACGTCGCCAATTCGTCGCAAATCTGGGACTGGGCGGTGTGGCGCTTGCGGCCACTGCCTGCGCCGCTGCTGCGGCTCCTGCCACCGCCGCCGCTCCCGCACAGGCGCCTGCTCCTGCCGCGCAGCAGCCTGCTCCGGCTCAAGCCACCACAGCGACTCCTGCTCCCGCACCGCGTGGTCCTGGAATCGTGTTGCCGCCGACGAGTGGCGACGGGCCGTGGGACATGTCGTGGCTCGACCGGACTGCGAAGGCGAAGGTTGCATTGATGTTTGATGTCGGTGCCTACAAGAATGGTGAAGCGCTCTACTACGCCAAGAATTATCTCAACGGGATGCGTGACGGCTGGGGAATGCATACGCCCGAGCTGATGCCGATTCTCGGCATCAGTGGCGACGCCTTCCCGATTGTCTTCAGTGACGCCATCTGGGCGAAGTACGGCTACGGCGTGTCGAGCAAGACCAACGACGTGCGCACGGGCGCGCCGGCGGTGCGGAATGTCTGGTGGCAGCCGAAGGCGGGTGAGTCGATGGCCGAGTTTGGCGTTGATGTGCTGCAGGCGCGAGGCGCGCAGTTCCTGCTCTGCAATAATGTCTTCCGAGGAGTGATCCGTCGGACGATGGCACAGACGCAGGGGAACTACGCCGACGTGCGGAAGGAGCTCAAGGAGGGGCTTCTGCCTGGAGTGATCGTGGTGCCGGCGATGGTGGCCGCGATGTCGATGGCGCAGAGCAAGGGTGCGGGGTATGTGTTGGCGGGGCAGTAGGCAAATGCCTCGAGGATCGGGCCCGCCGGAAGTCTGCTTGCAGTCTGAGTCTCAGCCAGGTTTGCTTCGTCATCCATCACCCCAACTCTCGGCTCCCTATGTCTGACGCTCCATCGGCTACGCCTCGTCGCACCCCTCTGCCAGCCCTGGTCGGGCTCGGCTTCGTGACCGACTTCCTCGACACGCTCGGGATCGGCTCCTTCGCCACGACCACCGCCGCCCTGGTGCAGGGGCGCCTGGTGGACGACGGTGACATTCCCGGCACCCTCAACGTCGGGCACGCGATCCCGACGATGTTCGAAGCGATCATCTACATCATTCTGCTCGGCGGGCTGATCGATGTCCCGACCATCGCGAGTATGGTGATCGCGGGCGGGCTCGGGGCGTGGGTCGGGACCGGCGTGGTGGTGCATTGGCCACGCCAGCAGATTCGGCGCGCGATGGCGATCGCGCTCCTGATCACCGCGGGTTTCATGACCATGCGGATGGTCGCCAACCTGTCGCTCGGCACCGGTACGACCGGGTTCACCGGCGCTGCGCTCGTCATCGCGGTGCTTGCAAGCCTGGTCATCGGCTCCCTCACCAGCCTCGGCATCGGCAACTACGCCCCGACAATGGCCATCACCTACCTGCTCGGGATGAATGCAAAGGCGGTCTTCCCGATCATGGCCGCATCCGCCGCTGTCATCCTGCCGGCTGCGGCTATCCGATTCTACCGCTCCGGTCGATTCGATCGTCGTGTCGCACTCGGCCTCACGGTGGGTGGCGTGCCCGGTGTGTTCGTCGCCGCTTTCCTGGTGAAGGAGCTGCCACTTGACGTCGTCAAATGGGTCGTGGTCGTCGTGTTGTTGTACACATCGGTGTCGCTCTGGATTTCCTCCCGCAAATCGACGGAGAATGCTCCCGCATGAAGATCACGGCCATTCGCGCTTACCAGATTGACCTGCCGCTTCGCGAGGGGAGTTACAAGTGGTCCGGGGGCAACTCCGTGGCTGTCTTCGATTCAACCGTCGTTGCCGTCGAGACCGATGCCGGGGTGACGGGATGGGGAGAGGTGTGCCCGCTTGGCCCCGCGTATCTGCCGGCCTATGCGCGCGGCGCACGTGCGGGGATCGCGGAACTCGCGCCGCAACTTCTCGGCGCTGATCCGCTGGCACTCAATGAGCTCAATGAACTGATGGATCGCGCGATGCGCGGTCATCCCTACGTCAAGTCCGCCATCGATATGGCGTGCTGGGACCTGCTCGGCAAAGTGAGCGGGCTGCCGGTGGCAACGCTGATGGGTGGACACGTCGGTGCGGATGTTGCGCTGTACCGCGCGATCTCGCAGGAATCACCGGCGCAGATGGCCAAGAAGATCGGCGTGTATCGCAAGGAGGGCTATCGCAAGTTCCAGCTCAAGGTGGGGGGCGATCCTGATACCGATATCGCGCGGATCAAGGCGGCGGCCGCCGAGCTCTCTGCTGGCGATGTGCTGATCGCCGACGCGAACACCGGGTGGACCCAGCACGCCGCCTTGCGGGTTGCCGATGCCGTGCGCGATGTCGATGTCTACCTGGAACAGCCCTGCATGACGTACGAGCAGTGCCTCGCCGTGCGACGCCACACCAACCGACCGTTCGTGCTCGACGAAGTGGTAGATGGAATTGACATGGTGGTGCGTGGCGTCGCCGATCACGCGATGGACGTGATCAATCTCAAGATTTCCAAGGTTGGTGGTCTCACCCGCGCGCGACAAATCCGCGACCTCTGCGTGTCGCTCGGGATCGCAATGACGATCGAGGATACCTGGGGCGGCGACATCATCACGGCGGCGATCGCGCATCTCGCGCACAGCACGCCCGAGCGTTTCCTGTTCTCCTCGACTGACTTCAACTCGTACGGGACCGTCGCGTTCGCCGACGGCGCGCCGCAACGCCACAAGGGCAGGATGTCGGCCTCAAGGGAGCCGGGCCTCGGCATCCGGCCGCAAATGAAGAAGCTCGGCAAGCCGGTGATCGACATCGGCACTGGGTCGAGGAAGAAGTGATCGACGTCCTAGGCCAACCGGATCGCCGCTCGGGCTAACCCTCGCAGTGTCCCGCCGAAGACCAGCTGGTGCAGGGGCCACAGCGCATACCAATACAGCTGGCCGAACAAGCCGACCGGATCGAAGATCGCCGTTTGCCGAATGGTGCTGCCGGTTCCGTCGGGGTTGACCTCGTACTGGAGCCACGCCCGTCCCGGCAGCCGCATTTCCGCTGAGAGCCGGAGCAAGTGGTCGGGTTCGACGGCCTCGACCCGCCAGAAGTCGAGGGTGTCGCCCGGTACCAGTTGCTCGGGATCGCGACGGCCACGCCGCATCCCCGGCCCTCCCAACAACAAGTCGAGCAAGCCGCGCAGCTTCCACAGAAAGGTGGCGTGATACCAGCCGGTGGCACCGCCGATGCGACGGATTGGTGCGAACGCTTCGGCTGGTGAGCACGCCACGGTGATCGAGCGGGAATCCACCAGCCGGGCACCGAATCTGGCGCCACCCCATCCCTGCGGGCGGGGCGCGGCGGTGAGTGCGTCCGACCAGCGCGTGGCCGCGAACGATCGGTCCTCGTTGACCAGCGCGCGGGCCATCGCATCGGCCATCCCTTGTGGCTTCACGCGGAACGCGGAACGAGCGCTGCCATCTCGCACCACAGTCTCGTTGCGCAGGCTTTCCACCAGCGCGCGACCTACTCGAGCGTAGATCGGCGTGACCAAACCGAGCCAGATGCTGGAGAGTCTGGGGGTGAGCACCGGGACAGAGATGAAGCGTCGCCGTAGCCCGCGCTGCCGAGCATACTCCCGCATGAGATCGCCGTAGGAGACCTGATCCGGACCACCGATCTCGAAGATTGTGCTGCCTTCGACGGCGAGATCGAGCGTTCCGATCAGGTAGGTGATGACGTCCTCGATGCCGATCGGCTGTGTCAGGGTGGCGACCCACCGGGGCGTGATCATTATGGGGAGCGCCTCCACCAGGGCACGGATCATCTCGAACGAAAGGCTCCCCGAACCGATGATGATGGCGGCGCGGAGTTCGATGGTGGCCACGCCGTCTTCGCGAAGAATGTGACCCACCTCCTGGCGGCTGTCTAGATGGCTCGACAAATCGTCGCCCCCGCCCAGCCCGCCGAGGTAGATGACCCGCCGCACCCCGGCGGCGCGTGCCGCCTGCGCGAAATTGCGCGCACCGGTCCGATCGGCGTGCTGGAACGAGCCGGTCGAATCCATCGAGTGGACCAGATAGTAGGCGGTGTCGACCTCGCGCATCGCCGCGGCGAGTGAGTCGGGATCGAAGACGTCGCCGGCAACGACCTCGGTGGTGGCAGCAACGCGGGCTCGCAAATGCTCCGGGCGTCGCGCCATACAGCGAAGCAATCGGCCCTCGGCCTCAAGCGCGGCGAGTAGTCGGCCACCGACGTAGCCGGTCGCGCCGGTCAGCAGAATGCGATGGGGAGCACTCACGCTGGACCCGAGGCGGTGACGCCGAGTTCGCGCAGCGTGTCGCGCAGGTTGCCAAGGTTCTGCAGCAGCTTCCCCTTGGCGTCCGTGATGGCATCGGCATATGCAGTGGCCGCGGCGCCGCCAACCATCAGCGTCACACCTTGGGGAAGTGCGCGGCCGAGTGACCGGATGTGGTTACCGATTTCGGGATCATCGGCGGGGTACACGATGCTGAGTGCCACGGCGCGCGCGCCGGTTCGACGCGCGGAATCGGCGATCTCTGCCACCGGCAAATCGGCGCCGAGATAACTCACTCGCCACCCTTCGCAGGCCGCGATCGCTGCTGCCATCAACGCACCGCCCTCGTGCACTTGTCCTGGCGGGGTGCCAACCACCAGCCCTGGTGCGGCTTTCCCGGCCTCCGCTACCTCCCGGAACCAGCCTAGCACCTGGCGCAGGGCCTCCGATGCCAGGTGTTCCTGAGCAATCGTCATTCGCCCCGCGTGCCACCGCTCGCCGATTTCGAGGAAGACAGGAGTCACCACCTCTTCCAGGAGTCGCGGCACACCGAGCGCCACGGCGCCGCGCTCGAGTCCGCGGCGGAGGCTGGTGGCATCCATCGATTCAATGGCCTCCAGCGCATCGCGTCGCCATTCACCTGAGTGACGCAGTTCGACCGTTGTGGCGACCGTGGGGAGGGGAGCGGTTTGGGCGAGCCGCTGCAGCTCCTCGATCGGGAGTCGCGCCAGGAGGGAGACCCGCTCTCCGGCAGCGGCCAGGGTCCTGAGCAAGGTGAGCTGGGCGATGTCGGCATCGGAGTAGAGTCGCTGGCCGGCGGCGGTGCGGGTGGGGGAGACCAGTCCATAGCGACGCTCCCAGGCCCTGAGCACGTGGGCGGAGAGCCCGGTCCGGGTGACGACGGCGCGGACGGGGTGCCGGGGGAGGTGGAAGTCGGGAAGGTCTAGGCTGGTCATGCGTGAAATTATCAGCTTGTCTAACTAGTGTCAAGGCAATTACTTAGACAGACCATTGACATTATGTGGTAATCGCCACATTTTGATGGACAATAGCTAGACACATCAACCGTACTACTGGAGCCATACAATGAAGAAGTTCGACCTTATTGCTGCATTGCTCGTCGTCGGCGGGCTCACCTCGCCGCTGCAGGCTCAGATGGCGGCGCCGGCGAAGCCGGGCACGATCGTGGAGACCGCGGTCGCGGCGGGTCAGTTCAAGACGCTGGTCGCCGCCGTCCAGGCGGCCGACCTTGTTGCCACGCTGTCGGGCAAGGGCCCGTTCACGGTGTTTGCCCCGAATGACGCCGCGTTCGAGAAGCTCCCGGCTGGCACTGTTGCCGCCTTGCTCAAGGATCAGGTCAAGCTGACCTCGATCCTCACCTGTCACGTCGTCGCCGGTCTCGTGACCGCGGCGGACTTGAAGGCGCGCGCCGATCGGAGCGGTTACGTCACGCTCACGACGGTCCAGGGCGGCACGCTCAAGATTCACCTCGCGGGATCGAAGGTCCACGTCGGAGCAAAGTTCGCCAACGTCCTCGCGGCTGATGTGCCGGCTAGCAACGGCGTCATCCACGTGATTGATGCCGTCCTCCTGCCGTAACACCACCACACTCACACCGGACTACTGAGATGATGAAGACGTTGCTGATTGCAATTGGTGCGCTGGCGATGAGTTCGCCGCTCGCCGCCCAGTATCCCACGCGCGCCTACTTTCTTGAGGCTCGAGCCGGCGCGGTGGTCCCCACGTTCGACATCGCCGATGTCGCCAAGACTGGTGGCGATCTCGGCGGGACCATCGGCTATCGGATCGGGCAGCGCCTGGTCCTGATGGGCGAGTTCGACTACGGCATGCACAAGGACAAGGTCACCAACAGCATCGACATCAAGACGCTGCACTACATGGGGAAGATCGGCTATTCCCTGACGGCCCCGCGCGCGAAGGGTTGGGATTTCCTGGTGAACCTGGGCGCTGGTGCCGTCACGTTCGATATCGATGGCGCCCCGAAGTCGCGCACCTACTTCGCCATCAACGCCGGGGCCAAGCTGGCGTACAATTTCAACTCGTCGTTCGCGCTGGTCTTGTCGCCTCAGGGGGACATCGCGTTCAGCAAGAAGGCTGAGCTGACGACCACCAACGCCTGGGTCTGGCCGGTCACCGCCGGTCTGCGAGTGCGTTTCTAACTCTTGATGCGAGGTCCGTTCCGATGAAGCAGCTCGATGTACTTGCGGCAGTCCTGCTGGTGGTTGGTGGAATCAACTGGGGTCTTGTCGCCGTGGCCAACCTTGATCTGGTGGCGGCCGTCACCGGCGCAGGGCCCTTCGGTGCCAAGAACCTGCTGGGCGTGGTGGT
>JBDSMX010000045.1:0-17846 GCA_039915645.1 Gemmatimonadales bacterium | reverse complement strand
TGGGCGGCGGAACCGGGGAACCTGGTGGCGGTCGATGCCCGAGCGCTCGTGGTCTATTTGTCGCTTCCGCCTGAAGTGGCCGCCCAGCGTCTGGCCGGCACTACCGATCGACCGCTTCTCTCCGATGCTCCTCTCGAAGACCGGCTCACGGAGCTGCTGGCTGTCAGGGAGAAGTATTACCGGCTTGCCGGGATCGAAATCGCGGTCGGCTCCCTTTCGCTGGAGCGCGCCGCGGTGGCGGTGGCATCCGCCGCGAGGCACTACGGCGGCTGGTAAAGGGTTGCGCCAGAACGAGTTACGTTTTCAGTAGCGGTGATGGTTGGTGGCGGCGAGGTTTTTCGCCCCCTTCCCAAACCGGGGCGTGCGCTACCTTATTCGCCGCAGACGAGGGCGCAGCCCCTCCTATATATGAGTGTGTAATGGCGACAACCACGAAGAAGAAGGCCGCGAAAGCCAAATCCCCCCGCACCCGCGCGTCGGCAACGTCGCAGGGCGGGGGATTGGGCACGTCGCTGGTCATCGTGGAGTCGCCCACCAAGGCTCGCACCATCCGCACTTTCCTTCCCGATGGCTTCACCGTGGCCGCCTCGATGGGCCATATCCGCGATCTCCCCGGCGATGCCAAGGAGATTCCGGCGAAGTACAAAGGTGAGGAGTGGGCCCGCTTCGGCGTCGACGTCGCCAACGACTTCGCACCGCTCTATATCGTGCCGAGCGACAAGAAGGCGGTGGTGAAGGAACTCAAGGAACTGCTCAAGGGTGTCGACACCCTCTACCTCGCGACCGACGAAGACCGCGAGGGCGAGAGCATCTCCTGGCACCTGCTCGAAGTGCTGCAGCCGAAGGTCACTGTCAAGCGGATGGTCTTCCACGAAATCACCAAGGAAGCGATTCGCGAGGCACTCGAGCACACGCGCGATGTCGACAACGACATGGTGCGGGCGCAGGAAGCGCGACGCATCCTCGATCGTCTCGTGGGCTACACGCTGTCGCCGCTGCTCTGGAAGAAGGTCGCCTTCGGGCTCAGCGCCGGTCGGGTGCAGAGCGTCGCGACGCGACTCGTGGTCGATCGCGAGCGCGAGCGGATGGCGTTCCGCACCGGCTCCTACTGGGATCTCTCGGCGACACTCGCGCACGCGGGCGCTGAATTCGAAGCGGGCATGGTGGCACTCGACGGCAAGCGCCTCGCCACCGGCAAGGACTTCGACGAGAACACCGGCAAGGTCGCCGCCGACAAGGATGTGCTGCTGCTCGACGAGGCCACCGCACGCACGCTGGTCGACACCTTGCAGGGTGCGGCGTGGAGGATCACCAGCGTCGAGGAATCACCGCGGACGATGCGTCCGTACGCGCCGTTCACGACCTCGACCATGCAGCAGGAAGCCAACCGCAAGCTGCGCTACAGTGCCAAGCAGACGATGCAGACGGCGCAGAAGCTCTACGAGCGCGGTTACATCACCTATATGCGTACCGACTCCGTGTCGCTCTCCGATCAGGCGATCACCGCATCGCGTGAACTGGTGGGCCGGCTCTACGGGGCCGAGTATCTGCCGGACTCGCCCCGCCGGTACGCCAACAAGGTCGCCAACGCGCAGGAAGCGCACGAGGCGATTCGTCCCGCGGGCTCGCACTTCCGCACGCCGGAAGAGACCGACCTCGAGGGGAACGAACTCGCGCTCTACGACCTGATCTGGAAGCGCACCGTCGCGTCGCAGATGAAGGACGCCAAGAAGACCTCGACTACTGCCGAGATCGCGGTGATGAACGCGACCTTCCGCGCCAGTGGTTTGCGCACCGATTTCGCCGGCTTCCTGCGCGCCTACGTCGAGGGCTCGGACGATCCGGAAGCGGCGCTCGAGGATCGCGACACGCCGCTGCCGCCGCTCAAGAGTGGTGATGCGCCAAAGTGTGTTACGCTCGAGCCGGTGGGCCACGAGACCAAGCCGCCGGCCCGCTTCACCGAAGCGTCGCTGGTGAAGGCGCTCGAAGAAAACGGCGTCGGCCGACCGTCGACCTACGCGAGCATCATCGGCACCATCGTCGATCGCGGCTATGTGGTGCGGCAGGGTCAGGCGCTGGTGCCGACTTTCACCGCCTTCGCGGTCACCGACCTGCTGATCCGCCACTTCGGCCATCTCGTCGACGTGGAATTCACCAAGGGAATGGAAGACCGCCTCGACGAGATCTCCGAAGGGCAACGCGACATGCTCGCCTACCTCAAGGAGTTCTACCTCGGCGAAGACGGCCTGCAGCAGCAGACCGCCAATGGCGAGCGCGACATCAAGCCCAACGAGGCGCGCCAGGTCGCCATCGATGGTCTCGGCGCCACGGTGCGCATCGGTCGCTTCGGGCCGTATGTGGAGCGCGAAGGCGATGAGCCGCTGCGCGCCTCGTTGCCCAAGGATGCGACGCCGGCCGATCTCGATCCCGAGCGGGTCGAGGCATTGCTCCGGCAGCGCGCCGAAGGGCCCGCCTCGGTGGGGACGCATCCCGAGAGCGGCGAAGCGATCTACGTGCTCGATGGCCAGTATGGTCCGTACGTGCAGCTGGGCCAGCAGGAAGAAGGGAGCAAGGTCAAGCCGAAGCGGTCGTCGCTGCCGAAGGGTGTCAAGCCCGATGCCGTGACGCTCGAGATGGCGATCGGTCTGCTCTCGTTGCCGCGTTTGCTTGGCGAGCATCCCGAGAGCAAGCGACCGGTCAAGGCCGGCCTCGGTCGCTTCGGTCCCTACATCCTGCACGACCTCGGCAAGGGCGAAGTCGAGTTCCGTTCGCTCAAGGCCGGCGATGATGTGCTCACGGTGCAGCTCGATCGCGCAGTGGCATTGCTCGCGGAGCCCAAGGCAGCACGACGTGGCCGCGCGGCGATCGCGCCGCTGCGCGAGATCGGCGCGCATCCCAAGGATGGCAAGCCGGTGCAACTCTTCGATGGCAAGTATGGTCCCTACGTGAAGCACGGCGAGCTCAATGCCTCGGTGCCCAAGGGGACCGATCCGATGACCTTCCCGCTCGAGTCGGCCGTCGCACTGCTCGCCGACAAGGGGAAGGCGCCCAAGGCGAAGCGGGGCGCAGCGGGCAAGCGGCGCTCCGTCACATCGTGAGCGACACCAGCCGCCGCGCCACCGTGGTTGGCGGCGGACTCGCAGGATCCGAAGCCGCCTGGGCGCTCGCCGAACGGGGTATCGACGTAACACTCGTCGAGATGCGCCCGGTGGTGAAGACCCAGGCACACCAGACCGACCGGATCGGCGAACTCGTCTGCAGCAACTCCTTCAAGTCGGTCGAGCTCGAGAACGCGCACGGGCTGCTCAAGGCCGAGCTGCGTGATCTTGGGAGCATCCTGCTGCCGATCGCCGATGAGGCACGGGTGCCGGGTGGTGCAGCGCTCGCGGTCGATCGCGACGTATTCTCGACGCTCGTCAACGCCAAGATCGCCTCGCATCCGCGGATCACCATCGCGCGCGAGGAGTCGGTGACGCTTCCCTCGCCGGGAATCGTCGCGACCGGTCCGCTCACCTCCGATGCGCTCGCGGCCGCGATTGCCGAACGACTCGGCACCGGTGCGCTCGCCTTCTACGATGCCATCGCGCCGATCATCTCCTCTGAATCGCTCGACATGGACGTGCTCTACGCCAAGTCGCGTTGGGGGAAGGGCGATGGTGATGACTACCTCAATGCGCCGATGGACAAGACGCAGTACGAGGCCTTCATCGACGCACTGACGGCGGCGGATCAGTTCCACGGTCACGAGTTCGATGCGGTGCCGTACTTCGAGGGATGCCTGCCGGTGGAGGAGATGGCGAAGCGCGGCCGCGAGACGCTCCGATTCGGCCCGATGAAGCCGATTGGTCTCCATCATCCGGTGACCAATCTCGAGCCGTATGCGGCAGTGCAGCTCCGCCGCGAGGACAAGGCCGCGCAGATGTGGAATCTCGTCGGCTTCCAGACGCGGTTGCGGATCCCCGAGCAGATTCGCGTGCTGCGGAGCATTCCGGGCCTGGCCACCGCCGAGTTCCTGCGCTACGGCTCCATTCATCGCAACAGCTACATCAATTCGCCGGGATCGCTCGGTGGCACGCTGCAAGCACGCGATGGTGCGCCGCTCTTCTTCGCGGGCCAGCTCACCGGCGTCGAGGGATATACCGAATCGCTTGGCACCGGCCTGCTCGCGGGAATCAATCTCGCGCGCGTGCTCAACGGTCAGGAGACCGTGGCGCCGCCGCCGACCACGATGCTCGGCGCGCTGTTGCGCTATCTGCGTGAAGCCGACCCGAAGCATTTCCAGCCGATGAACGCGAACTTCGGATTGGTCGATCCACTCGAAGGGCGAGTCAAGAAGGATCAGAAGAAGGCATTGCTGGTGGAGCGCGCACGGCGCGATTTCGCGGCGTGGCGAGCAACGGTGTGACGCGCGAGCGGATCACCGAATTCCTCACCCACCTCGAGAAGGCGCGCGACAACTCGCCGCACACCATCTCGGCCTATCGCCGCGATCTCGACGCCTTCGCCGACTTCCTCGACCGCCGGCACAACGGTGCGACCTGGACCTTCGAGGGTGTTGATCGACTCGCACTGCGGGGTTTCCTCGCCGAGATGGACCGCCGTGGACTCGCGAAGCGGAGCGCGGCGCGGACGCTGAGTGCGGTGCGATCGTTCTACAAGTGGCTGCACGTGCATCACGATGTCGATATTCCGGCGATCAGGGCGACCCGACTGCCGAAGCTCGAGAAGCGGCTGCCGACCTACCTCCTCACCGAGCAGGTGACGGCGCTGTTCAAGGTCGCCGAGGGGCTGGCCGAGACGGGGGAGGTCGACGCGATGCGTGACCTCGCGATGCTCGAGCTCTTCTATTCGTCGGGGCTGCGGCTCTCGGAATTGCGGATGCTCGACGTCGGCAACCTCGACCTGCTCAGCGACCAGGTGAAGGTGCTGGGGAAGGGGCGGAAGGAGCGGATCGTCCCGGTGGGGCAGCGGGCGTCGATTGCACTCAGGAAGTACCTTCAGGCGAGGGAGCCGCTGGCGGGGTTGCCGGGGGCCGAGCGGCGTGCGGTCTTCATCGGCCGGCGCGGCAAGCGGCTCAGTGCGGTCACGGTTCAGCGGCGGATGCACAAGCTCTACGACGCCATCGGCGCCAAGGAGATGCGCACCCATTCGATGCGTCACACCTTCGCGACTCATCTGCTCGATGCGGGTGCCGACCTGAGGGCGGTGCAGGAGCTGCTGGGGCATGCATCGTTGAGTACGACGCAGATCTACACGCATACGAGTGTAGAGCGGTTGAAGCAGGTGTATCGGGATGCTCATCCGAGGGCGCGGTAAGGGCGGGGCATGCCCCGCCCCCACCGCGCGGCACGGGTCTCCCCGAATCATCGGAGCCCGAGCTCCCCGTTTCGCGAATACCGGTGCCGCGCAAGCGCGGCACGACCTAGATCAGAGGGCGGATAGCAATGACCGTTGAATTCCACGGAACCACCATCCTCGCCGTCCGCAAGAACGGCCGCGTCGCCCTCGGCGGCGATGGCCAGGTGAGCATCGGCGATACCATCATGAAGTCGCAGGCGACCAAGGTGCGCGCGCTCAAGGGCGGCCGCATTCTCGCCGGCTTCGCGGGGTCGGTCGCCGATGCGCTAACATTATTTGAGCGCTTTGAGGAGAAGTTCGATCGCTACCCCGGCAACCTCACGCGCGCCGCGACCGAGCTCGCCAAGGATTGGCGCGGTGATCGCTATCTGCGCCGGCTCGAGGCGCTGCTGATTGTGGCCGACGTCGATCACGTCTTCCTGCTCAGCGGCACCGGCGAACTGATCGAGCCGGATGACGGCATCCTCGGCATCGGTTCCGGCGGCACCTTCGCGCTCGCCGCTGCGCGTGCGCTGCTCCCCGATGAGCGCTTGAGTGCCAAGGACATTGTGCAGCGTTCGCTCGAGATCGCCGCCGACATTTGTGTCTACACCAATCGTCACCTGACCGTGCTGGAGTTGCCCGCTTGACCACGCCTGTGCCCGCTGCTGATGCCGTCGATCCGAATGCCCCGCGCCCCTGGCTCGAGGAGCTGCCGCCGCGCCAGATCGTCAGTGAGCTCGATCGCTACATCGTGGGGCAGGCGGCCGCCAAGAAGGCGATCGCCATCGCGATCCGCAATCGCTGGCGCAGGGGTCAGGCGCCCGAAGGGATCCGCGACGAGATCACGCCGAGCAACATCATCCTGATCGGCCCGACGGGCGTCGGCAAGACCGAAATCGCGCGGCGTCTCGCGCGGCTCGCGGGTGCGCCGTTCATCAAGGTCGAGGCATCGAAGTTTACCGAAGTCGGCTACGTCGGTCGCGATGTCGAGTCGATGGTGCGCGACCTGGTCGACGCCGCGATTTCGCTGGTGCGACTCGAGCGTGAGGATGAAGTGTGGCCGCAGGCTGAGGAGCGCACCATCGAGCGGCTGCTCGATCTGCTCCTACCCGCGGCCGACGGCGATCCCGACGACGAGGCCTTGCAGAAGCGGCAGAAGGGATCGCGCGAGAAGCTCAAGCTGTTGCTGGCCGAGGGGAAGCTCGATGAACGCGAGGTCGAGATCGAGGTCACGCCACAGAATTATCCCAACACCGATGCGATGCGGCCGCCCGAGGGGATGGATTCGCCCGAGAGCTCCTTCACCGACTGGTTGATGGATATGCTGCCGAAGAAGCCGAAGCGTCGCACGGTGAAGATTCCGGATGCGCGCCGGCTGCTCGAGGACGAGGAGCTGCGCAAGCTCGTCGATATGGACGAAACGGTGAACGAGGCGCTCGACCGGGTCGAGAATCACGGCATCATCTTCCTCGACGAGATCGACAAGATCGCTGGCGAGAAGAGCACCACCGGTCCTGACGTGTCACGCGAGGGTGTGCAGCGCGACCTCCTGCCTATTGTCGAGGGCTCCACGGTGCAGACGCGCTACGGCCACGTGCGCACCGATCATATTCTCTTCGTTGCGGCCGGTGCGTTTCACGTCAGCAAGCCGAGCGACCTGATTCCGGAGTTGCAGGGTCGCTTCCCGATCCGGGTCGAGCTCGAGCCGTTGACCGAGGGTGATTTTGTCAGAATCCTGACCGAACCCGAGAACGCACTCACGAAGCAGTACGAGGCGCTGGTCGCGGCCGAGGGGTGCGTGTTGACCTTCGGAGCGGATGCGGTGGCCGAGATTGCGAGGACGGCGTGGATCGCGAACGACCGGATGGAGAATATCGGTGCTCGGCGGCTGCACACGGTGATGTCGACGCTGCTCGAGGATATTCTCTTTGATCTGCCGGATGGCAAGACCAAGGAACTCAAGCTGGACGGGGCGGCGGTGAAGGAGCGGCTGACGAAGGTGGTGCAGGATGATGATTTGCGAAGGTACATCTTGTAACGATGGGCGATGGGCGATGGGCGATGGGCGATGGGCGATGGGCGATGGGCGATGGAGCCCCCCTATATTCCGGCCCGGAACCAATGGCTTCCGCTAGCCGTATATGGGTTTTCGATCCTCGACGCTTGATTCACGGGTTCTACCATGTCTCACGCGCGTCGCGATTTTCTCGGCAAACTGGTAGCAGGTGGCGCGATGGCAGCGGGCGTTCCGTTCGCCCCGCTCTCGGCGTCGGCGCCTGGTGCTGAGAAGCTGACGGCCGTGAGCACCGACTGGGACATGTCGTGGACCGACCGTGTCAACGGCAAGATCCGCGCGGTGTTCGACATCCCGCAGGTGGGCGAGGAGATGGCGTTCTCGCGGGCCACTGGCTGGCGTTCCGATGCGATGGCGGTCTACGGCATCAAGGCCGAGGAAGCGTCGCTGGTGATGGTGTTCCGGCACATGGCGATTCCGCTGGTGATGAACGACGCTTACTGGGAGCGATTCAAGATCGGCGAGGAGCTCAAGATGGGGCAGGGGCGCGATAGCGGCGCCTACTACACCAGCAATCCGATCGGTACCGCGAACTTCGCATCGTTCCTCGCGAGTGGTGGCGTGGTGCTCGGTTGCAATCGTGCCTTCTCGATGGTGGTGGCGAAGTTCCGCCGTGCCGACAACTCGACGCGTGACGAAGCGACGGCAGTGGCGAAGCAGTATCTCATTCCCGGCGTGATCCTGCAGCCTACCGGTTTGTTCGCGGTGGTTGCGGCCCAGCAGGCCGGGTGCGGGTATGTCAGCACGACCTGATGGACGCAGTGTGAACTTTCTTTTCCATTTCCAGGAGCAGCTATGAACGTCTCGCGCATTGCCCTGATGGCGGCCATCGCCTTTGCAGCGGTGTCTCCTCTCGGCGCACAGGATCACGACCCGACCACGGCCGTGAAGGGAACCGGCCTGCCGGCCGGCTGGATGGTTCGCTTCGACCCCGCGTACCCGGGTCGTCCGGTCCCCACCGTGGCCGATGTGAATTTCCGCGCCATGGGTCCGGGCTTCCATCACACCTCCGGTCCCGCCGGCATCTACTACAAGGAAGCCGACGCCTCGAAGGGGAATTACACCGTCAGCGCCACCTTCGGTCAGCGGAAGAGCTCGCAGCACGAGGCGTACGGTCTCTTCATCGGCGGGAAGGATCTGCAGACCGCGACGCAGAACTATCTCTACTTCATCGTGAAGCCGGTCGACGGCACCTTCCTCATCAACCATCGCACCTCTGATGGCAAGCCGAAGTCGGTCGTCGCCTACACCGCCTCCGACGCGATCAACAAGGACGCGCCGGCCGACGGCTCCGCGACCAACAAGCTGTCGATCAAGGTCTCCGGCGACGTGGTGAGCTTCATGGTCAACGACAAGGAAGTGAAGTCGATGAAGAAGGCCGAGCTGGATGGCGCGAGCACGGATGGGCTGGTCGGCATGCGGCTCAACCACAACCTCGATCTGCACATCGCCGATTTCGGGGTGAAGAAGAACTAGGTGAGGGGGCGCAATCGAACCGACCTCACAAACTAGCCCCGCGCGCTGCGCGGTACGGATCGTGGAGCAGTTGGAAATCCAAGACAGACGGGCGCCTAATCGGCGCCCGTCTCGTTATCAATTGTCTTCTCTCTCTCTCTCTCTCTCTCTCTCTCTACTCGCAATACTGCAATCAACTCGGCGGCTGCCTTCCTGATTCCCGTGGCGCCGTCAGAAACCTCTGCGCTCTCCCGAATCTCGTCGACGAGATGCCGAACTCGGCAAGGACCCACATTCAAGTCGCCTGCGAATTCCTTGGGGGAGCGCCATCGGAGCAGGTGGGATAGCGCGCGGCGTTGCTGGTCGGTGAGGTCCCAAGTCTTGCTGAGGTGCCGAAGTTCGTCGTCGCTGTAGTGAGTGGGCATGCGGGAAGAAGCGGAAGGATCTGAGTCATTCATTGGCGGGTTCCGAAAGAGGGGGGTCGGAAGACACGAACGAAGTTAAGGCTAACCAATACGGTATCCCGCGGAGGAACCGCGCGCAAGGGGAAAGGACCGTACGAGCGTCCCGGGATCCGCCGACAGGGCAATACTGCCCCGTTGAGCATTTCGGTCGCAGAGCGTATCGTCTGCCCTATCAGGACTGAGTCCGCCGAACTACCACCCATTCTAGTGATCGCACCGCGGGCGAGGTGCGGCGCGAAGCTGTGGATGAGTTCCCAATGGGACTGTGGTTTCAAGCCTGGCTCTTGCGTCGCATCGGACTCTTGCGGTCATCAGCAATTCAGGCTCCAGATCTACCAGAGTGCACGTTGGCAGGACTTCACAATTCCAAACACACGCTGATGCGAGGTGGTGAGTGAACGTCAAGGAGGTAGCATCGTTTAGTATGTCGGTTGTGGCGGTCGCCTGCGCCGTCGTCGCAACTGTCACCTTCGTCCGAGCCAACCGTAGCGGAAATCGACCATTGCCCTCAGGGTTCGTTCCCAATCAGCCGCCCACCACGGTCAAGAACTGGGAAGCGCTCAAATCTGAGGGACATCGACTCGGGCCAGCGGATGCCCCAGTGACGATTGTTGAGTTCGCCGACTTCGAATGCCCCGCCTGCCGGGGATTTGCCTTGCGTTCTCTGAAAATGATTCGCGCCAAGTACCCTGAAGGGGTCGCTCTCGTCTTTAGGCACTGGCCGCTTGAGTACCATCGCTTCGCCTACACTGCGGCGCGAGCGGCGGAGTGCGCTGGCGTGCAGGGGCGATTCTTCGAATACCATGACCTCCTCTATGCCAAGCAGGACTCACTCGGACTTAAATCGTTCCAATCCTTTGCGAAAGATGCCGGAGTGCCGGACGATGGTAGGTTCATCTCGTGCGTTTCGCGACGTGACTCAGTTCCAGCCATCAAAGAGGATGTGAGGGTTGTCTTAGCCCTTCGTGGCACCGGCACCCCGACAATCCTCGTCAATGGGCTCCAGTACAGTACAGTGCCGGACAGCGCTACTCTCGACAGTATCGTTGGAAGTGTAATTCATCGCAACCAGCCATGACCATTTATCAGGGGGACTCTATGCGCGTTTCGTGCAACATGATCACCGTTTTTGCCGCTGCCGTTACTGTTGCTATGGTCAGCCTTCCTCGGCCTGCGGTAGCCCAGCAAATCAACGGCTGCTGGTACACCGATTCCGCGGCGAACTGCAGTGGTAGTCAGGGGCGCGAGCTCTGCACCACAATCACTTCTCAGTCAGGATGCTCCTGGGACGGCCACGACGCCGTATGCTCAAGCTGCGGGTCGGCCGGATGCAATGGATACGGTTGGACGCTTTCGTGCTGCAATACATCGTGCTAGCGTCAGTCGGGGAAAAACCCTCAGAGTGACTTGTGCCTCGAGGGAGCAGCATAGATGCGGTCACTTTCGCCGGGGCTCACCAGGCGATCTGCACCGCATACCTTTGCCAATGCCAGCCGGTCGGCTGAGAGGCCCCCGAAGGCAGGCTCGAGTATTGGACAGAGGTACGGGCAGCGAGCAAGTTACGCTTTTCGGCAGTTCAGCGATGGAAACTGAGTACCCTTAGCGCGACGTGAATCCCCGGGGTGAGCGGTTACTGAGCGAAAATCGTCAGTAACCGCTGCTTGAGGGTCGCTTCGGTTTTTCCAAATCCCCCGCGCTGCTGTCAATTGGTGGGGTGGGGGTTGGCAGATAGTTGGCTTTCGGTTCACCACGCTTCGCGGGATTCTTTGCCTCAATGATCATCGCCGGCCGTCCCGCGAACATCGACAGTTAGTGGGGAAGGGTGCCCTATGGCGATCGGTGGACGAGGCAGCTGAAACGATGGGCCTCCTGGCCAACAGAACCAGGGTTGAAATGGGGGGGGCAGTGATGCGTTTTGGAATGTGCGGCGCGCTTCTCGTCGGGCTCCTGGATATCCTCCCTTGCGGGGCTCAGGATCGAGCCCCAGTCCTTCGCTACACCGAATCCCTTCGGATACGGGGAGATATCCATTCCTTTGTCTCGATCTCCCAAATCGCGGTTGGGCGCGACGGGACGATGGCGATCTGGCAACCTCAGGACCTGAAGGTGCGCCTGTTTGGTGTCGACGGAATTGAGAAAGGCTCGTTCGGCAGAGCGGGAGAGGGGCCGGGCGAGTTCAGATCGGTAGGTGCTCACGGATGGGTGGGAGACTCCCTCTGGATTCTTGACGGCAAACTTCACCGAACTTCGGTCTTCACCGCACGGGGTGTGCTGGTGCGCGACGGAATTTGGTTGAACGTGCTCACTCTTCCGAGTCCGAGCTATCTAAAGTTCAGTGGCGGACCAATCGGTGCCGCCCCCGGGGCAATTCTGCCGGACGGCAGCTTCGTGCCGATGTCCGGAGTGCATCTGCCCGAACGCAACGGCGCCGACGGCACAATCGGTGTATCAGCTCGCGAGAGTATCGTGCGGGTGGGGCCAGACGGCGTCCTCAGGAAGGTGCTCCTGACAACCCCCCCCCTCGGAAGACCGCCTGCCTGCTTTCGGGAGTGGGAATCCGGAACGATCAGCGGTTCGATCGGCGCACCGTTCTGCGCTAGCCCGATCAAGGCGTTCTCACCAGATGGTTCGACAATCTTGGTTTTGCAACAGGCCAATGCCCAAGGAGCAAAAGGTAGCTTCAATCTGCTTCTGCTCTCGACTCGCGGCGACACGCTCCTGCGTCGGGAGATTCCCTATTCGCCTGAGAAAATTGCGGCGAGCGCCCTAGAGGCGGAATTTGCCAAGTCGACCCCTCGGGGGATGAGGCTTGCGCAGATGCCAAGGGCCTATCTCGACGCGAAGAAGCAGCTCCCTCGCATCATTTATTATCCGCCTGTCCGTCGAATACTGCTCGGTCGGGACGAAGCGACGTGGATCGAGCTGGATGGCGCGTCGCCTTCGCATCGATGGCTCGTGCTCAATGCCCGTTCCGGGGCGGTCATCGGGGTGTTGCAACTCCCACCCAACATTACGCTTCGCGCGGTTTCTCGAGATACCGTGTGGGCGAGTGAACTCGATGAGGATGATGTACCTAGCGTGGTCCGTTTGAAGATTCTCGGGCCGTGACGCGACCGTACTGCCTGGGAGCAGTGACCGCGGCCCCGGCGGCGAAGGGAATCAGCAGAAGCACGGCGACGAGCCGGGACTGAACAGCGAATTGACTGACGGGTGGGCGGGGCGACGCAATTGAGTGGCGCTCCGAACGGAGACAACTGGAATGCGGGGTACTCCGCTGGCGCGGCTTGCCCCAGCGCGCGGCCCTTATGCCCAGGCGCGACCTCTGGATTGGCGGTAGCGCGCCCGGCACACTCTACCCAAATCCCATTTCGCCGAGCACGCTCAGCAGCCAGTGTTTCTCCTGCTCGTACTCGGCCCTTTAGTCCGACAGTACGTAGGGTCAGCGGCTCGCCGGGACTCAATATGTCGAAGTCGAGCCTTCTCCTAGCAACTCAGGTAGTGGGGTGGTCATGCAGGTGGTGCGCTTTAAGCGCGGACCTCGCGCGGGCATGGTAACGTCCCGCTTGATCATTATGCACTTCTGGCGCCGCGAGCTACGGCGGCTTCATTCGGGCGCTTCGCCATATGATGGCCGGCCATCGTGCCCCTCCCAAGTACACTTGGAGATGTTGGACGAGCATATCTCGAGGAGTCCCATAAACGAAACACTCGGGCGCTCAAATACCGATCGCTAGGCCTGTGCAAGGCAGTTCAGGCGCCTCATTTGTGAGAACAGCTGCACCTTCGCGACGCCACAAATGAGGAGGCACTGGGCTGCTTGGGGATGTCATGGAGGGCCACCATGTGCCGGGCAAGATTGCCCGGTTGTCCGCTAGCGGAATGGTTATGAAATTATTGGCAAATACGCCAAGTCACAGTAGCTCATCCTCAAAGAGCGGTGTTCTCCCCCGGCGCGGCGCTGTCCCGGGCCGTGGTCGCTTGTAGGGAGAGAATCGTGTATCCCAAGTGCCGTATGAATGAGATGGCCTGACCCTGCCGCGAGGAGAAGACTCTTGGCGAGTACCAACATGTTCGAGCGGGTGATGACCGGAATTCTCGCAGTCTGTGCGGTCGCAGTGACCCTTATGGTTGCAAGGCGTGAGTTCCGTACACCTGATGATCCAAGCAAACCCAAGCCTCCGGTTTTCGTGAAGGATTGGGGCAAGTACGCAACGGGAAGCATGCACTTTGGCGCGGCGGGCGGGAAAGTTACGGTCGTCGAGTTTTCCGATTTTCAATGCCCCTACTGTAAGCGATTTCACAGCGACCTGGCGCGACTTCAGGCAGCCCATCCTTCGGAACTTCAAGTCTACTATCGCAATTTTCCCATTCAGGCGATTCACCCATACGCGAAACCTGCTGCTCTGGCTGCAGAGTGCGCTGCCGATCAGGGCCGGTTTCAGCAATTCCACGACTACTTGTTTGAGCATCAGGACTCACTGCGAGTACTTGATCTCGTTGCCGTAGCGACTGCCGTCCAGGTTGCAGATACCACTGGCTTCAGGCATTGTCTTGCGAGTGCCCCGATCGCGAAGCGCGTGGAAGTCGATTCGATCGCGGCTGAGGAATTTAAGTTGACTGGAACGCCTACAGTGATGGTGAACGGATGGAGATTTTCAGGTACCCCAACCTTCGAACAGCTCGAGACGATGATCGAGAAGTTGAACAATGGTAAGAAATAGCCGTACCAGGCGTACGGGCGCATGGCAGCGCCCACTGTAGGATCGCTGCATTCGTTATTCACACCACAGGAGGAATCGTGAACAATCTTCGACTGGTCCAAGTGCTGTCGGTATTCGTTTTGGCCGTTGCAGCTGCCGCGCCAGGCCAAGCGCAGGATGAAGGCCCAGGCATGTGTGATCGGAATACCTATCAGTGCACACTAAACCAGGGGAGCGGGTGCACGATCACCTGTTCGGACCCGGCGCAATATGCGTGTTGCCAGATCGGAGAATCTCAACCCACTTGCGTCTGTTTGAAGAAGGATTGAGACAAGGCAGGGGAGGGGTGGCCGGGGGTCTGCCCCCCCATGCCCCTGCAGAGACCGCACGAAGAGATTTAGCCCCGGCGCGGAGAGTTCTGGCCTCAGTGCGGTTCGCCAACCCGGTGAGTCGTATTGGGGCCAACTATCTTGTGATCTCATTGTGCCATACAGTAAGGCACGCCCCATTGCTGATCCTCGCAGGAGGCCGCGTGACACCCAAGGTGGACTCAAGGATGTTATTGCTCCCCATTCTCTGGATTGCCGTCGCTCACGTAGCCTCCGCTCAGCAATACCGAACTGCCGAGGTCAACCTCACCCTTGGTGGTGACCAGGGGACTGGTCCGGAATACCAGTTCGAGCGGATCGATGGACTAGCGTTCGGGAAATCTGGCCGCATTCTGGTGGCCGACTCCAAGGCAAACACGGTTCGGGTGTTTGATTCCCGTGGCCGATTCGAATACGCCATCGGACGTTCCGGGCAAGGGCCAGGGGATTTGAATCGGCCGTGCTGTATCACCGTCGCTGGCGAGACGCTGTGGGTCGAAGAAGGGGGTAATCAGCGCTATAGCGCATTCTCGCTTGGCCTGAAGTCCTCCAGATTTCTGCGGTCGATTCGGGCGCCCAACGCGATGAGCGGAGCGAACCACCGCGTCTCGTGGGACAAAAGCGGAAACTTGATTCACCTTTCGGATGTGTTCGATTCCAAGAATCGTTCGTTCAGGCTGACCCGTACGGTTCTGGATTCCGTCGGCGGTACTCTCCGGCTGGACACATTGCCTGAGCCTCCGGCGGAAGATCTGGCGGTGAAGCAGATCACACTTCCAGTGCGCGGCGAGAAAGGCGGGAAGTTTGCTTCGACGGTCGGGATTGCTCAACCGTTCGGGGCGTTCGCACTCCGCGCCTTCGGGCCTGCTGGTGACGTCGCTGAAGCGGTGTCCTCCACGTATGCGATCACCTGGACGCAGAATGGACGGCGACTGCCCATCCGATCTTCGTTACTTCCAGTGAGGGTCAGCGATCGAGAACGTGCCGAAGCAGAGCAAAGCTTGGGTGAGTTTCTCAAGCGGAATCAACTGAGCCGCTCCGATCTGCCATTCGGAATTCCGGAAGTGAAAGCACCATTGATCGGCCTCGGATTCGACCTCGATGGCCGACTCTGGGTGGACAGGTCGGTTGGAGACGGTCAAGCGAAAACCGCTGATGTCTACGATCGCAACGGCAAACATGCGATGGTGGTGGAGTGGCCCAGGAATATCCGACTGTCGCTTCGTGCGAGCACCGGTGTAACTGCGCTCGGCGTCGCGGTGGACAGCCTCGGAGTGGAGAGTGTCGTGCGGGTTCAGCTGGTCGCCAAGTCGAAGCCCTGATGGCTGCGGGGTGGAATTGCTGTCGAACGGGCCGCCCCTCACCATTGGCGGCCCTTTCGCTTGCCACACCACTCGGCGTTAGCTTCTCTGGGCAGGCCACAGGCGTCCCCCAGCCCTGAGCGTCCTCGTGCAGCTTTCCCTCCGTGCGTTCTGTCTCTTTCTCCCCACCATTGGTCTGGCGCCTGCCGCGCCGGTGCTGCAGCACGTCGAGGTGCTGCACTATCTGGTCGAGATCGAGAGTGCGACGACCGTGATCGCACCCGACGGGGCACACGCCGACACCGCGACGACCAGGGCAGTAGTCACTCTCACCATCACCGACTCGGTCGGTGGCAGGATCGCAGACTTCCGGCTGGACTCGGTCTGGGACAAGCACCAGATCGGCCCCCGCGCGAGTGCCAGGCTCAAGTTCGATCCGGTCGCCTCCGGGTTCACGTTGTCGCGGTTTATCTACGCCGGAGCCCCGGCGCGTCAGCGCTCGATGAGCCCGCTCAATCCTGATGCGATCAGCGTCGCGCGTGCGCCAATGATCCGGGCGTTGGCCGAGTTCTTTCCTCTGATCCGCGGTGACGTCCCGGTGGGAGGGGGGTGGGGCGACTCGACCAGCGGCGGCGGATATTGGAAAGTGGTGTCGACGAGCAATGGCGCGCTTGAGCTTGCCAACGTACAGAATATCGAGATCAATGCCGACGTCGAGGGCGGCCATGTTGCGACGCATGTGAAGCTGCGTCGCGATCTCGTGTCGACCGTGACCGGCCCGGTGCTGCGGAGTACGATCGTCGAGAATCTCCGATCGCAGATTGACGATCCCGCGGAGGACCTGCACTTCAATACCGTGGGCCAGACGACCACACGGATCGTGAGGGTTCCGTGAGGGGTATGTCTCGGGCTGCATTGCTGCTCGCAGTGCTCATCCTGGGAGCGGCAGGTCGGGGAGAGGCGCAACGCGTTGCCCAGCTGCGCGCCGGGATGTCTGCCCCGGTTAGCCAGGTGGAGAAACTCCCCACAATCGCGGCCGAGCCGCATCACTCGTACTGGTTCATGGGGGCGATGGTTGGCGGCGGCCTGCTGGCGATTCCGATATTCCTGCAGGAGGTTGACGTGCACGCCTCCGCTCCGCGAACGATTGAGGTCACGGTCCTGGGCTTCCTCCTGGGAATGATCCCAGGGGCGTTCATCGGATCGTTGTTTCACAAGGATTAGGACCTTCCCTTTGAAATCCCTCGATATTTCCGGTCTCCATGGATCCTGGCTACGACGCTATGCTGCGGTGCTGCTGGCTCTCACCACGTCTGTACCCGGTGCCAGCACACTCTCCGCGCAGGCCCGCCCTCTCATCCGCGCCACCACCATCACCGAAGCCACCCTCGGCGTGCCGCTCACTCGTATCGGAGGCGTCGCGCCGGGACCGAATGGCGTAGTCGCGCTGGTGCCGCGGCCGGGGCCGCAAATGGTGTTGCTGCGAGGGAACGCCAAGCCGCTCTTCTTCTCCCGCGCGGGCGCTGGGCCCGGAGAAGTTCAGTACCCTGCGTATATGGGCTGGGTCGGTGACACGCTCTGGGTCGGCGATGATGCGCTCAAGCGGATCTCGCTTTTCAGCGTGGCCGGCAAGCTGCTGCGAACCATTCCGGTGCAGATCGGCGATTCGCCGGTCTACCTGCGTGACGGGTCGACGGCGGTCATTCCTGCCGAGGTTGCGGAGTCGTGGGAGAAGCCGGCAGCCATGGAGTCAATCCGCCGTGCCCGCAATGGAAAAATCGGCGCCACAATTCTGTCAGTGTCGATGCGTCGTCGGGCCTGGACCATCAAGGTGGGCCGCTCAAATTTTGTCGGCGGCCAGCCGTTTGATGACTTTCCTCTCTGGAACTCGTTCGGGGATGGCAGCGGGTTCGTGTTGGTCACTCGCGCGATGCGCTCGGCCAGCGATTCCTACTTCGTGGTGGAGCGGTACAATGAATCGGGTGCGATGCGATTCGCCCGTCGATATTCCTTCGTACCGATCCCGCTTGGCAGGGCCGAGATTGATGCGGCAGTAGCGGGCGCGGTGACAGGGATTCCGGCTCCCGATCGGGCTGCAGTGCAGGCCCGGGCTGGTGAGGCACTCTACCGACCGATCTCCCTTC
>JBDSMX010000068.1:0-4176 GCA_039915645.1 Gemmatimonadales bacterium | reverse complement strand
TGGACGGACGTCGTGCTGGTTCTGGTGGAGATGCCGAGGAGACGGGGCGAGGTGGTGGGTAGATGGAAGGGCGCTCGGTCGATACGGATGGCCGGTGCGATCGGGATTCTTGCGGTATGATCAATCCTGATGGACGCCTTTTTTCTGATGAAGGAGGCCAGTTGAGAATGGGTACGTACCTCCGGAACCGCATGGTCCGCATCGGCCTCGGCCTGATCGTCTTCGGCGCCGGGCCGTTGCTGGCGATCATCGCTCTGGCGGCCGTGGGCATCTGGCCAGACCCGAATCCCAATCCGGTGGGGCCGGGGATTCTCGCGGCGCTGACATTCTGGCTGGGGATGATCTGCCTGGTGACGGGGGTGGTGCAGGTGCGGCGGGTAGATGTTCCGGTTGGCGATGCGGCGGCGCCGGCGGGTGCGATCTCGCGGCGTCCACTCGCATTGCTGGTCATCGGCTTCGTCGGGCTGGTGCTGACCGTTCGTGGCGGATTCGACATCCTGGTGCTTGGGTGGGTAAATCGCGGGGCGGTGACGGAGGCGTGTCTTGGGGTGGCGGCGTTGAGTTGGGCTGTTTCGGGAATCGTGCCCAACTGGTTCAGGCGCTAGCCGCAGTTAGCGCGGCGCGTGAGCGTTCTTCACCAGCTCCGCGAGGTCTGTCACCAACGCCGCGAGTGGGCCGAGATCATTGCCCTCCTTCACGACACGCCGGCGTGATCGTGGCTGCAGTTTCGCGAGCGCGGGCGTGTGGTGCGATTCGATCAGGTCGGTCGCGCGAGCTGCCGTGACGTATTCCGACCACTCCTTTGCCTTGGCCTCGGCTTCCCACTCGATCACCGCCACCAGCAGCGCGCCGATGTCGGCCCAGGGGTACCAGCTGCGCGTGCTTCCTGCGGGCGCGAGGTGCAGGAAGGTACGCCACTCTGCCGGATCGGCTCGGTATAGCGCGACGCTGTCGTCGATGCGTTCCACGATCCCAGCGGAGCTCATCTCGTCCAGCGATTGCCGGACCGCGCGAGCGACATACGTGGTCGCGTGGGTGAGGTCGCGAACGGTTGCGGTTGCACCATGCAGCCCGATAAGTACGGTGAGCAGATCGGCCTTG
Source organism: Gemmatimonadales bacterium (assembly GCA_039915645.1). Lineage (GTDB taxonomy): Bacteria > Gemmatimonadota > Gemmatimonadetes > Gemmatimonadales > GWC2-71-9 > Palsa-1233. Next base: position 3,075 of record JBDSMX010000068.1, on the reverse strand, counting down.
GGGCCGACCCCGAACGCAGCACGGAGCCGGAGCATCAGTGCCGCCTCGCCCGTGAACTGGAGTGGTGCGGCGCGCTTGCCGCGCACTGAGAGTGCGTGACTGGTCGCGTCGGCGATCCAGCGATGGTCGCCGATCAGGGCGGCGTAGGCACCGAGGGCCGAGGCGCCGGCGGAGCCGAAGCGTGTGGCGATCTTGCGCATCCTGCCGACGCTGAGATAGCGGGCGCCTTCCGCCGACCACGACGCGACGAGGTCGCCGAGGCGGCGTTCGTGCTGCACGATCGCGAGCGAGAGGATCACCAGCGTTTCGATGTCAACGATCGCCGTCGTACGACCCGCGGGGGAAGTCAGTGATTGCCACTGGTTCCAGCCGAGGTCTACAGCGGTCTTCTTTGCTGCTTTCGCGATGCTATCGGCAGTATCGAGCGACATAGGCGCAGACCTCGGCGATCATCTGAGGGAATGCGGGGGATGCGGTCTGGCTATCGGCGGCGAGCAGTTCGCCGGTGGCCCGGAGGGCGTCTTCGATGACTGAGGCGTGCATGGCTGGGTCGCGGTCGCAGAGTATGATAGTGTGTAATAGATATTATGATATGCCTTGTGATCTGGCAAGAGGGGGGGGCCTGGCGGCGTTCACCCTCTGTGGTGCATGTGCGGCGGGGGGCTCCTGCGCAATTAGGGTCCGCGTGGGAACGGCAGGCACTGTTAGCCTGGTAGGATGCCCGATTCACGCTGCCGCTTCGAATACCTCTACCGCGATGCGGGGAACTACAAGGGGCGCGGCCACGTGCTCCTCCTCGGTACTGCGACTCCCGACAACGAAGAAGCGATCCGGGCCGCCCTGATTGATCGACTCTGGTTTGTGGCGGAGGAGGTCGGACTGCCGACGTTGTACCACCTGGTGCGGGAGGGGGGTGAGGCGGACCCGGGGCTTGATCACGGGTGGCATGAGTTTGTGGGGTTGGGGGAAGTGGGGGAGGGAGACGGGGAGCCGATCATGACGATGAAGATGATGATTGAGATACTGAGGAAGGCGCGGTAGCCTGGCGGAGTGCCTCGAGAAGAGATAGTCTGAAGGGTCTCCCACCCCTGGGCTTAATGACTCTCTCCCTCCTACCAGATCACCTCGACCGCGACTGGCAGATTCGGTTCGCGGCGTTTGCGGCGTTACGAGCCGTGTGCGACCGAACCGGCGGAATTGTTACTCGAGCCGAACTTCAACATGGCTTCGAGGTAGAGGGAGTTCGCGGCCGTATCCCGTTTGCGAGCCGTGGTGCTGGCATCTGGAAGCCTGAAGTGATGCCAAACGATCCCGGCGCCGCCCTAACTGTCATGACCTCCCTCTCAGATCCCTACGGAGATCGAGTGAGCGAGGACGGTTGGCTGGAATACAGCTACCAGCGCGGGCCGATCAACAATCATTTCAACGAGTCACTTCGAAACGCATTCCGACACCAACGGGCGATGATTTATTTGCGGGCACTGGAGAAGGGGGTTTTCTCGGTCATCCACCCGGTATTCGTGCACTCGGATCACCCGGAATTGCGAGTCGCGCGACTCGCGGTCGATACCCCCGCCATCGGCGAGTCCAGCTTGGTACACGGGGGAAGTCCGGAGCTGTTGAAGCGCTATGCAACAACGACGACACTCGTCCGACTACACCAAGACAAGTTCAGATTCCAGGTGCTCGGTGCGTACGGACGAACCTGTTCCGTTTGTGGGCTCGGAAGCCAAGACCGGCTCGTACGACTGCTCGACGCGGCCCATATTCTACCCGACAACGACCCTAGGGGACTTCCGATCATTCCCAACGGGCTATCTCTTTGCAAGATCCATCATTCTGCTTACGACCTGAACATTCTCGGCATTGACCCCGACTACCGTATACATGTCCGCAAAGACATCCTGGCGGAAATCGACGGGCCGATGTTGCGCTATGGCATACAGGGGCTGGCAGGGGAAGCGATCTCCACCCCTTCTAGGAAATCTCTGAGGCCAAACCGGGAGTTTCTGGCGGAACGGTATGATGGGTTTAGGGCGGCGTAGGCGCTACGACCGCGAGTACCCGGGAATCCACTCGAGTCGAACGGGCACACGCGCCATTCTTAATGCAAGAGTGATTTTCCGCTTCAATGCTGGCGGCGGCGTCCAGAGATTCAGCTTCCCATCGCACTCAATCGGCTTGCGGAAGCGCCAGGTACGACCGATCTGCCAGAGCGTGTGGTCCCACACGTCCCCGCCGCACATCACCACGTCCTTCTTGGTGAGGCGCGGGTGATCGTCTGGCCCGAAAACCCTCGTCACCTCGATGACACCGATGATCGCTGAGCGAACCCATTCGCTCCTTGGCCCGAGCCCTCCGACCGCCGCCAAAGTCTCGGCCTTTGCTACCTCGGCAATCCCCTTGCTCGCGTGTAGCAGTAGGAGCCCTGGTGCGCCGTTGACCGAATAGGTCCGACACTCGAATCGCTTCTCGCCCGAGAGGAGCAAGGAAGCGTAGGGCTGCTTCACGGAGAGCACTCTCATCAAGTGCCTCCTGGTAGTTTGCAAGCCGCGAGAATCATGGCGTGGCGGACCATCTCAAGCTCCGCTTCTGCGCCAGTGTATTGCTTCCATCGGCGCGCACCGACATTCCGCGGCCGAAATGACGGATGAATGAGCGAAGCAACAACGCAGCGGTGGCGGTCAGATGCGCCGAACTGCACGTCAGCCATCAGTGAAATATCAGCCTTGTCCCGCGCCGCAAAATTGTCTAATTCCGCCCATTCAGATAGCTGCGCCGAAAGCGGCGCGAGGAATAGCGGCACATGGCCCCCGAGGGCGAGCACGAGCGACGGGCGTTGGACCTCGAGCTGATGAAGGAAGAATCGTCGACATCGTTCGACAAATTCTGGAGACTTGGAACCCGCGAAGGTGCCCGTCGTTTCCTTGCCAGAACGAAGACCCATCTACACGTTGGTAAAAAAGCAGTGCTCTGGCGCGATCGGGACTTCCTTCAAGAAATCGAGCAAGTGACGCCACGTAGGTGATGCGAGGTTTTCCTGCTCGTTGTCCCTGGACCAGCTGTATCCGGCCT
>JBDSMX010000011.1:0-8002 GCA_039915645.1 Gemmatimonadales bacterium | reverse complement strand
TCTTCCATCTCGCGGCGCAATCGCTCGTGCGCAAATCGTATCGGGAACCGGTGGAGACCTTCGCGACCAACGTGATGGGAACGGCGCACCTGCTCGAAGCGGTCCGCAGCACGCCCGAGGTTCGCGCGGTGGTCGTTGTCACCAGCGACAAGTGCTACGAAAATGACGGCACTGGTCGCCCGCTGGATGAGCATGCCCCGATGGGCGGGCACGACCCGTACAGCGCGTCGAAGGGATGTACCGAACTGCTCACCACCGCGTGGCGTCGATCCTTCCTCGCCGAACAGGGCGTCGCCGTCGCAACGGCGCGCGCCGGCAATGTCTTCGGCGGTGGCGACTGGGCCGAGGATCGGCTGATTCCCGATCTCGCGCGTGCGGCACAGCGTGGCGAGGTCGCGACAATTCGTCACCCGCTCGCGGTCCGCCCCTGGCAGTTCGTACTCGAACCGCTGCACGGCTACCTGCTCCTCGGCCGCGCGCTGGTCGAGCAAGGCGAGCGCGTCGCTGAAGGATGGAACTTCGGTCCTTCGGCTGACGATGCGCTCACGGTCCGCGATATCGTGAGCCGACTCGCCGGCGTGTGGCAGCGCGTGCAGGTGCGTGAGACACCGGAAGCGGCAGCCGTCCACGAAGCAGCCACATTGACCCTCGACGCCTCAAAGGCCGCGGACCGCCTCGGCTGGCGACCACTGCTCACCCTCGATGCGGCACTTGAACGCACCGCGACGTGGTACCGGGACGCCTTCGCCAGCCCCGACGAGATCCCTGCCCTGGTTGCGCGACACCTGAGCGCATTCACCGAACTTCTTCCCACTTCCGCCCCCGCTGCAGCGGGCGCCCGGAGCAGCTGATGACCCGTGCCCAGACCGAGCCGATGCGCGTACCCTACGGCCAGAGCGTGTATGGCGAGGAAGAAATTGCGGCGGTGGAGCGCGTACTTCGCAACACGACCCAGATGGGCACCAACGTCCGCGCCTTCGAAGGACGGATCGCCGAGCTCTTTGCCAAACAACAGGGCGTCATGGTCAACTCGGGCTCGAGTGCGCTGCAACTCGCCGTCGAACTCCTCGCGCTACCCCAAGGCGCCGAGGTCATCACGCCTGCGCTGACCTTCGCAACCACGGTCGCACCGCTGGTCCGGGCAGGACTGACGCCGGCATTCGTCGATGTGGAGCCCGACACTTTCAACATCGACGCCGAGCAGATCGAGGCGATGATCACGCCGGCCACGCGTGCGCTGATGGTGCCCTCGCTCATCGGCAATCTTCCCGACTGGGACCGCATCGCCGCGATCGCTGCCGCGCACAATCTCATCGTCGTCGAAGACAGCGCCGACACCCTTGGCGCCACGCTGCGCGGCACCAGCACAGGTACCCGCTCGGTCATCAGCACCACGTCGTTCTATGGTTCGCACGTGATCAATTGCGCCGGCAACGGCGGCATGCTCTGCATGAATCGCGACGACTGGGCCGATGAGGCGCGGCTGCTCCGGAGCTGGGGGCGGTCGTCGTCGCTCTTCGTCGAGTCGGAGCGGATCGAGAATCGCTTCGATGTGGACGTGGGCGGCATTCCCTACGATGCCAAATTTGTCTTCTCGCGGTTGGGTTACAATCTCGAGCCGTCTGAAATGGGCGCTGCCTTCGGCCTGGTGCAACTCGACCGGCTCGCCGGCAACATTGCTGCGCGCGATGCCAACTTCGCGACGCAGCACGCCTTCTTCTCCGAGTACGCCGAGTGGTTCATCCTGCCACGGCAGATGGAGCAGAGCGTGACCGGCTGGCTCGCCTTCCCGATGATCGTGCGCGACAGCGCGCCGTTCACACGGCGCGACCTGCAGATTCACTTCGAAAAGCAGAACATCCAGACCCGCACGGTCTTCACCGGAAATATCCTGCGGCAGCCCGGCTTCGCGCAGATCCAGCGCAAGGAAGCGGTGGGTGGTTACCCCAACGCCGACCAGGTGATGCGCGGCGGGATGCTGCTGGCCTGTCATCACGGCCTCGTGCCGGCCCAGGTCGAGTACATCCACGACGTCTTCCGCGGCTTCGCCGCCGGGTATCGCTAGCGTGCGCCTGGCTTTCAACGGACAGCGTTTCGCAGGCCAGCGCTTCGGTGTCGGACGCTACCTCGAGTACCTGCTGCGCCACTGGGCCGGCATGTTGACGCCGGAGGAGTCGGTTTCGGTGTTCGTGCGTCAGCCACTCGAGGCCGATCTCACCGATCTCCACCCCCGCATCACACCGGTGCTGCTGGAATCGGCGATGTCGGGGATTCCCTGGGAGAACCTCAAGCTGCGCGGTCCGGCGTCCCGTCACGATGTGCTCTTCTGCCCGGCCTACACGGCACCGGTCGGATATCGCGGCCGGTTGGTGGTCGCGACCCATTCGGTGAACGAAGTCCAGCCCGGCGCGCACAGCTGGCGCTATCGCCAGACCTACTCCCGTCTGCATCGGCATTCGGCACGGATCGCCGACATGGTGATCGTGCCGGCCGAGTCGACCCAGGACGAAGTGGTGCGACACTACGGCATCAGCCGCGATCGCATCGCGGTGGTGCCGCAGGGTGCCGATGACGCCTTCCAGCCGGTGCAGGATGCCGCTGTCCTGCGTGCCGTCCGTCAGCGCTACTTCGGCGGCGATCGACCGTACCTGCTGTTCGTGGGCAAGTGTTCCGAACGTCGCAACATTCCGATGCTGCTGAAGGCCTTCGCGCAGTTGCGCCAGGTCGAGAAGATTCCGCACGGACTGCTGCTCTTCGGCCCCAACCACGAAGGCCTTCCGCTGGCGCAGCTCTGTCAGGAGCTCGGCATCAGCGGCGACGTGGTGCAAACCGACGGCAAGATTGCCCATCACACCGAGCTGGTGCCGATCTACGCCGGCGCCGACCTCTTCGTCCATCCGTCAGAGTTCGAGGGATGGTCGATGACCACGGTCGAGGCGCTCGCCTGCGGCACGGCGGTGGTCGCGAGCAATCGCGGCGGTCTGGGCGAAGTGGCTCGCGGCCATGCATTGATGGTCGAAGAGCCTTCGGTGGACGCCTTCGCCGATGCGATTGGCCGCGTCCTCCACGACAAGGCATTGCGGGCCGATTTGCAGCGCCGTGCTCGCGAGCGGGGGAAGTCCCTCCGCTGGGAAGTCACCACCCGAGAGACCCTCGACGTCATTCGCGACGTCGCGGCAGGTTCACGCTCATCCGAGGACTCAGCGGCATGAATACGATGACCAGCTGCCGCGCCTGCACCAGCGGCAATCTCCTGATGTATCTCCCGCTCGGCCACCATCCGGCCGCCAACGCCTTCCTGCGCCCCGACCAGCTCGGCAAGCCCGAGGCGCGCTGGCCGCTCGACACGCATGTCTGCCTCGACTGTGCCCTGATCCAGGTGCCCGACAAGCTGCCGCCCGATTTCTTCGTGGATTACCTCTACATCCCGTCGGCATCGCCGACGATGCATGAGCACTTCCGCGAGACGGCGCGCCGCTTCAAGGAGAAGCTGATCACCGGGCCGGGCCAGCGCGTGGTCGACATCGGCTGCAACGACGGTCTCCTTCTGGGCGCCTGCCGCGATGCCGGCCTCACCACGCTCGGCGTCGATCCGGCGGCCAACATCGCCGAAATGGCGCGCGCCAACGGGCTCGAAGTCTTCAATGAGTATTTCACGGCGGAGTCTGCCGGGCGCATCCTGGCGCAGTACGGGCCGGCGCAGGTGATCGTGACCACGAACACCTTCAATCACATCGACAACCTGCACGGCTTCGTGCAGGGCGTCGTGACCCTGCTGGCGCCCGACGGAACCTTCGTGATCGAAGTGCCGCAGGCGCTCACCTGTGTCGAGCAGAACGAGTTCGACACTGTCTACCACGAACACCTCTCCGTCTTCTCGGTCACCTCGCTGGCCGCACTCGGCAAGTTCTTCGGGCTGCAGGTGGTGGATGTTGACGAGTTGCCGATTCATGGTGGCTCGATGCGCGTCTATCTTCGCCGGCAGGGCCCGGCGAGTCCGGTGGTGGCACAGTGGCTCGAGCGCGAGCGCAATGCCGGGCTGTTCGAGCCCGCCACTTATGCGGCACATGCCGCGCGCGTCGAGTCGATCCGCACCGAGTTGATGACGATGCTGCTCGATCTCAAGAAGCAGGGGAAGGTGCTCGCGGGTTACGGTGCGCCGGCCAAGGGGAACACGCTCCTCAACTACTACGGTATCGGCCCCGACCTGCTCGAGTTCCTGGCCGACCGCAATGCGCTCAAGCACGGGCGCTTCTCGCCGGGAATGCACATTCCCGTCGTCTCACCCGACGAGATCGCGAAGCAGAAGCCCGACTACCTACTGATCCTGGCCTGGAACTTCGGCGACGAAATCATGGCGCAGCAGGAGGCGTTCCGGGCCGGTGGCGGCAAGTTCATCCTGCCGATCCCGACGCCGCGAGTGGTGGGATGATGCTGGCGGGCGGACGGTGACTGCCGGCGGTCCGGTCCTCGTCACTGGAGCGACCGGCTTTCTCGGCGCGCACCTGGTACATCGCCTCGTCGGCGAGGGACGCGAGGTGCACAGCTATGGCCGTGCAGGAAGCGACGGCGCCCGGCTGGCCGATGTCGCGGACAAGCACACGCGCTGGGTCGGCGACGTCAACGATGCGGCCTCGTTGTCGCACGCCCTCACTTCGTCGCGCGCCGAAGTGGTACTCCACTGCGCCGGCGACACCTCGACGCGCAAGTTCGATGGCGACTGGGACGCGATCGACCGGGCAATGCATGTCAACCTCTTCGGCACCCTCACCCTGCTCCGCGCCGCTGGAGAGCCGGGATCGCAGGTGCGACAGGTTATTCGTCTCGGCGGACTCGAGGAGTACGGCACCGCTCCCACGCCCTGGTCCGAGGAAATGCGCGAGGAGCCATCGTCGCCGTACTCGGCGAGTCAGGTGGCCGCGACACACGCCTGTCAGGCACTGCAACCGCACCTCCCCTTCAGCGTGATGACGCTGCGCCCGGCACTAGTCTACGGACCGGGTCAGTCGCGTGACTTCCTGATACCCGCACTGGTCACCACCCTGCTCCGTGGCCGTCGCTTTCCGATGACCGGTGGCCAGCAGCATCGCGATCTGATCCACGTGGATGATCTCATCGACGCCGTGCTCGCGGCGATGCGGCACCCCGAGGTTCGCGGTGCGGTCATCAATATTTCGGCAGCACAGGAGTGGAAGATCGTCGACGTCGCGCGGCAGATTGCTCGACTTGTCGATGCCGAAGCACTGCTCGACATCGGCGCGCTGGCGCAGCGCCCGGGTGACCTCACGCATCTGGTGGCCCGGAATGATCTCGCCGCCGAGTTGCTGGGCTGGTACCCCCGGGTCACGCTCGAGGCGGGGCTGCAGCAGACGGTGGAGTGGTACAAGGCCAACACCTCGCCGAGCGCTCAGTCCTGATGCTGCGGTTCCTGCGGGAGCGGCTCGGCAGCACCGTCCTGCCCTTCTCGGCGCTGGCCATCGCCGACATGGCAGGGAAGCTGCTCGCCTTCCTGACGATTCCGATGATCACCCGACGCTTCGGCGATGGCGGCTTCGGCAATCTTGGCGTGGCCACGCAAATGATGCTGTTCGCCGTACTGGTCGGGACCTGCGGTCTCGACGTCTACTCGGTGCGCACCGTCGCGCGCCAGCCGAAGGCGATTGGACGCTGGGCGAGCACCGTGATTCTACTGCGGCTCTCGCTCGGTGCGGTTGCATACGCGGTGCTGATGACGCTCGCGTTCCTCGTCCCGCAATACCGCCCCGTGGCCCTGCTTATCGCCGTGTTCGGTCTCTCGCTCTTCACGCGCGCCCTCTACCTCGACTGGGCGGCGCAGGCGCTTCGCGCGACGCGCGTTCTCGCGACCGCGATGTTCTCGATCCAGCTGCTCTATTTCGGATTGGTGGCGCTGGCGATCACCACCGGTGTCAGCATTTGGGGCATCGCGCTGGCGCAGATCACGGCTGAGGCCCTGACCGCTGCCGGACTCTTCTACTGGTTCCACCATCATGCCGCCGCATTCGAGCGACCACTACCGCTGCGCGAGTGGCCGTCGGTCCTGAAGCAGTCGTCCCCCTTCGCGGGGTCGCAGATCCTTCGCGGCGCCTCCCTCGGACTCGATCTGGTGCTGCTGAGTCTCTTCGTGGTACCGAGTGCCGAAATCGGCTGGCTCAGCGCGGCGCTGAAGATTTTCCAACTCTGCAGTGGCACGGCCGCCGTCTATTTCCTGATTCTCCTCCCGCGACTCAGTCGCAGTGCGGCGACTGGCGCTGAGGCCATGCTGCAGGAGCTCAGCCACTCCTTTCGGGTGATCGTCCCGTTCGCGGTCGCGGCCGCAATCGGCGTGGGCTTCTTCGCGCGGCCAGTGCTGCAACTGATCGGCGGGTCGGCGCGCTTCGGAGCTGCCGCCTTGGCGTTGCAGGTATTGCTCGCTGCCGTCGTGGTCGGTCTCATCAATGGTCACTATCGCAATGCGCTCTTTGCGCTCGGCCGACAGCACGCCGATCTCCGGAATGTGATGGCGAGTTCCGTCGTCCATCTGGCACTCAAGGCGGCGCTGATCCCCGGCCTCGGCATTCTGGGCATCGCCGTCGGCACCCTGGGCGGCGAGCTCGTCCTCACTGGGCTTGGCGCTCACACGTTGCGTCGAGCCGTTCGTACCAACCCGGCATTCGTCACACCGGGCGATGCACCAGTCCCTCCCATCATTGCAGGAGTCGACCATGATCCGATCTGACGGCGCGCCAACCGCGACCTCTGAGTCCGCGAGTGGTGAGTGCGCCAGTCCGCGCGAGTTTGCCGCGATGTTCACGGTGGCGGTCGCGCTCCGGGTGCTCGTCTTCGTGCTGATGATCGTCTGGGGCGGCTTCGCAGTCCGTGATTACGCCGAGTGGGCCGATGGCAAGAGCTACCTCTGGATGGCGCAGACGATTGGCGGCGCGCCGCCGCCGTACCTGCGTGAATACGACTATCGCGTCTTCCCCGGCTTTCCGGCCCTGCTCTCGCTGGCCTTCCTGCTCAAGCTCCCGCTCGCCTGGGTCGCCCTGACCATCAACTGGCTCACGGCCGGGCTCTCGGCGGTGTTTGCGGCGAAGATCTGCAACGATCGACGGATTGGCTGGGCTGTGGCGACCTTCACGCCGCAGTGGCTGCTCGACAGCAGCATGGCGATGACGGAATCGATGATGGTCTGCCTGATGCTGGGCGGCGTGCTGTTGGCACAACGGAAGCGCGGCGTCCTCGGCGGCGTTCTCTCGGGGCTGGGCGGTCTGGTCCGGCCAATGGTCTGCTTCGCCGTGATCGGCCAGATGGTCCAGGATGCCTGGCAGCGGCGGTGGCGACAGGCTTTCCTGCACGGACTCGCGGCCGCAGTCACGGTGGGCGCGGGTTACCTGATCCTGCAACTCACCACCGGCGATGCGCTGCGGGGCCCACGTGTCTACGCCACGCATGAGTGGGCGTACGGCGGACACATGTTCGCGCTGCCGGGCTACTCGATTTACGCGACGACGCGCTATGAACACGTGCCACCATGGACGCTTGCCTACATCCTGGTCCACGTGCCGATCGTGCTCGCAGCCTGCCTGATGCTGCTGGTGCAATGGTGGCGTGATCGTGAACGTGCCGACCCGCTGCTGCCGCTGATGGCGCCGTGGCTCTGGACCAACACGTTGTTCGTGCTCTGTGTCGGCGCCCAGTGGGGCCTGCTGCAGTTCCCGCGGCTCATCCTCGTCGCGCTTCTGCCGCTCCTGTGGACGTTCCGCGCCTGGCTGCCACGACGCGCAGCGGGCTATGTCATTTTCGCGGCGATCTCGGTGTTCATCTCGGTGACGATGTTCACGCTTATCTGATGCAGCAACCAGCGGGAGCCTGACCGTGTCATCAAAGTTCGTTGAACGCGCCAAGATCGCCGCGACTCTGCTCGTGGCCCCGATTCTCGCGGTGGCGGTGCTTGAGGGACTATCGAGCCTCGCGCTGGTCGCCCGGGCGATTCGGCGGACGC
>JBDSMX010000051.1:0-13058 GCA_039915645.1 Gemmatimonadales bacterium | reverse complement strand
CCTGAAGCATCGATTTCAGTGCACGTCGGCCGCCACAACGATCGCCCCGGTGCCGACTCCGCGCGGGTGGCAGCGCTACTCGACGCACTGGGCAAAACCGACCCGGTGGTCTGTGAACTCATTGGCGATCAGCTCGGCAATTTCTGGTCGAGCGGGTCGAGTGCCGGGCTTGGTCGGCTCGCGGACGCGGCCGCGACGCTGCAGCCTGCGAAGGACTCGTTGAGCGGCTCGATCAGTGATCCGCGCGCGATCAACCTGCTGGTCGCCCGACTCGCGACCGACGACGCCTGTGTCCGCCGCGTTTCCGCCAAGCTGCTTGGCCGGAGCACGGTCGCGACGTCGCGCCTGGCATCGCTTCTCGACGACGCGTCACCCCGGATACGTGAAGCTGCTGCGCTCGCGATCGGCGAGGACGATCGCGGTGAACTGCGGCTGCCGCTCGAACGTTCGCTCGGCGATCGTACTCCCGCCGTGGCGACGATGGCCGCCTGGGCACTCGGGGAGATCGAAGACAAGGCCTCGGCGCCGGTGCTCGGTCGGATCGCGAAGTCCGGGAATGGGCGCCTCCGTATCGCGGCGGTCTGGGCTCTCGGGCAGATCGAGGATGAGGCCTCGGTAAACGATGTGCTTCCGGCGCTCCGTGACGGCGACCCGGTCCTCCGCACGATTGCCGCTGAGGCGCTCGGACAGATCGAGAGCAAGCGCTCCACGCCGGCGCTGATCGAGGCGCTGGGTGATCAGGTCGGGTCGGTTCGGGCAGCGGCGGCGGATGCGCTCGGACAGGTGGAAGATGCCAGTGCCGTGAACGCACTCGAGCGAGTGCTCGAGCGTGACAGCGAGGCCGACGTTCGACGGGCGAGTGCCCAGGCGCTGGGCCAGCTGAGCTCGGCGCATTCCGCCGGCGTCCTGGCCAAGGCGCTTTCCGATCGCGATCAGGATGTGCGGCAAGCTGCGGTCGAAGCGATCGGCAATCTCGATGAACTCCACACGGCGCCGGCAGAACTGGTTCTGGCGCTTGCCTCGCACGACGCCGAATTCCGGCGGCACGTGGCGCAGGCGCTGGGTCGGATCGCCGACCCTACCACGACATCCGCCCTGGTCGGATTGCTTGGCGACAGTGATCGGGAAGTACGCTTGGCGGCGATTGAAGGACTTGGTGAGATCGGTACATCGGCAGTGATGCCGGGACTGACCCGGGCGCTCGATGACAAGGATCCAGAGATCAGGCGGGTTGCCGCCGAAAAGCTTGGCGATCTGAAAGACCGCTAACTCCGCGTTCTGGCAGGAAGAGGACGGGCGACAGGGAACCATTCCCTGTCGCCTCTCCTGTGTCTGGGTGCTCGGTGCTCTGCGGAGCGAGCTCAGTCCGGCGCGTACTGTCCCGCAATAGCAACGGTTACGACATACTCACCCGCAGCGATCTCCTTTCCCGCATGTCGGGCCGGCTCGACGCGCGTCACCCGCAAGACGAGTCCGGCCACCGTGTCGGGCTTCACGCCGTTGAGGATCACCTGCATCGCTGGCGGTCGCGGTTGCGCGCTCAGCGGGTTGTCGAGGACGAACTCGAGTGAGGTTTCACCGGCCTGGATGCAGGTCACATCCACGGGGCAGCGGCTGTCCGACCTGACGCTGCTGAAGGTGAGCGTCCGCGCAACACTCCCGAGCCGCACCGTATCACCGACTCGCATTCTGACCGACCCGGGTACTGGAACAATCCCGAGGCCATTGGCTCCGGTCGCCGAGGTACACCCGGCGAGTGCAAGCACGATCAGTAGTTGTTGCACTGGCAGACGCATTGGCTCCTCCTGACACAAGCGACGATCGCGGATGATCTGCGGGCACATCTGGACCCGGCCGACCTCGGTCGCGTCACCTTTGGTTCAACGCGACCCCATTCGTGCCAGCATCCGCTCGAGCCGCTCGATCTGCCGGATGGTGACGGTGTACGCCCCGAACTCTTCCTCGACCAGTCCCCGAAAGAGAAAAGGGCCCTGATCGAAGAGTACGTGGGCGCGTTCGCGATAGACATCGGGAAAGAGCACGCATTCCACCAGCCCGTGGCCGTCGTCGAAGGTGGCGAACTGCATCGGCTCTTCCTTGACCGTGCGCACCGGTTTGCCGGTGGTGAACATCCCCGCCATCAGGACCTGCTTGCCGACGTGCTGTGCCAGATCGATGCTGCGGACGAGGCGGAAGCGGGTGAGCTCCTCGGCGTGCAGGGTCATCGGGTGGGCATCGAGACAGAAGCCGAGCAGTGCCCAGGCATCGCGTCGCTTGCGGACGTCGTCGTAGTCGCGCAAGGCGGGGAGAGCGCGCTGTTCGGTGAGCAGGCCGCCGCCCCGGCGTGCCACGGGAGCGTGCTGATCGGTTCGCGCTTCCGTGTCGAGCGCCCAGAGCAGCTGGGGACGGTTGAGTCCGCCATCGAGGGTGTCGCAGGCGCCGACCTTGATGAGCAGACGGACGTCGTCGGCACTGAGCGTGGTGCGTCGGCGCAGATCGGCCAGGTCGCGGAAGAGGCCATTGGCCCGGCGTTCGTCCAGCAACCGCGCAGCGCCGGCACTGCTGAGTCCCTTGACGAACTGGAAGCCCACGCGCATTGCACCGTTGCACCCGGTGCAGTTCCACTCACTCTCGTTCACGTCGGGGGGGAGGATGACCACGTTCATGCGCCGCGCTTCGGCGACGTAGGCGAAGGGGTGATAGAAACCGCCACCATTCGCGAGGACTGCCGCGATGAACTCGGCCGGGTGGTTGGCGCGCAGGTAGGCACTCTGCTGCGCCACCTGGATGTAACTGCACGAGTGTCCCTTGCAGAACGAGTAGCCGGAGAACGAGAGGATCATCTGCCAGACGGTCTCGATGCTGGCGTCATCGCGACCGCGGGCACGCGCGCCAACCACGAACTCGTCGAAATACGCCGCGAGCAGCTTGCCGGGGCGTTTCTTGGAGAGCGCCTTGCGCAGGCCATCGGCGGTGGCCCACGAGAGGCCGGCAAAGGCGTGCGACACATTCACCACGTCCTCCTGGTAGACCATCACGCCGAATGTGTCGGCGAGGGTCTCTCCCAGTGACGGGTGCAGCGGCTGGTACGGTTTGCCGTGCAGTCGTTCGAGATAGATCCGGATGAAACGGTTGGAAGCCGGCCGGATGATGCTGGTGTTGAGGACCAGCAGGTCGAAGGTGTCGGCGCGTGACTTGAGATTGAGGATCCGGCTCGCAGGTGATTCGGTGTAGAAGACGCCGAGCGTCTCGCCGGTGCGGAAGGCGCGACGCGTGGCCGGGTCATCGCCGGCCTGCTGCGAGGTGTAGTCGAGTTGCACGCCGGTGTTGGTGTGCACCATCGCGATGGCGTCGCGAATCACGGCCAGCGAGCGATTGCCGAGCAGGTCGATCTTCACCAGTCCGGCATCCTCGGCGCCATCCTTCTCGAACTGGATGACGGGCACCGTGAGGTCGGGATGACCGTCGAGCTGCTTGGCGGCGCGCTCGATCGGCACCACGTCGGTGAGGGCGTGCGGCACGATCACCACGCCGCCGGGATGCAGCGAGAGATGGCGTGGCGTGCCCACCAGGGTCTGGGCAACCGCCGCGAGATCCTGCCAGATCTTCGGCAACCGCAGGTCGCGGAAGTTGACGTGACTGCCGATGATCTCGCTGGCATTCCCTTCGGTGTACATCGGGATCCGGCGCGTGATCTCGCGGATCTCGGTGGCCGGCCGGCCGTACACCTTGGCCACTTCGCGGAGGGCACCGGCCAGCCGCAGACAGTTGTGGTTGGCCACCATCGCCGCGCGCGGCAGAGGATACTTGCGGAAGGTCCACGCGAGGATCTGGTCGCGCTCATCCCACGGAAAATCGAGGTCGATGTCGGGCGGATCCTTGCGCGACGGATTGAGGAAGCGCTCGAACAGCAATCCGGCGCCGAGTGGCTCCACGTGGGTGATGCCGAGGCAGTACGAGACCACCGAATTGGCGACGGATCCACGACCGCAGTGCGTGGGGCCGTGGCGCACGATGTCCTGCACCACCAGGAAATAGTCGGCAAAGCCCTTCATCCCGATGATGCCGAGCTCGTGCTCGAGTCGATCGCGGGTCACCGGCGCGATGGTGCCGTAGCGACGCACCGCGCCATCGTAGGCCTGGGCGCGCAGCTTGGCGAGGGCGTCGTCGGTGTCGGAGGCACGCGGCGCGATGGTGCGGCCGATGGGGATGCGATACTGGCAGCGCTCGGCGAGGACGTCAGTGGCGGTGAAGGCGTCGGGGATATCGGGAAAGTGGCGCTCGAGGTCGGCGGCAGGACGGAGCCAGGCGTCGCGCGGCCAGGCGTTCTCGACCTGCGCGAGGGTGGTGTTGCCGTGAATGGCGAGCAGCAGGCGATGCCGATTCCAGTCTTCGGCATCGGCGCAGACCACACCGCCGGTGACCACCGCCGGCACACCGAGGCGCCGCGCGGCGGCCAGCACCTGATGGCGGCCTGGTTCGGGGCGAAGCTCGGCATAGATCCCGGCCGGGCCGGAGAGCTTCACCAGTCGCTCGAGCAGATCGATGCTGCGGGTGATCACCACGAGCCCAGCGCGATCGACCGCGAGCTGGGCACTCAGCGCAAGATCGGGATTCCAATGAATCGCGGTGGCAGCGCGGCAGAGCGAGGACCAGCCGCGGGCATCTTCGGCGAGGACCACGGCTTCGTGGTCGCGGGTGACGAGGTGACAGCCGAGGATCGGGCGAATGCCCGCCGCATCACAGGCGCGCTGGAACTCCACGGCTCCGTAGACGCCGTTGGTATCGGTGAGTGCGAGGGCGCGATAGCCGCGCCGGGCCGCCGCCTGCGCCAGTGCATCGGGCGACGAAGTCCCCAGTCCGAAGGAGAACCAGGAGTGGACGTGGAGGTGGACCATGAGACGGATGACGGATCATGGATCATGGATGATGGATGATGGATGATCACCATCTGACGGTTTCCTTTATCCATCCTCCATTCTCCATCATCCATCATCTTTCGTTTCCAATAATCGCGACACCGGGCATTCCGCGTCGTGCGCGCCGGGCAGTCGCCCGATGCTCATCAGGAATTCGCCCACGATTTCGCCGCCCATGAACTTGAACTCGCGCTTCATCAGCTTGACCCATTGTTCCTTGGTCAACTCGCCCTGAGCATCGAGCCACGCGGCGAAGGAGCCGTGCGAGGCGATGATGCCGACGAGTACCCCAGCGTTGTGAATGGCGGCATCGACCTTGAGTCGGTTGCGGATGATGCCGGCGTCGGCCAGCAACCGGGCGCGCTCGGCGTCACTGTAACGGGCCACGATGTGCGGATCGAAGCCATCGTAGGCGGCGCGAAACGCCTCGCGCTTCTTGAGGATGGTGAGCCAGGAGAGACCGGCCTGGTTGATCTCGAGGACCAGCCGCTCGAAGAGGCCGTGGTCGTCGCGCAGCGGGAAGCCGTACTCGGTATCGTGATAGGGGCCGTGGACGGGATGGCCGGGGGCAGAGAGGCAATACGTCATACAGTGATCTCGAGCCCCCGGCCGGTGGTGCCGCGCTCGCGCGGCACCGGTATCTGCGGTTCACCAAGGTCGGGCCTTTCTCTCCGTTGAGACCCGTGCCGCGCATGCGCGGCACTACCTTGGGTGATGCGCGCCGTCATTATCC
This sequence comes from Gemmatimonadales bacterium, assembly GCA_039915645.1. Classification (GTDB taxonomy): domain Bacteria; phylum Gemmatimonadota; class Gemmatimonadetes; order Gemmatimonadales; family GWC2-71-9; genus Palsa-1233. Next base: position 7,406 of record JBDSMX010000051.1, on the reverse strand, counting down.
CCTCGCTCGACATCGTGGACCGTCCCGATCCTGCTGCTGATGTGGGACAGATCGTAGTGGCCGTGCACGCCGTGGCGCTCAATCGCGCCGACCTGCTCCAACGCGTGGGGAAGTATCCGGCACCGCCCGGCTGGCCCGATGACATCCCGTGCATGGAGTACGCTGGCAGCGTGATCGCCTGCGGCAGCGGAGTGACGCGATGGGTGGTTGGCGACAAGGTGATGGGGCTCGTGGGCGGTGGAGCGGCCGCCGAACGGCTGGTGGTGCACGAGCGCGAAGTGCTCCGCATGCCGGACGGCATGTCATTCAACGACGCGTCGGCAATTCCCGAGGCGTTTCTGACGGCGTGGGATGCGCTGGTGTTGCGCGGCAAGGCGCAGCGCGGCGAACGCGTGCTGGTCCATAGCATTGGCAGCGGCGTGGGCACCGCCGCCGCGCAGCTTGCCCGGTTGCTCGAGCTCGAACTGATCGGCACCTCGCGCACCGCCGAGAAGCTGGCGCGATCCATTCCCCTGGGCATGACCCGGGGCGTGCTCACCACTAATGCCGACTGGTCCGCCGAAGTGGGCGGTGTCGTGGATGTGATTGTCGATACCCTGGGTGCCGAAGCGCTCGAGGCCAACATCGCATTGCTCGCGAAGCGTGGACGCCTGGTGGTACTTGGCACCCTCACCGGTGGACGCGCAGCCGGGATTGATCTGGGGATGGTGCTGCGGCATCGCCTGGAAATCGTCGGTACCGCGATGCGGGTGCGCGGGCTGGAGGAGCGAGCCGCGCTGATTGAGCGATTCAGCGCCGAGGTGCTGCCCCACTTTGCCGCCGGGGTGCTCCGGCCGATTGTCGAGACGGTGCTGCCAATGCGCGACGCTGCCCGGGGATACGACCTGCTCGCGAGCAACGCGACCTTTGGCAAGGTCGTGCTGGCGTGGGATCGATAGCGGTGAGCAAGGCTGGGCATGGTGGCTTCCGTGGCGTTATACCGAAGATACACCGAAAGCGTTAAAAGGTCAAATGTCGGCAAAAACTGCCGAAAACAGCAGAAATTACGTCATTTCCCTCCAAAAAACGCCGATTTCCAACTTTCCATCGCCAATAGCGTCCAGAGCGCTTCGGCATGATCGGCCCGCCCGCTTCGGTGACCGGCAATCAGCTGTTCCAGCACCGGACCAGGGAGCAACTGCCGACTCAGACTTCTCTCGGCCATGATCAGGTCGAGCCGGCCGCCGAGGCCGTTCGGATCGCGGAGCCACGGCGCCAGCGGAAAGGAGAAGCCATTCTTGGCGCGCCAGGCGAGCGGCTTCGGGAGATAGCGTTCGGCGATCCGCTTGAGCATCCACTTGCCGGTGCCGCGGTGGAGTCGACTCTGATCGGGAAGACGAAAGGCGAGTTCGACCAGACGATGATCGAGAAAGGGGACCCGCGTCTCGACGCCGTGGGCCATGCTCATCTTGTCCTGTCGCATCAGGATCGGCGGCAGGTAGCTCTTGAGATCGTAGTAGAGCGCCTGATTCAACAGCGAGGCGGTGGCGGCCGGCGCGAGCAGGGCGGCACGGCGCGCGATCGTCTGCTGCACGACGGTCGGATCGAGGTGCGGCGCGAAGTCGGCGAAGCCGCGCGCGGTGCTCAGGGCGATGAACTCCTGCGGCGACCGAGTCAGTGCGAGGCGCAGCGAGGCCAGCCGTCCGGAGGCGCGGGCGGGGAGTAGCGGCGCCAACGGCGTGAGCCAGCGTCGCGCCGTCGCGTGCTTCCGGAGCCAGGCATAGCGATGATATCCCGCGAAGGTTTCGTCGGCCCCTTCGCCGGTGAGCAGGACGGTGGCGAACGGCTTGGCGGCTCGACAGAGCGAGTAGATCCCCGCCGCATTGGAGTGCGCCAGCGGCTCGTCGTGATGCCAGGTGAGGGTGTCGAGTACCTCGACGAAGTCGCGCTGGTGCTGGATGACTTCGTGATGCCCGGTGTGATAGCGCGAGGAGACCGCCCGCGCCTCGGCCAACTCGCTGAATCCCGGCTCGGCAAATCCTGCTGTAAAGCTCTGCACTTGCGGCTGCCCGGGGCGTGCCATCGCCGCCGTCACCAGCGCCGAGTCGATCCCTCCGCTGAGCTGCACGCCGATCGGTACATCGCCGACCTCCTGCAGTTCCACGCTCTCCAGCAGCAGCGCGAGCACGTCTTCCTCGAGTTCGGCTTCCGGTGCATCGAGCGAGGGTGTGAAGGCGATATCCCAGTATTGCTGCGTGCGGATCCCGCCATCGGCGCTGACCGTGAGCGAGTGCCCCGGCAGCAGGGCATGGATGCCGTGGAAGAGGGTCTGCTCGTCGGCCAGCGAGCGATAGAGCAGCTGCTCGGTGAGACGCAGATCATTGATGACGGGCACAATTCCCGGCACCGCGAAGAACGCCTTGATCTCGGAGGCGAAGTGAAAGGCTCCGTCGGCGCGGTGATAGTAGAGCGGCTTGACGCCGAGGCGATCGCGCGCGAGGAAGAGGGTGCCATCGGTGCGATCGTAGATCGCGAAAGCGAACATCCCGTTGAAATGCTCGACGCACGCGGATCCCCACTCTCGCCAGGCCGCGAGAATGACTTCGGTATCGGAGCGGGAGCGGAACCGGCGGCCGTGACTCTCGAGTTCGCGACGCAGCGCCTCGAAATTGTAGATCTCGCCGTTGTGCACCACGACGGTGTTGCCGTCGCTGCTCACCATCGGCTGTGCGGCCAGATCGCTCAGGTCGATGATCCTGAGGCGGCGATGACCCAGGCCGACGTGGGCATCGAGGTAGAGATCGGCACCATCGGGGCCGCGATGCGCCATCGTGTCGCGCATCTGGCGCAACACGTCCGGCGCGACCGTGGTGCCGCGCGGCTGCACGATGCCGCAGATGCCGCACACGGTCAGGTCACCGGGTGTGATCGGGGAGAGTGGTCTGCGGCATCCTGGTCACGCGCGGGCTCCTGTCAACCGGTCACTGCAATATCACTCGGCGCGCGCGTCTCGCGCGGTCGTCGTCGGATCACCTGACCGCGCAAGAGTGGGGCCGCCAGCGGCGAGTCACTCGCGGCGGGGCGGTGGAGGAGCTGCCGTACGCCATCGAGTGCCTGTTGCAACGCGGCGGCTTCGGGGCGGGCCTGCGCCACCGGATCGGGCCAGAGTTCGAGTTGCACGTGGGTGTCGCGCAACGCATCGGCCACGAGCGTCACGCTTCGCACGGCGACCCGGCGGACCAGCACCGCATCGAGTGCGCGACAGGCGGCGCGCCAGAGGTCCGCATCGAGTGCCCACGGCGGCAAGCGGATGGCGCGTTCGGCTGTGGCATCATCGACATGCCGCACGGTGACCAGCAATCGCCCGGCGGTGAAGTTGCGTGCGCGCAGGCGACGGCCGAGCCGTTCGCTGAGTGGTCGCAGCAGGGCGTGCAGTGCCGGGCGATCGTTGGTGTCGGTCGCGAGCAGATGGGTCACGCGACACTCGGCGCGCACCTCGGGAGGAATCACCGGACGCAGGTCGATCCCCTGCGCGTGGCTGTAGAGCGTGCGGCCGGCCGCCCCGAAGACCACGCGCAGCGGCTGTTCGCCGAGTGCCGCGACTTCGCCGATCCGTTCGAGGTGATAGTCGTCGAGTCGCTCGCGCACTCGCTCGGGAAGTTCGGGAAGAAGCGCGACGTGCTCGGGAGCGAGAAACGCCGCTTCGTGTCCGGCGCTCACTGACCAGATCTCCGCACCGGATTCGCGCTTGACCACGGTGGCGGCGGCCTCACTCACCAGCTTGTTGATGGCGACGCCCACCGCGAGCGGCAGCGAGAGGCGCGTGGCGGCCTCGCGTTCGAGGTGCTGCGCCACGTCGACTGCCGACCCGAAGAGTCGTTCGGTGCCGGTGATGTCGAGGTAGGCGTGGCCCCAGCCCCGTGGTTCGATGACCGGGGCCACCCGGGCGAGGATTTCGTGAAGGGCGCGGTGGGCCGCCGCATAGCGCCGAGGGTTGGGCGGACGGACGATCAGGTCGGGGCAGACCTTCCGGGCCAGCGCCACCGCCATCCCGCGGCTCAGCCCGGCGCTCCGCGCCTCGGCGCTGACGGCGAGGAGCACCGCCCGGTCGGCGGCGAGGGGGGCGATGGCCAGCGGACGCCGGCGCAGCTGCGGATCGCCCAGGACTTCCACCGTGGTGCAGAAGGCGGGCGGATCCACGAAGAGGATGGTGCGCATAGGTGTAAACCGAAGATACACCGAAAGTAGATGAGGGGTAGATTGGGGTGATCGCAGGACCCCAGCCGAGGTAGCCATGACGGCAGTTGCAGCGACAGCGCCCAACTATCGGGACCAGCCCCGGGTGATCTGGTCGTGGGCCCTGTACGACTGGGCCAATTCGGCCTTCACCACGCTGGTGGTGACTTTCATTTACGCCACCTACTTCACCAAGGCGATGGCGCCGGATGAAGTGACGGGCACCGCGTGGTGGTCGCGTGCGGTGGCCATCAGTGCGTTGCTCACGGCGTTGATGTCGCCGTTGCTCGGTGCCGCGGCCGATCGCAGTGGATCGCGGAAGCGCTTCCTCGCGGTCAGCACGATCATCAGCATCATCGCGACGACACTGCTCGCCTTTGTGGCCCCCGGCACGGCGCACGCGGCGCTGATTGCGCTGATCCTCTTCGTGACGGCCGAGATGGCGTTCGAGGCAGGGAACGTCTTCTACAACGCGTTCCTGCCGTCGATTGCCTCACCGGAGCGGATCGGTCGCGTCTCAGGGTACGGCTGGGGCCTGGGCTATGTCGGCGGACTGGTCTGTCTTGGCATCGCGCTGGTGGGCTTCGTGCAACCTGAGGTGCCGTGGTTCGGGATCTCCAAGGTGGCGGGATGGAATATTCGCGCGACCAACCTGCTGGTGGCGGTGTGGTTCGCGCTCTTTTCGTTGCCGATCTTCTTCAGCATGCCCGAACGACGCATTCCGGGCGGCAGCATCTCCTTCCGCGCCGCGCTGGGTGAGCTGGCGCAGACGACGCGCGACATCCGGCAGTATCGCGAGATCGTCCGCTTTCTGGTGGCGCGACTGATCTTCAACGATGGCCTGGTGACGGTGTTCGCGTTTGGCGGGATCTACGCCGCGGGCACCTTCGGGATGTCGTTCTCCGAAGTGATTCTCTTCGGCGTGGCACTGAACGTCGCCTCGGGGCTCGGCGCGTTTCTCTTCGGGTTCGTCGATGACCGGATCGGTGGCAAGCGCACCATCCTCTGGTCGCTGGTCGCACTGACGATGGCCACGGCGCTCGCGGTGTGGGCGCCGACGCGCGGCTGGTTCTGGGTCGCCGGAATCCTGATCGGGATTTTTGTGGGGCCGAATCAGTCGGCGTCGCGATCGCTGATGGGGCGGTTCATCCCGGCGAAGCACCAGGCCGAATTCTTCGGTTTCTTCGCCTTCTCGGGCAAGGCGACGGCATTCATGGGGCCGCTGCTGCTGGGGGTGGTCACCAGCGCCTTCGGGTCGCAGCGCGCGGGCGTTGCCACGGTGCTGATCTTCTTCCTGATCGGGGGCGTGCTGCTCACCCGGGTCGACGAAGCGCGCGGTATCGCGGCGGCCCAACCAGGGTAGAACAGAATCAACCCGAGGCGGGCCAAAACCGTATCACTTGGTAGTTCCCCGCAGATGATTTCCCATTCTCATTGGAGCACACGCGTGTCCATTGCACGTCGGTCGGCGCATTCGCTTGCGCTGCTGCTCGTCCCGGCCGTACTGGTGGCCCAGGCGCCACTCAACAAGTACGGCTATCCCGAGAAGCACACCCCGAAGCCCACCACCCCGGCGATTACCGCCGCCGACTTGATGACGCGGCTCTACATCTTCGCCGACGACTCGATGGAAGGGCGACAGGTTGGTCGCATCGGCAACATGAAGGGGACCAACTACATCGCGGGGGAGCTCAAGCGGCTCAAGATCGAGCCGATGGGCGACAACGGGACCTACTTCCAGACGTTGCCATACATCCAGCGCAAGTTCACCGAGCAGTCGACGCTGACGGTCGACGGCAAGGCGCTCCGCTTCAACGCCGACTTCGTGCCTGTGGTCGGAATGGCACTGGTGGCTCCACGAGCGATCGCTGGCGCGCAGGTGATCTATGGTGGTGTCGCTGGTGATACCGCCAAGCAGATCACGGCGGCACAGGCGGCAGGCAAGTTTGTCATCCTTTCGCCGGCACCAGCACGCACTGGCGCGCCTGCGGCCGGTGCGCCAGGCGGTGGGCGCGGCAACTTCGGTGGTGGTGGCGGTGCCGCACGTTTCCCCGATGCCGTTGCCGTGGCAACCATCGATCTCGATGCACTCTCGCCCGCGGCGCGCGCGGCGCTCAACAATCCGGCGTCGACCATGGCGCGTCAGACGGCTGCCGCGCCGGGTGCACGTGACATTGTCGTGAACAAGAATGGCCAGGTCGGAGTGGTGCGGGGCGGCGCGCTGGTGTCGGGCTCGCTGCCAGCGGGTCAGACTGCGGCGAGCGTGCAGGCGTACGCTGACTCGATTGCGCGCGCCGATTCGATCGCACGCGCGGCTCGCCCGGCCGGCGCTGCCGGCGGACGTGGGCAGGGTGGCTTCAATGGTGGCGCGGCCGCCAACACCGGCGCACCTGTAGCTTCCTTCCGGATCACCAGTGCGGCGGCGGCAACATTGCTCGGCCAGAGTGTTGATGGCATCGCACTTGGCGCCACCGGCGGCAATGCCACGGCGTCACTCGACTACAAGGAGACGCCGACCGATTACGGCCGCAACGTGGTGGGTGTGATTCGCGGCAGCGATCCCAAGCTGCGCGGCGAATATGTCGCGATCGGTGGTCACAACGACCACATCGGATACCGGGGCGTGGCGGTCGACCACGACTCGGCCCGGACGGCGGCGAGCATGCGGCTCAAGCTGCAGATGTCGACCGGCGACCTGCTGGCCCTGACGCCGGAGCAGGCGGCCTCGATCAAGGTCAATGTCGATTCACTGCGCAAGATTCGTCCGGCGCGCGCCGACTCGATCAACAATGGCGCCGACGATGATGGCTCCGGCTCGATGGGCGTGCTTGAAATCGCCGAAGCCATCTCGAAGATGCCGGTGAAGCCGAAGCGGTCGATCCTCTTCGTCTGGCACACCGGCGAGGAAGCCGGCCTTGTGGGGTCAGCGTACTTCGTGGCGCATCCGACCGTGTCGCTCGATTCTGTCGTCACGCAGATCAACATCGACATGATCGGTCGCGGTCGCGCCGAAGATGTCATCGGTGGCGGCGACAACTACGTCGGTGTGCTCGGTGCCAACGTGCTCTCGGGCGACCTGGGGCGGATCATGGCCGAGGTGAATGCCAAGCGGACGAAGCCAATCGGCCTCGATAGCCGTTTCGATGATCCCACGCTGGGGACGCCGGTCAACGGTGTCGTGCACTGGCCCG
>JBDSMX010000069.1:0-31106 GCA_039915645.1 Gemmatimonadales bacterium | reverse complement strand
TGTTGATGTAGATCGCGAGCGCGTTGCCGATGAGCAGATTGAAGAGCGACAGGTAGAGCACGACGGGCGGGAAGATCGGATCGAGCACACCCGTGCGGGTCGCGATCCAGACAATCGTGAGCACGATACTCACCGGCTGGATCAGGAAGATCAGCGGTGTGCCGCCGATGAGGAGGCCGAAGCCCAGCGCTTGGCGCAGGCCGACCTTCTTCACCAGCGCCATCGGATCCCGCGAGAAGACGAGAGCCGTCTGCATGTAGCCCTTGATCCAGCGCGACCGCTGCCGGATCCAGTTGCCCACTTCCTTGTTGGCCTCTTCGTAGGTGGTCGAATTGATGATCCCGACGCGGTACCCATGCATCGCGGCACGGATGCCGAGGTCGGCGTCTTCGGTCACGTTGAAGGGATCCCAGCCGCCGAGATCGCGCAGCACTTGCGACTTGAAGTGGTTGCTGGTGCCGCCGAGGGGAATCGGCAGTCGCAGCATGTCGAGGCCGGGGAGGAGATAGTCGAACCAGAAGGAATATTCGAGCGTGAACATCCGGGTCAGGAAGTTCTCGTTCCAGTTGTAATAGTTGAGCGCCGCCTGGACGCAGACGAGCGCTTCAGGACCACGGCGGAAGGCGAGGTACGCCTTCTTCAGCTGGTCCGGCTCGGGCTGGTCCTCGGCGTCGTAGATCACCAGGTACTCGCCGCGCGCGAAGAGCAGGCCGACGTTGCACGCCTTGGGCTTGGTCTGCGGGTCCCCGGTCGGCACCACGAAGAAACGCACGTTGGCACCGGGAGCCGCCGCCTTCGCTGCAGCGAGGGTCTCCGGGTCGTCCTCTTCGAAGAGCAGCAGGATGTCGAGCTTGTCGGCCGGGTAATCCAGCTCGCTCAGGGACTTGAGCAGCGTCTTGATGACCGCGGCCTCGCGGTAGATCGGCACCAGGATGCTGTAGACCGGCAAGGCACGTTCGTCGATGGCCGCGAGATCCTCCGGCGTGAGCGAAATTGCCGTCTCCGCTGATGCCCCGCTCACACCGACCCAGGTGCGGAACGCGACCACCAGCAGGAAGAAGCCGGTGATCGGTACGTTGATCACCAGCAAGGTCTGGAGTGGTGCGAGGTAGAAGCCTGCAAGCAGGGCGAAGCAGGCCAGCGCAAAGGTGAGGTATTGCGGCAGCGTGAAGACCGTAAAGGCACTCTCGGCCTGATCGCGGAAGTAGAGACCGTAGATCGAGGTGTCGACCACCTTGCGCCGGTGGGCGAGCGCGATGGCACGGTCGAGATCCCATTCAGTCGTGACGCGATAGTCGATGGCGCGGCCGGGATAGACCACGTTGAGTGTCTGCGATAGCGCCTCGGGCGGCGCATCGGCAACGACGACCGTGACCATTGCGCCGTCATCGCGCACTGGCACCGCGCGGTATTGCAGCGTGGCATCGAGCGGAAAGCGCTGGGCCACCGTGGCGTCCACGGTCTTCTCATCGACGGTGGCAAACGGATAGCCCCAGAGCGCCGCGAGAGCGCGGGCCAGGTCGAGCCGGCGGATGTATCCGAAGATCAGCAGCAATCGCCCCAGCCGCTCGCCTGTCCGCTGCTGCTGTTGCAGTGCGGTGGTGAGTTGCTGGGACGAAATCAGCCCTCGTTCAACGAGGTAATCACCGAGGCGAATCGAGCTCACGACGTACGACGCGAGGGTAGAGCCAGAGCAACAGGCCCATGATCAGGATCGCGGCCACCAGGAACACCGCGCTGCGATAACGCGCCAGCTTCGAGGTGGCACCTTCCCCTGTGAGGTCGAGGCGCCAGCCCGCATTGGCTGCCGTGATTTGTCGGGTCGGGCCTTGCTCACCCCGCACAGCGAGATCGCCACGGACGCCGAACCAGCCATACGGCCCGAGCGCTTCCCGTACCAGGTCGGCAAGGGGCTGCCCGTTCGCCTGGGTGTGGTGGAGCAGCAATACATCCTGACCGTTCCGCTCGAATCCTTGCATCGCGGCGTACGGCGCCGTCGGGGTGAATTCATCCCAGACCTTGCCGGCACGATCGCGGAGGCGGAAGCCATCGGTATGCACCGGCGCGTCAAGCGCGTTGGCAAGGCCAGTGGTGCCGACGGCAAGCAGGGGACCGGTCGCGGCGGCGAAGTCACGCGCGAGCCCGGGGGCGAGCGGCGTATGCGTCGTCTGCTGCATCGCGCCGATGATCTGGCTCGCGAGTTCGACGCGGAAGCGATCTCGCGGCTCGAGCAGCACCGAGAATGCCGGGACGAACGACGCCGGGAATCGGCCGAAGCCGGGCGCGATGTTGCTGTGTCCATTGGTGACGAACGACGACCCGTTGTCGATCGTGGCGGTGAAGACCGGGCCACCCAGCAGGCATCCCCCCTCGCCAAGCACGACCTGGAAACGCACTTCGATCACGTTGTCGCGACCCACCAGATGCGACGGCAGCGGAATCGCCACGTCGAGCGAGGTGTGATCGATGGCACGCGAGTAGATCAGCGAACCATTGAGATGAACCCGGAGTGAGCCGTTGCCATTGGGTGGCAACACCGAATGTTCGGCGACGAGGCGGAACGCGGTCGGCACGGTGCTGTTGCCGAAATCGGCGAGCGAGAAGGGATACGCTGCCACCAGCAGCGAGCTCCCTTCGAGGGTACGGTTGGTGAAGCCGAGGTCGCCCAGGGTGCGGACACCGTCGCTGTTGTCGGGCGTGTTGTGGCTGAGATCAACGGTCGTGGTCTTGAAGCCCGGAGCGGTCACCAGGTCGGCGCCATCGGCGATCGTGAAGAGCTGGCGGGCATCGCGACGTCCGGCAATCGCCAGCACGGTGCCACGACCTCCCTCGGCGCGAGCGATCATCGTCCCGCCGGTCGGACTCCAGACCAGCGCGCGATCGTAGGGGCCGGGCTCCGGCATCGAGTCGGTTGCCGGCAACGCCTTGATCTCGAACACTGTCGACATGCCACGATAGCGGCGCGCCATGAAGGCCGCGGCATCGAGTGCCGCCTGCGCGGCATCGAGGGACGGCTTCTCGGCCACATAGAACGTGACCTTGCGCACCCAGGGCTGGAAGAACGAATTGATGCCCGCCACGGCGGCAGGAGCGCCGCTGTAATGGACCTCGCTCTCTGGTGCGAGCACGGTGCGATAGTAGAGCTGCGCCTGGCAGGCATCCCGGCTCGGCACGCTCAGCGAAATCAAGAGGGTGGCCTTGCCATCAACCACAATGGCGTCGCCCAGCGGCAGCGTGAGCAAGGTGGTGCTGTCGGAGAGCGGTCGCACGGCGAGTACGCGGTCGCGCTGCCGGAGCACCAGTGATGCGGCAGGCATGTTGGGCGTCGGCATCACCCGCAGCCGCAGCTCGGTGGCGTGCAGTCCTTCGTTGACCGGGACGGCGATGGTTGCTTCGTCATTGGCGCCGATCAGTGTGACACCACTCTTGTAACCGATGTCGGCGAATGTCAGCGTCGGCGATGCGTTGGAGTCGACGGCGGAAGCGAGAATAGTGGGAAGGACCTCGCGGCTGTCGGCAGCGCCACCCGCAGCCCCTGCCACGCCTGGGCGTCCGGCAGCCGAATCGACGGCAGCCGGGAGGGGAGCGCGGGCGGCCGGGGCGAGGGAATTCGCTTTTCCCTTGCAGCCGACGAGGCCGAGCAATAGTCCGAGCGCGATGGGCGCAGCGGTGCGCCGGCTTGGTGTCTTCCAGGTCGTCACGATACTCCTCCTTGCTGCCGGGCCATCACCGGCGTCGCCAGATCTCGAGGCCACCATCGGCAAACGCGCGGTCGAACTTGCTGGCGAAATCGGGGCGCCGGGCAATGGCGCGCGAGACCGCATCGGTGCTGTCCTGCCCATCGACGATCACCCAGTCCACCTCGCGGTCGGGCGCGGCCAACGCGGCCTGTCCCAGCTGCCAGGTCCAGTCATAGATCCGGTCGCGGAGGGGGATCCGGGTTCGGGGCGAAAGGTTGACCGCCCCATCGACCAGTACCCGGCCGCCATCGTAGTGCTCCGCCAGCCAGTCGGAGGCCCGCTGCTGCCGCCGGTCGCCGTCGCGGATCGCGAGGCCCTCACGCAGGGCGCCAGCATTGGCCGGCCAATCCCGGGCGAAGAGTGTTGCTTGAGCGAGAACGACCAACATACCAGCGAGGAGTGTGCCTCGGGCCCAGCCCGGGCGCCATTCGCGGGCGGCCGAGAGCGTCATCGCCAGCATTGCGGCGAGGCCCGGGAGCAACATGACCCCATAGCGGACATTGAGGATGCCGGCCGGCGTGGTCCACGGCAGCGCGATGACACTCTGGCCACCCCAGAGCGCCAGGATGTTGAACGGAAGTGCCGTGAGCAGCAGGAGTGCCGGTGCGTTGCGAGTGAGGCGCCGGAACTGGAACGGCGTGGCGATGAGGCCGAGGCAGGTGAGGAGTGCCCCTGAGGCGAGCACCGTCGCGCCGAGGTAATAGCCGATGGCGAGGAGCGGAGCGCCCTTCGTGGGCAACAGCCCCCGCGCCGCGAGTACGGCTTGCTGCGATTGTGCGGACCAGACGCCGCGCTGGAATTCAAGCGGGTCGCCGAAGTACGCATAGTTGTAGCCGAACCAGAGCGCCGCCATGATCGCACTCGGCACGGCGAAGCGAAGGGTGTTGCTGATCCAGCTCCGCTGCTGTCGCCACGAGAGCCATGCCACCACCGGCACGGCGATGGCCACGAAAAACCAGCCGTCGTAGCGGCTCCCCACAGCGAGCGCTGCGAGCACCCCGGCGGTGAGCAAAGTCCGCGAGCTTCCGCTCTCGTTCCAGCGATCGAGCGCCACGATCGACGTGGTGATGAAGGCGAGCAGGACCGGCTCGGTCATGGCCGTGGTCTGCAAATAGAGCAGGGAAGGATTCAGCAGCACGAGGATCGTGCCGATCCATGCCAACGCCAGTGACCCGGTGCGGCGGACCAGCAGGTCGTGTACGCTGGCTACGATCGCCACATAGGCGAACAGTCCGACTGCGCCGCCAGCCGCCCCGTTCCGCCACCACTGGTCGATGAGCGTGAACGGCAGCAACAGCAGGTGCGGGATCGGCAGCCAGACCGTGCCCAGCATCTGGATTCCCGGTGTGGTGGAATCGACGAGCCGCCGCGCGATGTCAAGATGCGCCTGGGAGTCCCAGAACGCAAAGACGAGATGGTATTGGTGTGACCACCACTGCGCCAGCAACCCGACCACGAACGCGACGAGGCCGGCCTGAAAGGCCGGCCTCGTGTGGATCCGGTGGCTACCGGCCGATGGCGACAGGGTCACTCTTCGGACGTTGCCTCACGGCGGCGGCGTCGGCGCAGCGCACCGGCGAGACCGGCGAGTCCGCTGCCGAGCAGCGTAAGCGTGGCAGGCTCCGGCACGACATCCGTCGGTACGCCGACAGTCTCGTCGTCGAGCGCAAAGATCGAATTGTCGAAGTCCCAGTCGCTATGCTGGTAGGTCACATCTTCGAAGCCGAAGAGGCTCTTTCCTGCGGTGTTGGGAACGAAGCCCTGACCACCATTGCCCGGGACGCCGCCAGGGAAGGCCTGCGGCGAGAAGTAGGCGAGGTGCGCGAAGCCATCACCATTGCGCGCCGGGTCGCCGGAGAAGAACCAGTTGAAGCCATCGCCCTGATCGACCTGCAAGGCGAAGATGATTTCGGTACCAATGGTCCAGCCGAACGTGCTCACGACCGGGTTGTTCAGATTGTCGTTGTTGCTGACACCGTAGGGCTTGGTGAAGAGCGACGTGCCCGTGATGCTGCCGCAGGCGACCCACCAGAAACAGTTGTTGCCGAGGTTCTGCGAATACTCTGCCGCAGTCATTGCCCAGATGGTGTGACCGAAGACCGTGGTGCCTTCCCAGCCATAGTAGGTGGCGGTGATCTGGTCGCCCGTCGCGAGGATGCCGCCCGAGAGCCCGAAATTGCTTGGGAATGCCTTTGGTGGGTCATCGGCGCGCAGCGGAGCCGCAGCGAGCGAGCCGAGAAGTGCCAGCAGAGCGATTGAGCGCAGCGAGTTTCGCATACTTCCCTCGGGTTCGGCGCCGGAAGAGGTCACCGATTGCTCCCTAATAATAGCAAAGCGGATGCCCACCACTCCTGAAACAGTTAACCCATTGATCTGCAAGCGTTTAGGTAAAAGGTGTTGCTTCGAGGCCACCCTTTTCTGCGTGGGACTGTCGCGCGCTTCCGCCGTATTCGCCCTCAGTTGTTGCGACAGGGCAACGATTCAGGCACCAGGTGAGGCCTCGAGGACACGGCGTACTGCCTCCGTCGTGGCCGCGATGCGGATTGGTGCGTTGGCCCAGGTCGGGGGTGGCACCTCCTCTTGATGCATCCGCTGAAGGATGCCCGGATCCTTGAGGATATGCCCGGTGAGTACTGCGGCGACCCGTTCGTCCGCGCCAATCACGCCGCGGCGACGCAACGCGCGTACGCCGGCGAGCGAGGCGGCGCTGGCGGGCTCGCAGCCAACCCCGGCCCGATCGATCGCCGCCTTCGCTTCGAGGATCTCTGCGTCGCTGACGCTCAATACGCAGCCATTCGAGTTCCGGATCGCCCGGACACCGCGACCGTAGGATGCCGGCGCGCCGATCTTGATGGCCGTCGCAATGGTATGCGCCTCGACGCTCTCGAGTCGATCGAAGCCGCGATCGAAGGAGGCTGCAAACGGTGCAGCACCTGCCGCCTGCACCGAGGCGATGCGCGGACGCCGGGTGATCAGTCCCCACGCCATCGCCTCGTCGAGCGCCTTCCCGAACGCCGCCGTGTTGCCAAGGTTTCCCGCCGGCAGCACGATCCAGTCGGGCGGTTCCCAGTCGTACTGCTGCAGCAGCTCGAGGACGATGGTCTTCTGCCCTTCCAGCCGGAACGGGTTGATCGAATTGAGCAGGTAGACGCCCAACTCATCCGCCGCAGCTTGCACCAGGCGCAGGCAGGCGTCAAAGTCGCCATCGACCAGCAGCGTGCGCGCGCCGTAGGCCAGCGTCTGCGTGAGCTTTCCGAGTGCCACCTGGCCGTCGGGAATGAAGACCAGCCCCGGAATGCCGGCGTGAGCTGCGTACGAGGCGAGCGCCGCCGAGGTGTTGCCGGTTGAGGCACACGCCACCGCGGTGGCGCCGATCCGCTTGGCCTGTGTGACCCCCACCGTCATTCCGCGATCCTTGAATGACCCGGTGGGGTTGTGTCCCTCATGCTTGAAATCGAGGGCCTCGACTCCGGCGAATGCGCTCAGGCTTTTCCGACGCAGGAGCGGCGTGTTGCCCTCGGGGTGGGAGACCGCCACATCCACCGCAGTCGGCAGGACGATCTCACCGAAGCGCCACACCCCCGACGCGGTGCGCGAAGGGCGGGCGCAACACGCATCGGCGAACGAGGCCCGTAGTGCGGCGCCCTGCAGTGCTGGGGGCCGGTGCACGATCGCGAGCAGTCCGCTGCACACAGGACAGCGCGGCGCGGCATCGAGTTCGTCAAGTTCGTGGCCGCAGTCATCGCAGCGTTGCCAACTCAGTCGTTCGCTCACCAGACCCGTGCTCCGTCGTTGTCGACCGTGGTCACGCGCACCGTCGCGGTGACTCCTGCGCCGGCATACGCGGCCAGCATGGCGCTCGCGACCGCGGCGCCGGTTGCGTCGCCATCGACCAGCGCGAAGGCGGTCGGCCCCGCGCCGCTGATCGAGCAACCGAGCGCACCGGCCGAGAGCGCCGCGTCCTTGGCCGCAAGAAATCCGGGGAGCAGCGGGGCGCGCGCCGGTTCGGCGATGCGATCATCGAGCGCGCGTCCCAGCATCGCGAGATCCCCAAGTGCAGCACCGACGACCATCGCGGCGATATTGGCGGCCTGCTGCAATGCCGTCGCTCTCGAAATGTCGGCGGGCAACACCGCCCGGGCATCGCGCGTGCGCAGTCGTTGATTCGGATGGGCCAGCACGACCCGCAACTGTGGCGGCAGCGGCACCCGGATGAAGTCCATCGGCTCCAGGCTGCGCACCAGCACCAACCCGCCGAGCAGACTGGGTGCGAGGTTGTCGGCGTGACGTCCGGCAACGGTGCTCTCGGCGACGAGTGCGCATTCAAGCAGCGCAGCGCTGTCGAGGCCGGCGTCGGCGAGGAAGTTGGCCGCGACTGCGCCCGCCACTGCCGACGCGGCACTGCCGCCTTGGCCGCCGGAGAGCGGCAGCCCTTTGTGGACTCGCAGTTCCGCACCGCGCGCGATCCCGGCCCGAGTGAACACGGCCTGTGCAGCGATCGCCGCCGTGTTCTTCGTAGCGGCCGTGGGAAGATCGGGATGCCCCGCATCGAGCACTGTGATGCCGTGCACTTCGCTCCAGCGCAGCGTCACCTCATCGCCGGCACCGGCGACGGCAAGGCCGAGGATGTCGAGCCCGGGGCCGACATTGCCTACCGAGCCCGGCGCATAGGCAGTGGCGCTCGTACGCATCAGATCGACGCCAGGGTGAGAAGGTCGGCGAGCACACCGGTGGCGGTCCCTTCGGGGCCCGCGCCATGTCCGGTGATTACGAGCGGTGATTCGTGATAGCGATCGGAAGAGATCACCAGCTGGTTCGCCGAACCCACCAGCTGCGCGAGTGGATGGCTGCGCGGCATCTCACGCAGCTGGACGCTCACCGCTCGCGGCGTCACCCGGGCGACGAATCGCAGCGAACGATCCTTCGCGCGTGCCGCGTCGGCGCGGGCGCGCCACCACGAATCATCCTTGGGAAGTGCGGCGAGCCAGGCTTCGCGGGAGAGCCGCGCCCCGCCGCGCACCAGCGAGTCGATCGCGATGTCGCCGACGTCGAGTGTCTGCCCGAGCATCCGGGCAAGAATGATCGCCTTGCGGCCGACATCGATCCCGCCCAGGTCATCGCGCGGATCGGGCTCGGTGTAGCCCTCGCGCTGCGCGCGGTAGACCACCTCCGAAAACGGCTCCCCCGCGTCGAGACCGCTCAACACGACGCCGAGTGTCCCCGAGAGCGACCCCTCGAGCGATCGGATCTTGTCGCCGGTGGCGATCAGCTGTTCGACCGCCAGGATGATCGGTGTCCCGGCACCGACCGTTGCTTCGTGCCGAAGCCGGCCGCCGCCCTGCGCGAGCGCCGCTCGGAGTCGTGCGGTCTTGGCCCATGGCCCGGCAATCGGCTTCTTGTTGGCGAGCACGATGTCCCAGCCCGCTTCTGCCGCTACGGTGAGCAGCGCGGCGGTGTCATCGGCAGTGCAGTCGATGATGATGGGGCGCACCAGTGCCCGTTGGGTCAGCTGGGCGATGATCTCGTGCGGCGCTCCCTTGGTGGCCCCCGGCATTGATGCAATCGCCTGGTGCTCGCCCTTCGCCGCCTCGATCATCTTGAGCGTGCGTGTTGCCATGCCGGCGCCATCAATAAGGGCACCACTGCGGTCGACCACGGCGACGATCCGCACCGTCGTGAATCGTTCCGGTGCCCGGGTGAGCAGGCGCAACACGGCGCGCCCCACGGTCCCCGCGCCCAGCAGAATCACGTCACAGCCGGTGCGGCGGTGCGACTGGCCGCCACCGAGTTTGCCGAGCTGGAACGCAGCGTGAATCCGACGGAGTCCCTCGGAGACCTGTGACTCATCGACCACGACGGAAATGTTCTGTTCGCCCGAACCCTGCGCGATCGCTACGACGTTGACGCCACCATCTGCCAGCGAATCGAAAACTCGTGCCGCGATCCCCGGGTGCCCTGCCATCCCGAGCCCGACGACGGCAATGATCGCGATGCGCCCGCGCAGCTGCACCCCGTCGAGCTCGCCCTGCGCAATCTCGGCACGGAAGGCGTGACGCAGCACGGTCACGGCCTGCTTCGCCGCGTCGGCCGGCACGGTGAAGTCGATGGTGTATTCGGACGAAGCCTGCGCGATCAGCGACACCGAGATGCCGGCGGCCTGGAGCGCACCAAAAGTACGGGCCGCCATGCCGGGCACGCCAAGAATGCCGGTGCCGCTCACGGTGACGAGCGCCTGTTCCCGCACGGCCGACAGCGAGCGCACCGGCGAGCGATTGCTGTCGCGGCGCGAGGAGATCTCGGTCCCAGCCGCAGAAGGATCGGCGAACGGCCGCAGGAAGAGCGGAATGTTGGTGTCGGCCAAGGGCAACAAGGCCCGTGGGTGCAGCACCTTCGCGCCGTAATACGCCAGCTCCGCTGCCTCGCGGAGGTGCACGTGTGGCAGCAGTCGCGCATCGGGCACCACGCGCGGGTCGGCCGTGAGCAATCCCGGCACGTCTTTCCAGAGCGTGACACTTTCTGCGTCGAGTGCGCGCCCGAGCATCGTCGCGGTGAGGTCGGAGCCGCCGCGACCGAGCGTGGTGGTGCCACCGTCGGGCGCGCGGCCAAGAAAACCAGGGACCACCACGGTCGCACCACGCTTGAGCAGCGGCAGCAGCGTTTTGCGCGCCGCAGTACGTGTGGCGTCGAGGTTCGGTGTGCCACCGCCGTAGGGCCCATCGGTCACGATCACATCCGAAGGCTCGACCAGCGCCACCTTCTCACCGGCTGCCTCGAGCGCTGCCGCGACAAGGCGAGCCGAGAGTCGTTCACCGCGTGCGACGACGTGGTCGCGGACCCGCGGCGACGCCTCGCGCAGCACCGCGAGTGACCGGGCCAACGCTTCGAGTTCCGCACTCGTCGCGTCGATGGCCTCACGCAGCAGCCGACGGTCGGCAGTCGGGAGCAAGCCCGATACCACTGCGCGGTGATTCGCGCGGAAGGCCGCGACGTCGGCGAGCGCCCCTGCTTCGTCGCCCGCAGTGGCCTTCGCGAGGACGCCGAGGAGCTGTTCGGTCACCCCGGCGAGCGCCGAGAGGACAATGACGCGTGGCGAAGGACGAGAAAGGATGATCTTGACGGCGCCACGAATGGCGGCGGCATCGGCTAGCGAAGCGCCACCAAACTTGTGGATCCCGGGACGTCGAGGTGCGGCAGGCATCCGGGCACGGTACCATTACCCGTGGTGAAAGTCCACGGACCACCAGAGGAGCCGCTTTCCGATGCGAATTGGAGTGCTGAAGGAGACCACCCCCCGCGAGAACCGCGTCGCCCTGATTCCGGACGCGGTGGTACGTCTCATCAAGGCAGGAGACAGCGTGGTGGTGGAGCGAGGCGCCGGTGCTGCGGCCTTCTTCCCCGACGACGCCTATGCCGCCGCTGGTGCCGAACTCGCCGACGCCGCGACCGTGGGGCAGAGCGAACTGATCTGCGCGGTGCAGTGCCCGGTCGGCGCCACGATTCGTGAGGGAGCCGTGGTGTTGTCGCTGACCACCGGTGACAGTGCCGCCGCCGTCGCCGCGCTCAACGCCCGGCAGATCACCATCCTCGCACTCGAGAAGGTGCCGCGCATCTCCCGGGCACAGTCGATGGACGTCCTCTCGTCGCAGGCCACTGTCGCCGGCTATCGCGCCGCCCTGATCGGTGCCTCCGCACTGCCGCGATTTCTCCCGATGCTCACGACCGCTGCCGGTTCGCTGACACCGGCCAAGACACTGGTCCTTGGCGCCGGTGTCGCCGGCCTGCAGGCGATCGCGACTGCGCGTCGCCTCGGCGCAGTCGTGACCGGATTCGACGTGCGCGCTGCCGCGGCCGAGCAAGTGCTCTCGCTGGGCGCGAAGTTCCTCGCGCCCGAGGCGATCGCCGGCGATTCGGAGACGGCGGGTGGCTATGCCAAGGAGTTGGCCGAAGAACAGCAGAAGAAGGTGATCGAGGCGGTGGATGGAGCGGCGGCCGTGTCGGACCTGGTGATCTCGACCGCCGCAATCCCCGGACGCGCCGCGCCCCGGTTGATCCTGCGCAGTACCGTCGAGAAGATGAAGCCGGGGTCGGTGATCGTCGATGTCGCGGCCGAGACCGGCGGCAACTGCGAACTGACCGTCCCTGGCGAGACCGTCGTGCATCAGGGGGTGACCATCATCGGCACGCTCAACCTGCCGAGCACGATGTCGCAACACGCGTCGCAGATGTTCGCGCGCAACGTCCAGACGCTGATCGAGCATCTCCGCAAGGACGGCAAGCTCCAGATCGATCTCTCTGACGAAATCACCGGCGCCATGTGCATTGCGCACGCGGGCGCGACTCGCTGATCCGAGGTTCGCCATGAATGCGATGGTAGTGATTCAGCTGTACGTCTTCGTCCTCGCCGGCTTCGTCGGCTACCAGGTGATCTCGCGGGTACCGCCCCTGCTGCACACGCCGCTGATGTCGGCGACCAACGCGATCTCCGGCATCTCCCTGGTCGGATCGCTGGTGGCGGCCGGCTCCGGGGATCACCGCATCAGCAATATTCTCGGTTGCCTCGCCGTGGCCTGCGCGATGATCAACGTGGTCGGTGGCTTCATCATCACCGACCGGATGCTCAAGCTGTTCAAGCGAGCAGACAAATCGGCGGAGGCGAAGTAATGCGCGACCTGTTTACGCAGGGCACTTACTTCGCGGCATCGATCTTCTTCATTCTCGGTCTCCGCTCACTCACGCATCCTGATCGGGCGCGCGCGGGGATGAACCAGGCCGCCATCGGCATGCTGCTCGCCGTGATCGGCACCCTCTTCGTCCAGGAAATCGTCACCTACCAGTGGATCGTGGCCGGCATCATCATTGGCACGGTGATCGGCGTTCCCCTTGGCACCCGGGTCAAGATGACCGGAATGCCGCAGGTGGTGGCGATCTCCCATGCCTTCGGTGCGCTCGCCGCCACGCTCGTCGGCGTCAACGAATGGATCATCCACGACTTCGGCGCGCAGGTCTCTTCCGGCACGATGGCGGCCCTCGGCTTCGAGACGCTCTTCGGTGCGCTGACGGTCACCGGATCGGTGATGGCCTGGGGAAAGTTGCAGGAAGTGCTTCCCGGCAAGCCGATCACCTGGCCGGGACAGAACGTGATGAACCTGAGTCTGCTGGCCGGCACGGTCGGACTCTTCGGCTGGCTGGTCTGGAATCCGGCGAATCCACTCGCCTTCTGGCTGATGCTCGGGCTGTCGTTCTGTATCGGAATCCTGATGGTGCTTCCGATTGGCGGCGCCGATATGCCCGTGGTGGTCTCGCTGCTGAATTCCTACGCTGGTCTCGCCGCGGCGGCGACCGGTTTTGCGATCGGCAACAACGTCCTGATCATCACCGGCGCCCTCAACGGTGCCAGTGGCTTCCTGCTGTCGATGCTGATGTCAAAGGCGATGAACCGCTCGCTCACCAACGTGCTATTCGGCGCCTTCGGCGGCACCCCTGCCGCGGTCGGGTCGGGCACCGAGGGCCTCTCGGTCCGCGCGACTTCCGCCGAGGATGTCGCGGTGCAGCTCGCCTATGCCCAGCACGTGATCGTGATCCCCGGGTACGGCCTGGCAGTCGCCCAGGCGCAGCACGTGGTGCGGGAACTGGCGGAGCTGATCGAGAAGAAGGGCGGGGAGGTCAAGTACGCCATTCACCCGGTCGCGGGACGGATGCCGGGGCACATGAACGTGATCCTGGCCGAGGCGAACGTCCCATACGACCGGCTCTACGATATGGACGAGATCAACGACCAGTTCGATCAGTGCGACGTAGCACTCGTGGTGGGGGCGAATGACGTGGTCAATCCGGCCGCCCGGACCGACCCCTCCTCGCCGATCTTCGGCATGCCGATCCTTAATGCAGACCGGGCACGCAGTATCCTGGTTCTCAAGCGAGGGATGAGCGCGGGCTTTGCCGGGATCGAGAACGAGCTCTTCTACGATCCCAAGACCGCCATGCTGTTCGGGGACGCCAAGGCCTCGCTCACCAAGCTGGTGGCCGAAATCAAGGCGCTCTGACCCGCCCCTGACGGCCAACCTCGTGAGGGGGTGTGACTTAATCTGCGCCCTGTGCGTCATAGATTTGACGGCGGGGCGCTCCCTTTTACGCATGAAAGAGATGAAGACCGGCCGACGTTCAGGAACCATCGGGGCAGGCAAGGCGTACTGTTGCTAGGCGGGTGACGATGTTTCACGGCTGCAGGCGCCACCTAAGCCCATGTTTCACAATATCTTGCAATTGTAGTTGCGCGACCCAAGAATTTTTGTTATTTTAGCTCGATTTTGTTGACATAATCCCGCGACGGGGCATCGGTGCTTGGGGCACCGGACGCGCCAGGGCGGGTCTGAAGGGATAGGAGTACGCAGTGACCATTCGTGCCCGCGGGAAGCGGCGGTCCCTCCGTCCGGCGCAGATTGCCCGGGCGGTGGACGAGGGACGTGAGAGTCTCGATCTGTACCTCGACGAGATCTCGCGGGTCCCCCTGCTGAACCGTGAAGAAGAGATGGACTTGGCGCGGAAGGCGTTCAATGGCGATGTGCTGGCCCAGGAGCGGCTGGCGCGTCACAATGTGCGCTTCGTTGTGTCGGTCGCCAAGAAGTTCCAGAACCGCGGCGTGCCGCTCGTCGATCTCATCGGTGAGGGCAACCTCGGGTTGATGACGGCTGCCCGCAAGTTCGATCCGGATCGTGGCGTCAAGTTCATTTCCTACGCCGTGTGGTGGATCCGTCAGGCGGTGCAGGCTGCGATCGCCCGTCACGGCCGTCCGGTCCGGGTACCGCTCAACCGTACCGCCGACCTCTCGCGTCTCGGCAAGACGACCACGCTTCTCAAGGAGAAGCTCGGGCGGATGCCGACCACCGAGGAGCTGGCACGCGCCACCGGCCTGACCGAGGAAGCGGTACGCTCGCTTTCGTCGCTCAACACCGAAGCGGTGCGGCTCGACCATCCCACCCGCGAGGGCGATGGCAACGAGAGGATGGAGCGGTTCGCGCTGGCAGAGCAGGAAGGAACCGATGCGCACACGATGGCGAGCTCGCAGAGCGCCGACATCGAGACCGCGCTCGATTCACTGCCGCCGCGGGATGCCAAGGTGCTCCGGCTCTACTTCGGCCTCGATGACGGCCAGCCGCGCACCCTCGAAGAGATCGGCCGGATGATGGGCGTCACCCGCGAGCGGATCCGTCAGCTCCGCGACCGCGCCCTGGTCCGGCTCCGCGAAGGCGAGACCGGCGAGAAGCTCAAGGACCTCGTCGCCTAGCCCTTCGCGAACATCCGCAGCACCCGCGGCAGGATCCCGCCGTGGCGCAGGTACTCGAGTTCCACCGGCGAGTTGAGGCGGACGATCGCCAGGAAGGTGATCGTCTTCCCGCTCTCGTTGTCGGTGGCCGTGACCGTGACCTTGCCGCCCGGCACCAGGCCGCTCGCGATTCCGCTGATCGAAATCACTTCCTTGCCTGTGAGGCCGAGTGACTCGGCATTCTGCCCCGCTTCGAACGCGAGGGGCAATACGCCCATCCCCACCAGGTTGCTGCGGTGAATGCGCTCGTAGCTCTCGGCGATGACGGCCTTCACACCGAGGAGCGTGGTGCCCTTGGCGGCCCAGTCGCGCGACGATCCGGTGCCGTACTCCTTGCCCACCAGCAGCACCAACGGCGTGCTGTCGGCGATGTACTTCATCGCCGCATCGTAGATGCTCATCACTTCACCGCTCGGGATATGCAGCGTCCAGTTCCCCTCCTTCTCGGGAACCAGCCGGTTCTTGATCCGCACATTGCCGAAGGTGCCTCGCATCATCACTTCGTGATTGCCGCGGCGCGCGCCGAAGGTGTTCCAGTCGGGCTGCTCGACGCCGTGCTCGATCAGGTACCGGGCGGCAGGACCATTCTTCGGAATCGCGCCGGCCGGGGAGATGTGGTCGGTGGTCACGGAATCACCGAGAATCGCGAGTACGCGTGCGCCGGAGATATCGGTGAGGTCGTGCTCGTCCTTTGCCATGTCGATGAAGAAGGGTGGCTCCTGCACGTAGGTCGAGCTGCGGTCCCACGCAAAGCGTGACCCGCCCGGCACGTTGAGTTCCTGCCACTCGGCGTCGCCCTTGAAGACGTTGCCGTACTGGTGACGGAAAAGATCGGGGCCGACCGCCGCCGCCATCGCGTCGGCGATTTCCTTCGGGCTCGGCCAGATGTCACGCAGGAAGACCGGCGTGCCATCGTTGCCGATGCCGAGCGGGTCCTTGCCGAGGTCGACATCGACTCGACCGATGAGCGCGAATGCCACGACCAGCATTGGTGACATCAGGTAATTCGCGCGCACCTGCGGATGCACCCGCGCCTCGAAGTTCCGATTGCCCGACAGCACCGACGCCGCCACGAGCGAGTGATCTTCGATCGCCTTCGCCACCGCCTCCGGCAGCGGTCCGCTGTTGCCGATGCAGGTGGTGCAACCGTAGCCCACCGTCTGGAAGCCGAGCTGATCGAGCGAGTCGGAGAGCTTGGCCTTGTCGAGATAGTCGGTGACCACGCGCGAACCCGGCGCGAGGGAACTCTTGACCCACGGACGGGTGCGCAGCCCCTTGGCGATCGCCTTCTGCGCGAGCAACCCGGCGCCGATCATCACACTGGGGTTGGATGTGTTGGTGCACGAGGTGATGGCCGCGATCACCACCGAGCCGTCCTGCAACTCGTGCATCTCACCGTTGATGTCGCAGCTGTAGCGAAGTGTCGGTTCGGGGGTGGTTGCCACCGCGCCCCCCTCGTTGCTCCAGCGCGAGAGCGCCGCCGCGGCCTGCGCCCGCCGCACTTCGGGAACCGTAGGCTGCATCAATCCCGGCAGCGAGGTCGCGAAGTTGCGTTCGAGGTCGGTGAGCTTCACCAGATCCTGCGGCCGCTTCGGACCCGCTACGCTTGGCACCACGGTGCCGAGGTCGAGTTCGAGCACCGCGTTGTACATCGGATCGGGGGTGTCGTTGGTGCGGAAGAGATGCTGCGCCTTGCAGAAGTCTTCGACCAGCTTGATTGCCGCGGCATCGCGCCCGGTACGCTCGAGATACTTGAGCGTCTCGGCGTCCACCGGGAAGAAGCCCATGGTGGCACCATATTCCGGCGCCATGTTCGCGATGGTGGCACGATCGGCGAGCGGCAGCTCCGAGAGACCCGGCCCGAAGAATTCGACGAACTTGTCGACGACGCCCTGCTTGCGCAGGATCTGGGTCACCGTGAGCACGAGATCGGTGGCGGTGCAGCCGGCCGGAATGGTGCCGGTGAGCTTCATCCCGATCACTTCGGGCACGACCATGAAGTACGGCTGACCCAGCATCACCGCTTCCGCCTCGATGCCGCCGACGCCCCAGCCCATCACGCCGAGGCCATTGATCATCGTGGTGTGCGAGTCGGTGCCGACCACGGTATCGGGGTAGGCGGTGAGTGCGCCGTACTGGTCGCGGAGCTGGATGCAGGGCGAGAGATATTCGAGATTGACCTGGTGCACGATGCCGGTGCCCGGCGGGACCACGCGGAAGTTCTCGAAGGCGCGCTGCGCAAACTTCAGCAGCTGGTAACGCTCGGCGTTGCGCTCGAATTCGAGGGCGACGTTGAGCTTGAAGGCCTCGGCGCTGCCATAGTGGTCGACCTGTACCGAGTGGTCGATCACCAGATCGCAGGGAACCACGGGGTTGATCCGCTCGGGATCGCCACCCATCCGCGCCGTTGCGTCCCGCATCGCCGCGAGGTCGACCACGCAGGGCACGCCGGTGAAGTCCTGGAGCACCACTCGCGCCGGCATGTAAGGGATTTCCCCCTGGCCTGCCCGGGCCGGCGTCCATGCGGCGAGCGTCTTCACGTGCTCCTCCGTCACGAAGCCGCGCCCCACGTGCCGCAGGGCATTCTCCAGCATCACCCGGATGGAGAACGGGAGGGTCGCGAGGCGGGCCAGACCGGCCTTCTCGAGTGCCTCGATGGAGTGAATGACGGCGTCCCCTTCCTTGGTGGCGAGGGTCGCGCGCGCATGGAACGGATCGGGATGGCTCATGGCAGGCCCCATATGGGCTAAGATTCCGAAGCGAGCCCATAAACTAACCGAGTCGGGAGCTGGGATGATGACCGGACATCAGGTGCCCAAGGCGATCCGTCGGCGCGATTCCCGGATCGAGTTCGAATGGGACGAGCTGGGGCATACCGGAAGCTTCGGGATGCGGGCTCTCCGCCTCGCCTGCCCCTGCGCCGCCTGCGTCGAGGAGATGACCGGTCGCCCCATTCTCGACCCGGAGTCGGTGCCCTTCGATGTCCACGCGGACGATTTGGAGCTGGTGGGGGCCTACGGCATCCGGATCCGCTGGAGCGACGGCCACAGCACCGGGATCTATACGTTTCGGGGGCTGCTCGAGGCCTGCCCCTGTCCGGTCTGTCACCCTGGAGAGGGGTGACCCCTTGGCCGCGGTGCCATCGATCGCTACCGTTTCTGCGGCGATCTGTTCAACTCCGCGACACCCCCTGCACTCGAGTGGCCGATGATCGGCAGGCGCTACTGGATCTGGGTCTGGTACGGCATCCTGGTTCTTGGCGTGGTCGGTCTCGCCGGCGCCATCCATTGGGGACGCCAGACGGCGTGGCGCAACCTCGATGAGGTGCTGCGCGGCGTCGGCACCATTTGCGTGTCGGTCGGGATGCTGCTCCTGCTCTCGGGAGCGGGTGGCGGCGGGGCCGGACAGACCCTTCTCCTTGCTGCGTTGATCGCCTTCATCCTGGCCTTTGCTATCGGCCGGGAACCTCCTCCCGCCACACCGCGTTCCCCAGACACTTCCGAATGAATCTGCCGCTCCGTCGTCTCGTCGCCGCGGTCATCATCGCGGCCGTTCCCGCACTCCCGCTCGTGGCCCAGACTGGCGGCGCGGGTACCGGTGGTGTCGTCAGGCTCGCCGAAGAGCGCCGGCTCGTCGGCAATTGGCGTCGTGCGCTGATGATTGGCGCACACCCCGATGACGAACACACCGAGATCCTCGCGATCCTCGCCCGCAGGCAGGGAGTCGAGACCGCATATCTCTCGCTCACCCGCGGCGACGGTGGCCAGAACCTCATCGGCAACGAACTCGGCGTCGCGCTCGGCGTGCTCCGCACCGAAGAGCTTCTTGCCGCGCGTCGCGTCGACGGTGGGCACCAGTTTTTCACGCGGGCGTTCGACTTCGGCTTCTCGAAGCATGCCGCCGAGGCCTTCGAGTTCTGGCCGCGCGACTCGGTGTTGAAGGATGCCGTGCGGATCATCCGCCGCTTCAGGCCACAGGTGATCATTTCCGTCTGGTCGGGCACTCCGGCCGATGGTCATGGCCACCATCAGGCGAGCGGCATCATTGCGCTCGATGCGTTCCACGCGGCCGGCGACAGTATGCGCTTCCCCGAGCTCAAACGCGAAGAGGGGCTCGAGCCCTACACGGTCGCGAAGTTCTATCGCTCCTACTATGGCGCCGCGCCTCCGGGTCCGGTACTCACGCTCGACGGCGGCGCCACCGATCCGGTCTCCGGCTTCTCCTACAAGCAGCTGGCGGTGCGCAGTCGCGATCAGCACCGATCGCAGAATCAGGGCAACCTCGAGCTGCTCGGTCCATCGCTGCCACGTCTCGGCCTGATCGAGAAGGCTCCCGGTGTGACCGGTCCTGATGACTCGGTGTTCGCCGGGGTACTGCGTGAGCCGGCACCTGCCAACGATCCCCATCGCGACAATGTGCAACTCATCGAGGCGGGGCTCGTGCTCGACGCGACCACCGATGATGACGAAGTCGTACCGGAGCAGGAACTCACCGTGACGCTGTCGATCTGGAATGGCGGCAAGGACACCGTGAACGTCGGCTCACGGCCGGTCACGGGGAGTGGCTTCGCCCAGCGTGGTGATCAATGCCTTGGCAAGCTTTCACCGCTGGCGCCCGGCGCACTCTACACCTGCAAGTACTTGGCGACCGCATGGAAGCCCGGTGTCTACACCGCGCCTTATTTCCTGAATGCACCGCGTGCCGGTGCGATGTATCGCTGGACAGGCGCCCGCGAGGCGTGGGGCGAACCGTTCGAGGCGCCGGCGCTGCAGGCCGAGTTCATCGTGCAACCGCGGAGCGGTCACGAGATTCGTACACGAAAGGAAGTGCAGGCGCGCTTCCTCGATCCGGTGCTCGGCGAAGTGCGTCGGAGTGTCGCCGTGGTGCCGCGTGTCGCGGTTGAGCTCTCGCCCGACCGCTTGCTCTGGCCGCGCAATACCACGAAACATCCGTTCCGGGTCTCGCTCGAGAATCTGGCGAAGGACAGCAGCGAGGTCACCGTGTCGCTGGTGCTGCCACCCACCTGGAAGGCCGCGGCTCCGCAGAAGGTGAAGTTCGTTCGCGAGGGCGAGCGCGCCACGATCGACTTCGTGGTGACCGGCCCGCTGAACCAGCCTCCTGGTGAATACGAGCTCTCGGCGCTGGTTCTCAGTGGTGCCGACACGCTCAACCGGGGACTCTACCGGATTCGCTATCCACATGTGGGGCCGCGGAACATTCTCACCACCGCCAAGGCTACGGTGGTGGTGGCCGACGTGAAGTTCCCGGCGCTCGCGGCGATTGGCTATGTGCGCGGCGGTGGCGACCTGGTGCCCGAGGCGCTGCGCAACACCGGACTCCCGATCAAGCTGCTGACGGGTGAGGCGCTCGAACGCGGATCGCTCGATGGCTTCAAGGTGATCATCCTCGGCGCCCGTGCCTACGAGGCCGATGAATCGCTGCGCCGCGCGCATCCGCGCTTGATGCGCTGGCTTGAGAACGGCGGGACGCTGCTGATCCAGTATGAGCAGCAGCCGTACATGCGCGGCAATTTTGCGCCGAAGCCGTTCCTCATCAACAATCCGATGGATCGCGTCACCGATGAGAAGGCGAAGGTGAACTTCATTGCGAAGAATCATCCTGCGCTGCTCTCGCCCAACGTGATCACTGACTTCGATTTCGACGACTGGATTCAGGAGCGCGGACTCGATTTCGCCCGCAGCTGGGATCGGGCATGGACGCCGATTCTCGAGACCCACGATGCCGACGACGAGCCGCGGCAGGGCGGACTGCTTGTGGCACGAGTAGGGAAGGGAACGGCGATCTACACCGGGCTCTCGTTCAATCGGCAGCTGCCGGCCGCCGTGCCGGGAGCGTGGCGCCTCTTCGCAAACCTCCTTGCCCTGGGTCTCCCGCGCGTTGCGCATTGAGCGGGCGGCTCTCCTCCTTGCGCTGCTCCTTCCGGGGTGCGGCGATGGTCGCGAGCCGCTGACCCTCTACTCGCCACATGTGCGCGAGCAGCTCGACCTGCTCGAGCGCGATTTCGAGAAGAAGAATCCCGACATCGATCTTCGCTGGCTCGACATGGGAAGCCAGGAGATTCTCGACCGACTCCGCTTCGAGAATCCCAATCCGGTCGCCGATCTCTGGTTTGGTGGCCCGACGACGATCTTCGATCGCGGCATCAAGGAAGGGGTGCTCGAGCCGTATCGCCCTTCCTGGTGGAAATCGGTCGACACCACCGGCATCGGGCCAAACGACCTCTACTACCCGGTGTACCGCACTCCTGCTGTGATCGCCTACAACTCGAAGCTGGTGACTGCGGCCGAGGCGCCAAAAGACTGGGACGATGTGCTCGCGCCGCATTGGCGCGACAAGGTCATCATCCGCGACCCTGTTGCCAGCGGCACGATGCGCGCGATCTGGGGAATGGTGATTCAGCGCGGAATCAAGAGCAACGGTGACACGGCGGCCGGAATGGCGTGGCTCCGCCTGCTCGATGGCCAGACTCGGACCTATGCGCTGAACCCCGCGATTCTCGATCAGATGCTCGCGCGGGGTGAGGGTCTGGTCACGCTCTGGGATCTCCCGGATGTGCTGATTTCGAAGTCGAAGGGGCTCCCCTACGGCTACACGTTTCCTGCCAGCGGTACCGTGGTGATCGACGACGCGATCGGCATTGTGCGTGGCAGCAAGCACCGCCTCGCGGCCCAGCGCTTCATCGAATATGTTGGCGGAATCGATGCCCAGATCCTCACGGCCGAGAAGGTGTGGCGACTTCCAGCTCGGCGCGATCTTCCGCACGATCGGGTGCCGGCCTGGGTCGCCGAGGTCGATAGCGAGATGGTAACGGCACCGATGGACTGGGCGCTGCTCGCGAAGGAAGGCGCGGGGTGGATGCGCTACTGGGATCAACGGGTGCGTGGCACCGGGAAGAGCCATCAATGAGTACCGTAACGCTCACCGGCCTGGCGAAGCGATTCGGCGAGACACCCGTGGTCTCTGACGTCTCGCTCGACGTTGGCGAAGGGGAGTTGGTGGCCCTGCTGGGGCCGAGCGGCAGTGGCAAGACCACGCTGCTACGGCTGATTGCCGGCTTCGAGCAGGCCGATGCCGGCACCATTCGCTTCGATGGCGACGACGTCACCAATCGCTCGGCGCTCGAGCGGCGTTGCGGGATGGTCTTTCAGCACTATGCCCTCTTCCCGCACCTCTCGGTGGGCGAGAATGTCGCCTACGGTCTCGAGCGCGAAAAGTTGGCCGCTTCCGAGCGGAGTGCGCGCGTCAATGAAGTGCTGGCGCTGGTCGATCTCGCAGGATTCGCTGACCGCTCCGTGACGGCGCTCTCGGGAGGGCAGCAACAGCGCGTGGCACTCGCGCGGGCGCTGGCACCTCGGCCGCGAGTATTGCTGCTCGATGAGCCACTGTCGAATCTCGACCCATCGCTGCGCGAACGGACCCGCCGCGAGCTGCGCGAACTGGTACGCAGGATCGGCATCACGACCATTCTGGTGACCCACGAACAGGAAGAGGCGTTCGACCTCGCCGACCGGATCGCGGTGCTCCATCTAGGGCGACTCGAACAGGTCGGTACCCCGGAAGATCTCTATCGTCACCCGGACACACCATTCGTGGCGGGCTTTGTGGGTCGCACCGCGACCCTGCACGGCCGGGTGATGGGGATGCACGACGGGCACCTGGATGTGGAAGCCGCCGGTGTGCGCTGGCTCGCCAATGGCCCGTTGCAGATGCTGGGAGAGGTCCTCCTGCTGGTGCGCCCCGAAGCCACGACGGTCGATCCTGCTGGTCCACTCTCGGGCCTTGTGCGCGCTCGCCGATTCGCGGGCGCGAGCACGGTGATTACGCTGCTGCTCGCGAGCGGTGAAGAGCTCGAAGTGATGGTTGAGTCGAGTGATGTGCAGATTGGAGCCGAAGTGCGAGTGCGCCCTAACGGCATTGGCGCTCACGCTTACCCGGACCGCGGCGCGTGAACCGCAAGCTGGCCGGCTGGGCGCTGCTGCTGCTACTGGCCTGGCTGGTGGTCGAACCGCTCGCGCTGGTCGCGATCGATGCGGTGCGAGTCGACGGCGCGTGGACCTTCGCCTCGATGCGCGCGTTTTTCATTGAGAAGAATGAATGGCGCGCCGCGTGGAATTCGCTCTGGCTCGCTGTTGTCAGCGTTGTGCTTGGCGCACTCATCGGTGTTCCGCTCGCACTCGCGACACGACTGGTTGATTTCCCGGGGCGCCGGATCGTATCGGCGCTGCTCACCCTTCCCGCCGTGCTGCCGCCGCTGGTCGGTGTGGTCGCCTTCCTCTTCCTCTATGGTGAGAGTGGCGTCATCGCTCGTGCGGTGATGGCCGTCACCGGCGCCGAGACGGCACCCTGGCGATTCGAGGGGGCGCTCGCGGTGGTGCTGATCCACGCCACCACGATGTACGCCTACACCTACCTGCTGGTCCGTGCGGCGCTCGCGACCTTCGACCCGGCCCTGCTCGAGGCGGCGACCGCGCTGGGAGCCGGCCGCTGGCGCGCCGTGCGAACCATTGTCCTGCCGCTGCTCCGCCCTGCCATCGGCAATGGCGCCCTCCTTACCGCGCTCTCATCGCTCGCGTCCTATTCGGCCCCGTATGTATTCGGCGGCGGATTCCGGGTGCTGCCGACGCAGGTGGTCACCACTCGACTCAACGGCGACATCTCCGTCGCGATGGTCGAGACGCTGGCCCTCGTCGCCCTGGCTCTCATCGCCTTGTTGCTTGCCTCGCGACTCGGCGGGCCGGGGACGCGTGGTGCAGGGAAGGGTCTCGCGCCGGCGCCGCGCGCATCGAGCCCGCGCACGCGGCGGGTTGTGGGGACCATCGCCTGGGTCGCGACGGGCTGGCTGCTGCTGCCGCACCTGGCACTGGTGGTGGTCTCCTTCGTACCGATCGGCGCCTGGAACAACACCGCCTTGCCGAGTGCATGGACGGTGGGGAACTACATCGCACTCGTCGCCCAGCCTTCGCGTTGGCGGCCGTTTGGCACCTCGCTCTGGATGGCAACCCTCGCCGCTGCCGTTGCGGCGATCCTCGCCCTCGGTGTCGCGGTTGCCGCGCGGGATTCCAAGCGGCGACTCTCCCGCACGCTCGAGGCGGCACTGGCGCTCCCCTGGGCGGTGCCGGGCACCGTCTACGCGATTGCCCTCGCCACGATGTTCTCGCGGCTGCAACCGGGTGCCGGGCGCTTCGTACTGATCGGAACGCTCTGGCTGCTTCCGCTGGCCTATCTGGTCCGGGCGCTGCCGATTGTGGGGCGGGCGCTCGTGGGGGCCATTCGCGGCCTCGATCCGGCGCTTGACGAGGCCGCGACTTCGCTCGGCGCCGGCGGATGGCGATCCTTCCGCACCATTACTTTGCCGCTGCTCGGGCCGGCGCTTGCCGGAGCCACCGCCCTCGCTTTCGTGACCGGCCTCGGGGACTTCATGACTTCGGTGATCCTGTATACCTACGACACCCGCCCGGTCTCGCTCGAGATTCTTGGCGCGATCCGGCAGGGCGAGATCGGTGTCGCCGCGGCCTATGGTGTCGTGCTCACCGCCATCAGCACGATGGCCTTCTACTTCGCCGAACGAGGCCGGGCCACCACGTGACCGCCACTCCCCAGCTCAAGCGCGATCAGTTCCGTCAGCTCTCGGTCCTCATTGCCGTGAACTTCGTCGACATGCTCGGCTTCGCGATGGTGTTGCCGCTGCTGCCGTTCTACGCGCTGAAGCTTCAGGCCACCCCCGAAATCATCGGCTGGATGATCGCGTCGTTCTCGATCACCCAGCTCATCGCGTCGCCGATCTGGGGGCGTGTCTCCGACAAGTACGGTCGTCGTCCGGCACTGATGATCGGACTGCTTGCCTCGGCCTGCGCCTTCCTGGTCTTCGGCCTCGCCAACGCGCTCTGGCTGCTCTTCCTCTCGCGCATCGTCCAGGGCGCCGGGGGCGGCACCACCGGCGTCGCGCAGGCCTACGTCTCGGACACAGTGGCGCCGAGCGATCGCGCCCGCGCCCTCGGCTGGCTCTCGGCCGCGACATCGGCCGGCGTGATGGTCGGCCCTGCGATCGGTTCGCTCGCCGCGCATCTCGGCCGTGAGGCGCCAGGATACTTCGCGGCGGCACTCTGCTTCCTCAATGTGCTCGCCGCGTGGAAGTGGCTCCCCGAGTCGCGTCCCGCCGAAAAACTGGGACAGGTCACCAAGCGGAAGCCGGTGTGGCACGGCGCCTGGGAGGTGCTGCGCAATCCCGGCGGCAAGGTGGAGCGGCTGATCTGGGTCTACGGCATGGGCATGCTGGCCTTCTCGCTCCTCACCTCGATTCTCGCCCTCTGGCTCGGCTCGCGCTTCGGCGTCAACGAGAAGTCCATCGGATACTTCTTTGTGTACAATGGCTTGCTCGCGCTGGTGCTCCGTTCGCTGCTGCTGGGCCCCGTGGTCGACAAGATCGGCGAAGTCTGGGCGATGCGTGCTGGCGCCATCACGCTCGGCTTTGGGCTATTGCTGTACACCACCGCGCCCACAGTCTGGTCGCTGATCTTCATCATCCCGTTCGTGCCGATCGGCACCGCGCTTCTCTTCCCGGCGTCGACGTCGCTGATTTCGCATGAGGCCGACCCCAACGAACTCGGCACTACGATGGGCGTGGCGCAGACCTTCGCGGGGATCGCGCGCGTGATCGCGCCGATCTTCGGCACCATCGCCTTCCAGCGCCTCGGCACCAACTGGCCGTTCTGGCTCGGCGGTTTCACGATGCTCTGTGTGGCCGGCGTCACTTTCCGTTTTGTCACCCCTGCCGCGCGCGCGGTCCCTGCACCCGCGACCTGAGCTCATCCCCCCTATGAGTGCACGCCAATGACCATGCTCCAGTTGCCATCGACCAGTGCCGGTTTTGCTGATGCCACGTGGGAGACTATCGCGCCGTTCTATCACGAGCTGGCCGATATGCAGCTTGAGGCGCACAACCGGGATGCCTGGCTGGCACGCTGGTCGCGACTTGATGAGCTGGTGACCGAGGCCGCGTCACTGGCGATGATCGCCTACACCTGCGATACCACCAGCAAGGATCTCGAAGGAGCGCACCTGCGCTTCTCGACCGAGATCCTGCCGCAACTTGAGGAGTCGGAGGTCGCACTCGCGAAGCGATTCGTCGAGGTGGGCTCCGAGCGGGCCGATATGGTCACCACGCTCAAGCGGTTCCGCACCGCGATCGAGATCTTCCGCGAGGCGAACGTTCCGCTGGTGGCGGAGGCCGAGGGGCTCGCGGCGAAATATCAACAAGTGACCGGTACGATGACGGCGCCGTGGGGCGGGGAAGAGGTCCCGCTGCCGCGGCTCTCGCCCTTCCTCAAGAGTGCCGACCGCGCCGTGCGGGAGGCGGCGTGGCGTGCGGCGACGGCGCCGTACGTGGCGAAGCGCGACGAGATGGCGCAGATCTTCGACCGGATGTACGAGATCCGCAACACGATTGCGCACAATGCCGGCTTTACCGATTACGTCGACTACATCTGGGCCGCGAAGTGTCGCTTCGATTACACTCGCGAAGAAGTCGTGACGCTGCAGCAGTCGATCGCGGCGGCCGTAGGCCCCGCCATCGGGCGTGCGCTGGCGTCGCGGCGCGAGCGGCTCAAGCTCGATGCGGTGCGGCCCTGGGATATGGCGGTCGATCCGTGGCGCGACGCGCCATCGGTGCCGTTCAAAGATGCCGACGAGTTGCAGGAGGTCTCGGCCCGGATCTTCGATTCGGTCGATCCCGTGCTGGGCGGGCAGTTCAGGACGATGATGGCCGAACGGCTGCTCGACTTGGATTCGCGGCCCGGCAAGGCGCCGGGCGGTTACTGCGACACCCTTCACGCGCGTGGCCGACCGTTTGTGTTCATGAATGCTGCCGGTGTACCGGAAGATGTAAATACCCTGATGCACGAGGCAGGGCATTGCTTCCACGCCTTCGCCTCGCACGAGCGGCCTTTCATCTGGCAGCGGCATCCGGGGGCCGAGAGCGCCGAGCTTGCATCGATGTCGATGGAACTGCTCGCGGCGCCGCACTTCACGCAGCCCACTGGTTTCTATTCCGAGCCCGATGCGATCTCGGCCCGACTCGAGCACCTCGAGGATATCCTGATCTCGCTGGCGCACATCGCCTCGGTCGATGCGTTCCAGACCTGGATCTATACCCACCAGGAAGGCGCCGACGCCGAAGCGCGCGATACGGCGTGGCTCGAGATCCGCGAGCGGTTCGAGGCGGGAGTCGACTGGAGCGGTCTCAGCGCCGAACGAGTCGCACGCTGGTATCGCCAGCTCCACATCTTCCTCTACCCGTTCTACTACATCGAATACGCCATAGCCCAGATCGGGGCGCTGCAGGTCTGGCGCAATTCGCTCTCGGATCCGGTTGGTGCCGTGGTGGCCTACCGGCGATTCATGGCCCTGGGCGCGACCCGGCCGCTGCCCGAGCTCTATGAGGCGGCGGGGGTGAAGCTGAGCTTCGATCCGGGGCTGATCCGGGATCTGGTGGCGCTGGTCGAGACCGAAATGGGGAAGCTTCGGCAGGCCTTGGCCTAGGTAAGGGACGTCGAGGGCGCTCCGACGGGGCTTCGCGCAGGGGACGCCAGCCGGAGCCGGCCCCGTCCGGGCGTTGAGATCGCTGACTTTGCCGCCCGTTGTCTGGGCGGCTGAGGCCGTGCGGCTCTGGCGGATCCCGGAGCGAATGTCCCGTCGGAGCGCCCCAAACGAGCCAGATCCTTGCTCCAGCCAGCCCGTGCCGTCAGATTTGATGCTTGCAGGGCGCTTTTTGCACGACCCACTCGAGAGCGGAGTCTGGATGGCGAAGGAAGAAGGGATCGAAATGGAGGGGATGGTCCAGGAAGTACTCCCGGACCGCAACTATCGCGTCCTCCTGGAGAACGGCCACACCATCCTCGCCTACGCGGCCGGGAAGATGTCGAAGTTCAAGATCCGAGTGCTCGAAGGGGATCGTGTCAGCGTGGTCTTGTCGCCGTACGACCTTACGCGTGGGCGGGTGGTGTATCGGCACAAGTAGCGAGAAGCGAGAAGCGAGAAGCGAGAAGCGAGAAGCGAGAAAGCAGGAGGCCGGCATCCCGATGGGGAGCCGGCCTTTTTGAGCTTCGTCACCCTGAGCGTAGCGAGGGGGCAAGAGCCGCAACCTCAGCCTACTCCGACATGGTCACCTCGGCTCCATCGCGGAAGACCTGCATCTCGGCCCCGGCTGAGTCAAGGCAGTGGACCGTGATCTCGGCATCGCCGCACTCCACCTCCAGTCGATCGCGAAGGTCGCCGGTCGTGTGCAGGTCGAGGTAGGCTCCCGCCGGGAGCGTGTGCTCGAAGGTCCATGGTTCCACGACCACTTTCCGCGGCCCATTGGAAGCATTCGCAATGCGCAGTTTGACCTGCTGCCGTTTGCGATTGCTCCTCTGTCGGCGGAAGAGCCAGTACGCCCACGCTGCCACGAAGTTGAAGCAGACCAGCGCCAATCCCACCAAGCCAGATCGAGGGCGGTGTTGATACCAATCCATGATCGCCAGGAACCATCCACCAATGATTGCCGTCGTCCCTATGAATCCGAGGATGAACACCGTCAGGCGAATGCCGGCATTCGACGTGAGGTCCCGGACTTCGGGAATGAACAGCGTCACTGAGAGCATCGCCCACGCCATCCCGACAACCGTGAGCCGAAAACCCCACTTGGCCACTGAGTGCTCCTCGGTCAATGTGTCGACGGGGGGGCTTCGGGTGGTGGGCAGTCAATCAGCCTGCTTGCCACTTCCCAGCCCGCCTCGTCCGGCGAATCAAGTAGCTCTTCGATCGAGAGGATTCGCAGGAAGGCCCACTCGACATCCTCATCGCTGTCGTTCTTGTAAACGGTTCGATGCGCGGCGACGTATGCCTCTCCCTTCAGTCTCGCGTGCTCAATCGAGGTCGCCGACAGCAGAACGAGTTGCTCCTCACAGAATTGCGACTCCGGCGAGGCGCCGAGCACTCGGCACTCGAACAGGATCAGCAGTTTGTACCAGGACTTGCCGTCAGGAGCTGGCGTGTCACTCATATGCGTCGCGCTTTCGGAAGGTATTTAGTCCCATTCGGTCGTCGCACCGAATCCTGGCAGGCTGTCGATCGTGTCGCGAAGCCAGCCAAGCGTCAGGTGCTGGTTCCACGGGGCACCATGAATGGTAAGCGCGCCATCATCCACCGCCATTCTGATCACATTCGCGCCGAGTATCCGATACCACAATTCGGCGTCGGAACGTGCCATTCGAAACGCCTCGATCAGTTCGGCTGCTCGGCGATCATTTGCGGGGACCATCCAGATCGAGAACGGATAAAGGCGCCCGCGTGGTCCACTGTGCAGCTCGGCGATGAGCTGATCCACGACGACGCGATACTGGGCCGCATCCACGCACCAACGCGGCCACACGTCTTGCCGGGCAATCTCGAGGGCAGGGTCAACGCGCACTTCGAGCATGTGGTTTATCGCGGCCGAACCGAATCCGATGACCACTTCCTTCGCCCATTCGAGGATGTGGGGCCATCCGTTCTCGCCCCACACCTCTGTCTGCCCTGTAGCGGGGTCGCGTCTCGTGAGGTAGATGGACAGAGAGAAACTGCCCTCACTCTCGTCATCCGCCCCCGGATATTGAGTGACAGAAAGGAAGAAATCATCATCCTTGCCCGCGCTCATGGGCCGCGAGGAAACTGGTCCTGGCCAAGTACCAGCACCCTGCCATTGTTCCGGCTCACCAGGACTCGAAAGACACCAACCCGTCGCGCACTGGCAAGCGTCAGGGAAACGTCGAGGGCTCCGGCAGGCGATTGCGAACGGACGCCGAGCCTCGCGAAGCGTGTGGATTGCACACCGAGTTCTCGAGCCAGGGAGTCTGCAAGCGGCGAAGGAACCGGGAGGAGTTCATCGCCGATGCTCGCAAGTCCGAGCAGGGCCAGCGCAGTTCGAGCGTAGTCAAGCACCGAGCTCGAATCGGTGGCGACCGGCGGGTGGACCCGTCTCAGGAATTCAAGCCCGACCTCGCTGCCGAGTGGGAAAACCTGCGCGGCCGAATCGACGCCGGCGTAGACCAGGAAAGAGTCTCCGTGCTCGCCGACGCATAGAGACGAATAGATCTGCACTGCAGGGAACCATCGTTCAGAACCTGCATCGCGCCCGGGCGATTCATCGCACCGTGCCGCGCCGGCCTGCGCTTCCAACGCCTGCGTCAGGGGAGGAGCTTTGGACGCGGGATCTCCGCAAGCCGCAAGACAGAGGAGGGTTCCGACGCACACTTGCAGGCTTGTTGTCGCGATCACCCTTTCACCTCCGTAGCGCCTAACAGCCAGCATCCACCCCCTCACTTCGTTCAGGGCGACTACTCTCGTCTCGCTTCTCGCTTCTCGCTTCACGCTTCACGCTTCACGCTTCTCGCTTCTCGCCTAGTTCCCCAAAATCCTCGCCGCCAGCCGCGCCAGATCGCTCCCCTTCTTCCGTACACCCTTCTGGACCGCTTCCTCGATCGCGCTGCGGAACTCACCTGCGGTCGCGTAGCGGGCCTCGACATCGTTGCGCAGCGCGCGACCAAGCACGGCGCTGAGTGCCTCACTGACGTCGGGGCGCGCCGTGGTGAGGTCGGGCACGGCGTCGGCAGTCTGCTTCGCGAGCACCTGCTCGACAGAACCACCGGGGAAGGGGGCCCGCCCCATCAGGGCGTAAATGGCGACCGCGGCGAGGGAATACAAGTCGGTCCGCTGATCGACCCGCTCGCCAAGCAACTGCTCCGGTGACGCGAACTGTGGCGTGCCGCTCTGGCTGGTAGCACCACCGAAGCGGCCTTGACCGCGCAGTGCGAGCGCCAGCCCGAAGTCGGTGATTCGGATCGAGCCGCTCTTCTCGATCAGAATGTTCTCCGGCTTGATATCGCGGTGCACCAGGCCGAGAGCGTGTGCATGCCCGAGGGCGGAGAGCGCTTCACGGAGCAGGCGGAGCACCTTGTCGAGCGGCATTGGTCCATCGGCGTGTACCAACTGCGCGAGGTTGGGCCCTT
>JBDSMX010000250.1:0-8869 GCA_039915645.1 Gemmatimonadales bacterium | reverse complement strand
CTGCATCAGGACGGTGTTGTCGCCTTCGAAGGTGGTCCAGACATCGATGTCGCCGCGCAGCACCGCGATCCGGTTGATGGCGAGGTAGCCCTGCCCACCACAGCACTCGCGCGAATCGGTGATCGCTTCCTGCGCAGCCCACGAGGCATATGCCTTGAGACCGGCCGCGAGCCCTTCCAGCTCGCGCCCCTCGCCTTCCGTTCGCGCCACGAAGCGATCGACGAGTCGCGACAACGCGAGATCGAGCACCACCGCCGTCGCCAGCGCCGGCAGCAAACGGCGCTGATGCGTCCGGTAGTCGAGCAACAGCGTCTCCGCCTTCCCCTCTTCGCCGAACTGGCGCCGCCGGTTGCCGTAGCGCACCGCGATGGTCAAGGCGCTCTTCGCGGCCGAGAGCGCCGAGAGGGCGATGGTGATCCGGCCGCCGACCAGCGTCCCGATCATCGTGAAGAAGCGTCGCGCGGG
Organism: Gemmatimonadales bacterium; assembly: GCA_039915645.1. Lineage (GTDB taxonomy): Bacteria > Gemmatimonadota > Gemmatimonadetes > Gemmatimonadales > GWC2-71-9 > Palsa-1233. Next base: position 8,404 of record JBDSMX010000250.1, on the reverse strand, counting down.
ATTCGCGATCGGCGAGGAATAGACGCCTTCGGGCGAGACATCGCCGAATCGATTCAGCAGGTGTTCCCGCGGAACCCGAACCTGATCGAACCAGATCCGGCCGTTGTCGACACCGTTGAGCCCTTCCTTGATCCCGGTGTCGCCGATCCGCACCCCTGCGCACACACTGCCATCGGACTCGCGAATCGGCACCAGCAGCGCGTGGACCCCGTGCCCTTCCCCACCGACCAGCAACTGTGCGAAGACCGTGGCCATCCGGCCATGCACCGCGGCGTTGCCGAGCCACTCCTTGTGGCCACTCCCTGACGGCGTATGAACCACGAACTCCTGCGTTGCCGCATCGTACGTCGCCGTAGTCTCGAGATCGCGCACGTTCGAGCCGTGGCCCAATTCCGACATCGCGAAGACGCCGAGCAGTTCACCACGCGCGATCCGCGGAAGGAAATGTTCGTGGTGCCAGCGAGTACCGAGAAGCTGAACGCTCCCCTGGAACAGTCCGAACTGGACGCCGAACTTGATCGTAAGTGAAAGGTCGTGGAAGCCGAGCGTTTCCATCGCGGCCATGAATCCGCGGACATCACCCTTGCCGCCAAATTCCGGATCGACCGAGAGCGCGCCGAGTCCATCCTTGGCAAGCTCCTGGAGCCAGACCAGCACCAGCTCACGATACTCGTGCTGGGAGAGACCGTAGCGATAGGCAAAGCGAGGATCAGCGAGTCGGGCGCGCAGGAAATCGCGGATGCCGACCGATTCGCCGTCGAAGAGCGCCTTGAGTCCGGCAACGTCGACGAAGGGCGCCGGCCGCGGTGGAACCGGGTCGGGGCGAGGTGGCACGCGGCGAGCGGACGGTGGTGTCATCGGATCCTGTTGACGTCAAAGGGCTCGGCGGTCAGCGTGTCCGGGCATGGGCCGCGACCGTGGCCTTGCGATCGAGTTTGCCCCAGCCGACCAGGCCGCCGCGCAACGCGGCCACCACGGAGCGAACGACGACCCAGTACATCACTTGACGATAGGCGAATCGCTGCAGAAAGACGAGCCATGTCAGGCGTCGGTCCTCCCCCGGTTCCATTAGGAACGCCAGCACCGAGGCCAGCCAGTCCACCAGCAGGAAGAGGGCGTACCACGAGACCACCTGCTCCAGTGAGGCGAGGGCGTAGGTGCTGCCGTGGGAGCGCTGCGTCAGCGCAATCGAAATCAGACTCCAGACAAAGAGCAGGTCGGCGAGCGGCGCAATGACGGCGAAGAGCAGCTGGAAGATCCAGACGTTAGGCAGCGCCACGAACCCCAGCGTTCCCGCACTCGGCCGAAAGAGGAGATCGCGGTGCTTCCAGGCGCACTGCAGCGTCCCGAAGGCCCAGCGAAAGCGCTGCTTGGCCAGCGTGCGGAGCGTGTCGGGGGCCTCCGTCCATGCCACCGCGTCGCCAGCGTAGGCGACCCGGTGACCACGACGGCCGATCGCGAGCGTGAGGTCCTGATCTTCTGCCAGGGTATCGCTGCTGAACCCACCCGCCTCGAGGACCAGCGACTTCCGCCAGGCGCCGACGGCACCCGGGACCACCGTGATGCAGTCGAGCAAGGCGAAGGCGCGGCGGTCGAGATTCTGCGAGGTGATGTATTCGAGCGCCTGCCACCGGGTGACGAGATTGATCCGATTGCCGACTTTGGCATTTCCTGCGACGGCACCGACCTTGGGGTCGACCAGTGGTGCCACGAGATGCGCCACCGTGCCGGGCTCGAACAGGGTGTCGGCGTCGAGTCCCACCACGATCTCGCCTCGCGCCCGTGCGATCCCGAAATTCAGCGCACTCGCCTTGCCACCATTCTCCTTGTGATACACGGTGACCCGCGACTCACCCGCAAATTCACGCTCCACGATCGCGCCGGTCTGGTCGGGCGAGCCGTCATCGACGACCACGATCTCGAGCGGCCCGCCATACTCCTGCGCGAGCAGTGATCGCACCGTCTGCGGGATCACCTTCGCTTCATTGTAGGCCGGCACGATCACCGACACCGACGGGTGGTAATCCATCGAGGCGCGCGATCGCCGGAAACGCTGGATCGCAGCCAGCAGCAAGATGAAGAAGAGCCGCCCCATCCCGAGCACGATGGCGACGAAGAAGATGATGTACACCCCGCGCTCGATCAGCGAAATGCTCCCGAAGGCCGCCAGTTCCAGCGCACGAAGCCAGGCACCACGCGGCGGAATCGGCGGCATCGTGACCGAGGCCGGCAAGCCGGCGAGATCACCCAGCGAGACCACCGTGTCGCCCTCGGCGCGCAGCGAGTCGATCAGCCGACCGAGCGCCGCCACCGTCTGGGATCGATCGCCACCGCCATCGTGCAGCAGTATGACTTCACCGCGCGGCAAGGCGTCCAGCACGTTCTCGACGATGCGGTCGGCGCCGGGGTTGGTCCAGTCCTCGGCATCGACGCGCGTCCCCACGTTGATGTACCCGAGGTCCGTGGCGATCGACACGGGGACCAGTTCATCGGAAGTGGTGGGTTCGGCATCGCCGAAGTACGGCGGCCGGAAGAGAATGGTCCGGCGGTCGAGGACTGCTTCGATCAGTCGCTCGTTGGCGTCAATTTCGAGCCGTGTCACCCAATCAGAAGTCAGGGCAAGATTGGGATGCGTGAAGGTGTGATTTCCGATTTCGTGCCCTTCAGCGAGGACGCGACGAGCGAGCGCGGGCGACGCCTCGATGTGCGTCCCGATCATGAAGAAGGCCGCGTGGACACCACGGGAGCGGAGGGTGTCGAGAATCATCGGCGTCCAGCGGCGATCAGGGCCGTCGTCGAACGTCAGGGCGACGCGCCCGGGATGTCGACCGGTACGATTGACGACCCAGGGCGAAGGAACGCGGGTGATCGTTTCGCTCACGATCGCCCCCGTGGCATCGACCGCCACGCTCCGCTCCCCGGTGCGCGGGTGCGAGCCGATCGCCAGCAGTTCACCGCCGCCGCGAAATTCCACGTCCGAGCCCGGCTCGATCACGCGCAATGAATCGGCCGGCTGCAACTGGCCGCGCCGATTGATGGTCTGCCAGAGTGACTGATCCTCTTCCCCCAGCCGCCAGACGGCGTGACTGGTGATCCCGAGCGCCCGCGCACTCCGCATCTGATCGAGCGCCGTCACCGCATCCTGATACCAGATCACATGATCGGTGGAATCGGGGGCGGTCCACGCCAGATAGGGGTTCCGCGACAGCGTGTCGAACTGCGGCAGGACGTTGTTCTCGCGCGAGAAGCGCCAGACATCCTGGCTCGTCACGGCATCGCCCGATCCGCTGCCGGCATCACTCCAGTCGTAGCCGTAGGCGGAGAACGCCGCGATCGCCTTTGCGGCCGGTACCGCTTCGAGCAGGTGTCGCGCGCGTTCGGCATACCACGCCCGACTCGCGACCGGCCCCGCCTCGGCCCCCGGTCCACTGCCATAGTGTTCGTCGTAGAGCATCAGCAACACGCGATCGCACCGAGCCGTGAAGCGACGAACCCACGACAGGTCGAGCGATGGTTCGATCGCCATCGTCAGGAGCGCGCCGGGGTCGAGCACCTTCCGCAGCTCGTCGAGAAAGCGCTCGACATCAGGGAGCGAACTCTCGGGCATGCTCTCGAAGTCCACCGTGACGCCGGCGAGCCCGAGGCGGCGCACCGCACCAACGGCCTGGCGCACTGCACGCCTGCGTCTCGTCGCATCCGCCAGCAGGCGCGGGCCGCTGCTGCCCCCAAACTCGCCCACACCCTGCGTGACATTGCTGAGCATCAGCAACACCCGCGGTCGGGCCGAATCGGGAAGCGACTGCACCAGGTAGAGCAGCTTGGGGTCGATCTTCAACTGCAGCGAATCGCCACCGGCCGTGACAAAGCCCCATTCGGCGATGACCCAGTCGAGCTGGTCGACATGCGCCTTGAGCGAGGCAAAGGAGTTGTCGTCCCAGTTGACGTAGAAGCCCGCGAAGATCGAGTCGGGACTGCCGCGGCGCTCACGGGTGGGATGCAGCGGGAGCCGCCCAGGACGAACGGCGGCCGGCTGCCCCTGATGCCGCAGTGCTCGATACAGGCGCTCTCTGGCGCTCTCACGGAGGCGGGCGACCCGGGACCCCACCACGGCCGGAGCGTGGCGCCGTGTGGCCGGAGTGAACGCATCGAATCGCGGCAATGCTGGTGGCAGCAGCGCGGCCACGATCAGGCCGAATACCCCGATGGTACTGAGTGCGCCGAGGACGTAGGCGCCTGCCCGGACGCGCTGCCAGCGGCGCCCAGTGGGCTCCGAAAAGACATGCGCCGAGCGGTCTGCCGACAAACACACCTCGCGAAGCAGTGACACGGACCCGATCCGGCATCCGGGATGCGATAGATTCTAAGTGTTCGCCTCCCTCGATGTATTCCCTGTCAGCCCCGGAGCACCCGTGCCAGACGCCCGCCCCGCCCTGCAGCGGCGCTGATGCGCGAAATCGCCGTGATAGGTGCTGGGGCCGCCGGGCTGATGGCGGCAATCCATGCTGCCGGCCCCGGCCGACGGGTCCGGCTGTATGAGGCCACGAGTGATGGCGGTCGCAAGATCCTGATCTCTGGTGGCGGCCGCTGCAACGTGCTCCCCTCGGTGCTGGAGCCACGTGACTACGTCACTGCCTCCTCGGCCAACACGATGCGCAACATGCTCCGCAGTTGGCCACTGACGGATCAACAGCGTTTCTTCGAGGAAGAGGTCGGCCTCCCTCTCGTGCTGGAGCCCGAGACGGGGAAGCTCTTCCCGGTCGCCAACAAGGCTCGCGCGGTGCGGGACTCTCTCCTGCACCTCGCGGAACGTCGGGGCGTGGAGTTTGTCCCCGATACCAAACTCGTGGATCTGGTGTCAGAAGCGGGGCGCTGGAAACTGATCTTCGCGCAGGCCGCTCCAACGACGGCCGATGCGGTGATCCTCGCGACCGGCGGGCTGTCAGTACCGCAGACCGGTTCCGACGGCGCCGGCCTCAGCCTGCTTGCCCGACTCGGCCATACCGTTCATCCGACCTATCCCGCGCTCACGCCGCTCACGCTCGAACCGGCACGCTTTACCGATCTCGCCGGGGTATCGCTCACCGTGACCATCACCGCCACGAGCGGGACCGAGAAGCGGATTGCCACCGGGGGATTTCTCTTCACCCATCGCGGCTTCAGCGGCCCGGCCGCACTCGATGTCTCGCACGTCGCAGTGCGCGGACGGCTTGCCGGCGACACCCCCGCGAAACTCCTGGTCCATTGGGGAACGCGGACGCAGGAACAATGGGAGTTCTCGCTCGCCCCGGGGGCGCAATCAGTCGCGAATGCCGTGCGCCAGTGGCTTCCCGCGCGGCTTGCCGATCGGTTGCTCGACGATGCCGGCGTGCCGGGCTCCACCGTACTCGCACAGCTCACGCGCAGTGCCCGGCTCAAGGTGCTCGATGCGCTGCTGCGCTATCCGCTCCCCTGGACATCCGACGAAGGGTACAAGAAGGCCGAAGTCACCGGCGGCGGAGTGGCACTCAACGAGGTGCAGCCGCGCACGCTCGAAAGCCGCCACTGCCCCGGGCTCTTCCTCGCGGGAGAGTTGCTTGATGCGTTCGGCCCGATTGGCGGCTACAATTTTGTCTGGGCCTGGACGACCGGCCGGCTCGCCGGTCTTGGAGCCGCGCAGCCTGAGGTCGCCGTCCCCATCCCGTGAATTACCCCTTCAACCCGCGACCTCTCATGCGACTGCCGCGCCTGCTCGCCGCCCTCACGCTCTGCCTCGGCGTATCCGCCAACGCCCAGACCCCGACACACCTCACCACTCCACAGGAAGCCCTCGGCCACGCGATCGGCGCCGACTATCGCCTGCCCAACTACACCGTGCTGCAGCGCTGGTGGGAGCAACTCGCCAAACAGTCACCGCGGATGCGGCTCGATACCATCGGCCGCACCGCCGAAGGGCGACCGCAGCTGATGGCGGTGATCTCCTCGCCCGCGAATCTGGCCAAGCTGGAGGAGTACCGCCGCACCAGTGAATCGCTGGCACGCGGGCGCATCGATGAGGCAACGGCGCACAAGCTCGCGGCCAGCGGCAAGGCGGTGATCTGGATCGACGGCGGACTGCATGCGGATGAAGTGCTCGGCGCCAACCAGCTGCTCGAACTGGTCTGGCAATTCGTCTCGATGAATGATCCCGAGACGCTGCGCATCCTCGACGATGTGATCATCCTCGCAGTGCAAGTGAATCCGGACGGCATGGAGCTGGTCGCCGACTGGTACATGCGGACGGCTGACTCACTCAAGCGCACCACTGGCGGGCTTCCCAAGTTGTACGAGAAGTACGCGGGTCACGATGACAATCGCGATTTCTACCGCAATGCCCTCCCCGAGTCGCGCAACGACTCGCGCGTCCAGTACCGTACCTGGTATCCGCAGATCATCTATAACCATCATCAGACGGGCCCGGCGGGCTCAGTGATGTTCGTCCCGCCCTTCCGCGATCCGTTCAACTATTTCTTCGATCCGCTGATTCCCACCTCGCTCGACTGGGTCGGCATGGCGATGCAGCGTCGCTTCGCCGCGGAGGGCAAGGGCGGCATCGTCGACGAAAACTCCACGTCCTATTCCACCTGGTGGAATGGCGGGCTTCGCACGGCCGGGTATTTCCACAACATGATCGGCATCCTCACCGAGTCGATCGGCAATCCCACGCCGCAGACAATAGCGCTGCGCCTCGACCGTCAGCTGCCGAGCGGCGATGGTGTCTTCCCGATCCAGTGGGGCCCGTGGCATTTCCGGCAGTCGATCGATTATTCGATGACGGCGAACCGCGCCATCCTCGACCTTGCCTCACGCTACCGCGAAGACCTGCTCTTCAACTTCTGGCGGATGGGACGCAACTCGGTCGAACGCGGCATGCGCGACAGCTGGACGGCCGAACCGAACATCATCGATGCTGCCGCCAAGGCAAGCGTCGGGATGCAGGGTGCGGCGGCTCAGCAGGCCCAGGCGGCCGTACTGCGTGAGCCAGCACGACGCGACCCGCGTGCCTACGTGATCCCGGCGGGGCAGGCCGAGATGGGCAATGCCCTCGATTTCCTGCAGGCACTCTCGACCTCGGGAATCGAGATCCATCAAGCCACGTCCGCATTCACGGTGAAAGGCGTGACCTACCCGAAGGGATCGTTCGTGGTACGCGGCGATCAGGCGTTCCGGCCGCACGTCCTCGACATGTTCGAGCCACAGCACCACCCGACCGATCTGCAATATCCTGGCGGCCCACCGAAGCGTCCCTACGACAACGCGGGATACACTCTCGCCTTCCAGATGGGTGTCCAGTTTGATCGCCTCCTCGACGCCTTTGACGCGCCGCTGACGCCAATCACGACCGAAGAGATTCACCCCGACGCGGCGGCGTTCGACACCAAGGCGAAAGCGTGGCGGATCGCCGCCGGATCCACCGATGGATTCCTTGCGGTAAATCGCCTCGTCAAGGCCTCGCAGCGCGTTGATCGTCTCGCCAATGGCGACTTCATCGTGCCCGCGAGCAAGGCGAGTGCGCAGATCCTCGGCGGGCTGGCTCGCGAGCGCGGGTTGCCGACTTTTGCCGCCGCCAAGTCACGCGGCAGCACGCCGGTGAAGCCACTGCGTGTCGGGCTTTGGGATCGCTATGGCGGCTCGATGCCCGCCGGCTGGACTCGCTGGGTGCTCGAGAAATACGAGATGCCCTTCGAGCTCGTCTACGCGCCACGGCTCGATGCGGGTGACCTGCGCAAGCAGTTCGATCTGCTCATTTTCGTTGACGGAGCGATTCCTGGCGCACCACGCGGCGGCCCAGGAGGTGGCGGACCTGGCGGCGGCGGACCCGGCGGTCGCGGCATCGACAGCGCTTCGATCCCGGCGGAGTACCGCAATCAGCTCGGCAACATGACGCTTGCGACCACCGTGCCGCAGATCAAAGCATTCCTCGAGCAGGGTGGCAAGGTGGTCGCCATCGGTTCCTCGGCGCTGAATCTCGCCAGTGGACTCGGGCTGCCGATCGAAAGCCAGCTGGTGGAGAAGCAGGCCGACGGAAGCGCACGGCCGATTTCACTCGACAAGTATTACATCCCGGGCTCGGTGCTGCGAGTCGCCGTGGATACCACGCAGGCGGCCGCCCTCGGCGCCCGTCCGGTCACCGACGTCTTCTTCGACAACTCGCCGGTGTTCCGTTTCCTGCCTGGCGCCGAGGCGAAGGGAGTGAAGCGGATTGCATGGTTTGCGGAACCGGAGCCGCTCAAGTCCGGCTGGGCGATCGGGCAGGGCTACCTCCGCGACGGTATCGCGATGGCGTCGGCGACGGTGGGTCAGGGCACCGCATATCTATATGGACCAGAGATCCTCTTCCGGGCCCAGCCGCAGGGGACCTTCCGATTCCTCTTCAACGTGATGTACG
>JBDSMX010000206.1:0-2690 GCA_039915645.1 Gemmatimonadales bacterium | reverse complement strand
ACGAACTCGACCAATCGATGGTCGAGGAAGGGAAGCCGTGACTCGACCGAATGCGCCATGCTGTAGGCATCGCCGAACTGGAGCAACTCGGGCAGCAGTGCCACGGCGTGATCGTGATGGAGCCGGCGCGTGAGCGGATCGGCGAAGAGCGTCGCCTCTGCGGCCCTGCGTGGTTGTACCGCCGATCGAAGTTCCTTCGCAAGCAGAGAAGAGCGCGATGGATGTTCCGCGGCCGGCCGTCGCCACTTCGGCCACTGCAACCGACTCGCAGGGTCGCGCTGCATCAGCAGGAAGGCCGACGCCATTCGCGAGAGACCACCAACCGCATTCCACGGCCTGAGCCGCTGGAGTTCTGCTCGGAGATAGCGCCGAGTGTAGCGCTCGGGGTAACCGGCGAGCATCTCGTCCGCTCCCTGACCTTCGAGGACCACCCGGGCTCGGCGCGAGACTGCCTCGAGCAGTTGCCAACGCACCAATTCGGAGCCGCGAGCCGGCGGGGCGCCGAGATGCCAGGCGACCTTCGACCAGTCGTCGAAGAGACGCGGCACTTCGTATTTGATGCAGTGCAGCGGAATGCCTCGCTCCCGTGCCACCACCTCAGCGTACTTCTGCTCGTCCATCGAGAAACCAGGGAAGACAGCCGTGAACGCTTCGAGGTGGTTTGTGGCGGGCGCGGCGTACTGTGCGATCGAGGATGAGTCGAGTCCGCCGCTGAGCAGCAGCGCCACCGGCACATCGGCACGGAGCCGAAGGCGCACCGCATCGCCGAAGAGTTCGCGGAAGGTCGTCTCCGGATGGGCCGTATCGTAGCGCTCCGATTGGTCAGTGTAGCGCCAATACGGAGTGGTGCGGACTTCGTCCCGGGTGACCACCAGGTTGTGACCCGCCGCGAGCTGGGTGATCCCTTCGAAGGCGGAGCGGTCGGCACGCGCCGGGTTGCCGTGGGCGAGATATCCCCGGAGGAAGGCCACGTCGGCCCTGGCCCGTACGCCGCCTCCGGCAAGAATCGCCTTTGCCTCGGACCCGAAGTAGAAGGTCTCGCCATCCCAGGCGACGAAAAACGGTTTGATGCCAAAGCGATCGCGGGAGCAGATCAGGCGCTCTGTGCGTGCGTCCCAGAGCGCGTAGGCCCACATGCCATTGAAGCGCGCGGCGCACGCCTCGCCCCACTCCTCGTAGCCGTGGACGATCACTTCGGTGTCGGTATGGGTATGAAAGGTGTGCCCGCGCCCTTCGAGTTCCCGGCGAAGCTCGAGATAGTTGTGGATGGCGCCGTTGAACACCACCGAGATCTCGCCGGTTTCGTTCTGCACCGGCATCCGGCCAGCCGGAGTCAGGTCGACGATGGCGAGACGGCGACTCGCGAGCAGAAGATCGGGCGCAAAGGGCGACTCGAGTGATTGACCCGATGTGAGCTCGCCCGTCGCGGTACTCGCGAGCAGGTAGCCGAAGTCATCGGGGCCTCGATGCACCAATGACTCCGACATCCGCCGGATGGCGGCGCGGTCGGCCGGATCGGCACCGCCTCGGCGCCACATTCCCGTGATGCCACACATCAGTGCGGCTCGGGCCGGAGGCAGGTGATCATCATGGGATAAAGGTAGGTCGCCCCTCCGCTGTCCGCTGGGCGCTTGCGGGCGTATGTTGGAAAGACGATGCCAGAGCCAATGGAACAGGGGATCACCGAGCTCCTCGACGAAATGCGGCGGGAACTGCCGGGCGCGGCCGACAAGGTCGCGCGGCGGGTTTTCGGCGAGCTGCACCGCCTCGCGGAGTCGGCGATGCGGCGCGAGTCGGAAGGTCACACCCTGCAACCCACCGAGCTGGTCGACGAAGCCTTCATCCGGCTCATGGGCCAGCACCAGGTCACCTGGCAGAATCGCAATCACTTCTATGCCATCGCGGCCCAGACCATCCGGCGCATCCTCATCGATCACGCCCGCCAGCGGTTGAGCCAGAAACGGGACTTCGGTCTGCGCGTGACGCTCGACGACTCGATCGGCGGGGAGCAACCCGACTCCCTCGACTTGATCGCACTCGATGACGCCCTGCAGCGGCTCGATGCGCTGGCACCGCGGCAAGCCAAAGTGGTCGAGTTGCGATTCTTCGGCGGTCTCGAGAACGATGAGGTCGCCGACGTGCTCGCACTCTCGCCACGCACCGTCAAGCGCGACTGGACCTTCGCGCGCGCATTCCTTCTTGATGCTCTCGCCACCGATCCGGGTGCGCCATGACCGAACGTCCGCTCACACCGACCCGAATGGCCGAGATGCAGGCCTGCTTCGAGCAGGCGCTCGATGCGACGCCGGGCGATCGCGAGGCAATTCTGCTCGACATCACCGTCCGGGATCCCGACCTCGGCGCACGCGTCCGTGCCCTCCTCGCGGCACACGAGGACACCAGCGACGCGCTCGCGAGTCCGCTGCGCGAGGCAGCGTTGCGGACGATCGATGCGGGTCGGGATCCGTGGATCGGTGAACGCGTCGGCAACTATCTCGTGGAGCGACGGATCGGCGAGGGGGGCATGGGCACCGTGTACGAAGCGGTCCGTGCCGACGATCAATTCCGCAAACGAGTCGCCATCAAACTCATCCGCCAGCATGCATCGGGCGAGGCGGCGGTGCGGCGGTTCCGCGACGAACGCCAGATCCTGGCGTCGCTGCACCACCCGAATATTGCCGTCCTGCTCG
>JBDSMX010000202.1:0-5383 GCA_039915645.1 Gemmatimonadales bacterium | reverse complement strand
AGTCCCTCGAGTTTCCCCGATTGCGCCAGGAACGAGGAGGCACCGCGCTTGGTCATCGTCCAGGTCTGTTCCTGACCCGAGCGCTGTACCACGCGCACGATGTTGATCCCCCACGTCTGCGTCTTGGCCTGCTGGAAGCGGATGCTCTTGAACGGGATCCGCATCTCCACTTCGTAACCATCCGGAGTGAGGCGACCCTTCGATTCCCAGACGAAGTCCTGCGAGAGATCGGTGCCTTCGCGCGTCTGGGTGGCGCAGTTGAATCCGCTGCAGGAGGCGCCGCGGCCGCTCTCGTTCATCGCACCATCGGCCTGGACGCCGAAGGGATTCACGGCAAAGACGCTCGCCTGTCGACCATCATTGAAGGTCGAGAGCAGCACTTGCAGGTTGTCGTCGGAAAAGATCTGGTCCCGCTGCGCCAGCGTCGCTCGTACCGTACCACTCGGAGCGAAGGCCCGCACCCCGATGTGCAAATGCGTCGGCGAGTACCAGATCAGCACCTCGGTCGAGTCGGCCGCCGCCACGCCGTCCACGGGTGAGTATTGCGAGAAGCCGGTGAGGATCGACGCCTGCTTCCACTGCGCCTCGTCAAGGTTGCCGTCGACCACGATGGCCCCCGCCAGTCTCGGTGGGCGGACCTGCACCCGACCCGCTCGTCCGTTGTGAATGCCGGGATCGTCGGGGCCGAGCATGGTGGCGAGCAGCAACGAGGCGAGAATCACGGGATATCCTGCGTTCGGGTTGGGGGGCCGGGTCTCGTTACGCGCCGGGGAGGGGCTGGGTTTCGTCAGCGAATCCTCAACGTCCAGGCACAATTATCTTCAATTCATCCTCTGACAATCCCGGGTCAACGATGCGACTGCCACACGTAATGCTCGCCTCGCTGCTGGTGACCGTCCCGCTCTCGGCGCAACAACGGTGGCCGGCAGTGCGACGTGATTCCCGGCTCGAGGCCGCCCTCACGGCGCTTGCCAGCGACGTCAACGGCGATGTCGGGATCTATGTGCGTCACCTCAAGAGCGGTCGCGGCGCGGTCATCCGTGCCGACGAGCTCTTTCCCACGGCTTCGATGATCAAGGTGCCGATCCTCGCCACCACCTTCGATCGCATTGAACATGGACAGCTCTCCTTTGACTCGGTGCTGACCTGGGCCGACTCGCTGCGATACAAGGGCGAGGACGATCTCTTCGACAAGTTGCAGAGCGGCGCCAGGATACCGCTCAATCAGGTCTCGCTGATGATGATCACCACCAGCGACAATGCCGCCGCGCTCTGGCTTCAGGCACTCGTCGGCGGCGGCACCGTCATCAATACATGGCTTGCCGGCAATGGCTTTGATTCGACGAGAATGAATTCCCGGACGCCGGGGCGGCGAGACAACTGGGTCTCGATGGGATGGGGCCAGACCACCCCGCGCGAGATGGCCGAACTGGTGGTGAAGATTCGCGAAGGAAAGGCGGTCTCGCCCTCGGCAAGCGCCCAGATGTATCGCCACCTGACCCGGATCTACTGGAACGGCGAAGCGCTCTCCCAACTCCCGCCGTGGGTGCAGGCGGCCTCGAAACAGGGAGCCGTCGACCGATCACGCTCGGAAGTCGTCCTCGTGAATGCTCCATCCGGCGACTACGTCTTCGCGGTCATTACCCGGAACCAGAGCGATACCAGCTACACCCCGCAGAATCAGGGCTACGTCCTGCTCCGGAAGGTCTCTGCCCTGCTCTGGAAGACCTTCGAGCCGAAGCACCCGTGGACCCCACCGGCAGGGGCCGAGCGTTTCACGCCGTAACGTCTGCTGTGTGTTTCATTGGCTTGGGACTCGTCACCTGCCATGTCGGCGCCGGGTGGCGCCGCCACACACTTACCAGGAGATAGCAGATGCGGAAGGCCATTCTCGCGGGCGCGCTCGTTGCCCTCGTCGCAGTCACCGCCCCGTTGACGGCACAGTCCGGCAGCTGGGAGCTCGGCTTGGGCGGCGGAGTGACACTCCCGATGGGGAATGCCGGCGACTTCTACAAGACCGGCTTCAACGGCACCGCGCTGGTGGGCTATCGTCCAGCCAGCTCCAAGATGTGGGTCGGGCTTGATGCCTCGTACCACCACTTCAGCCAGAAGGACTTCGGGATCAACGTCGAGGGCGACGGCGCCAATGCCTTCGCGGCCCTCGGCCGGTTGAGCTACGATGCCGGGACCAATCTCTACGTCCTCGGCGGTCTCGGCCTCTGGCGCACCGAGAACAAGACCAATTTCAACGGGACGCTGGTCAAGGAGACCGACTCGAACATGGCGATCGAGGCCGGCGCCGGTTTCCGCCTCGGGAAGAGCCTCTTCCTTGAGGGCAAGTTCGTGAACGTCTTCGTCTCGAACAACAACCAGATCTTCGTGCCGATCACGCTGGGCATCCGCTTCTAGGCTGAAGCCATTGTTCGAGAAGCGAGAGGCGAGAAGCGAGAGGCGAGAAGACCACTAAGGGGAGAAAATCCTACCTCGTGGGGCAGTCCTAGCTTCTCGCTTCTCGCTTCTCGCTTCTCGCTTCTCGGTCCTCCCTTCTCCCTTCTCGTTCCGAGTCGTAACTTTCCCCGCTTGCCCCACCCCATCCCTGACTCATCCCCGCCGTCCGACGGCGGATTCACGCTTATCCCCCGGTACCGGGCTGACGGCAGCTTCGACGACTTCGAATTGTCCGAGGTCCATGGCGCCGTCCCGCGGCTTCTCCACCAGACGCTCGACCAGATCCTTGGCCAGCGCCTCCGGGTGATTTTTCCGATTCCTCGAGTCGAAGAGTTCATCAACGGCTTCCGGGAAGTGCTCGCGGACGGTATCCCGCGCGAGCTGGAGTATCCCATCCTGTTCGGCGTCGTGGACGCCACCTGGATCTGGCAACGAGCCGCACGAGTGGCCGACACCATCCAGGTCGAGATCCGCGACCTCACCGCTCAGCGCCGCGCCGAGGTTCGTCAGGCTGCTGCGGATCAGCAGTTCGATATCCTCTTCAAGCACTCGCCGCTGCCGATCATTCTCCATGGCCCCGACGGCCGCATCACCGATGCGAACCAGGCGTTCGCGACCCTGGTGGGCGACAGCCGCGAGGCGATCGAGCGCAAGCGGATTCAGGACTTCCTCGACGAGCCAGTCGGCACCGCCGACATCGGTGAGCCGGTGCGACGTCTGGTGAGGCTCACCGACAATTCGCAGCACCCCGTGGTCCTGCACATCGACCTCTTGCCGCATGGTTATTCACTCGTGGCGATCCGGGACGTGTCGGCCAGCGAGGAGCTCGAGCGTGTGCGCACCCGCGCCGACCTCGCGCTGCGGGAGAGCGAGGCGCGTTTTCGATCGGCGTTCGACGATGCCGGGGCCGGCATGGCGTTGTTGACGCGCGATGGCCGCAACATCCGGGTGAACAACGCGCTCTGCCTCATGCTGGGATATACCGAAGCGGAGCTACTCGCGATCACCTGGCGCGATATCGTACACCCCGACGACCTCGCCTCATCGCTGCAGACCTGGGAACGATTCGACCGCCGTGAAGCCACGGTCGCGCGCTCCGAGAAACGCTATTTCCGCCATGACGGCTCGATCATCTGGATCTCGCTGATCCTTTCCATGGTCCGCGATGATACCGACCAGCCACTCTACTATCTCGCCCAGGTCGAGGACATCACCGAACGGTGGCGCCTCACCAATGCGCTCGCCGACCGCGAAGAGCAGCTGCGACTCGCGCTCACGGTCACCCGCGACGGCATCTGGGACTATCGCATTCCCGAACGGCATTCCTACACCTCGCCCGTATTTCGGACCATGCTCGGCTATCCCCCCGATCTCGGCTTCAGCCAGGAAGATTTTCTCGCCCTGGTCCACCCCGACGATCAGCAACGCGTGGTCGACACCCAGCAACGGCACATCACGGTGCCGCAGGTGGATCCGTACGATATCGAATTCCGGATCCTCCGTGCCGATGGCGGCTATGCCTGGGTCCGATCGCGGGGACAGGTCGTGGAGCGCGATGAGCAGGGTCAGGCGCTGCGCATGATCGGGACCCACTCCGATGTGAGCGAGCGCCGCGTACTTGAGGAACAATTCCGGCAGGCACAGAAGATGGAGGCAGTTGGCAAACTTGCCGGCGGTGTCGCGCACGATTTCAACAATCTGCTCACCACCATCACCGCGACGACCGAACTGCTCATGCAGGACCTCAGTCCCGGCGATCCGCATCGCGACGATGTCCTCGACATCGCCCTCGCGGCCGACCGCGCCAAGACGCTGACCCGGCAACTGCTCTCCTTCTCCCGCCAGGAAGTCGAGCGGCTGGTGGTGGTCGAGATCGACGCCGTGGTCGAGCGGGTCCGCCCGTTGCTGTCGCGATTGATCGCCGCTGAACAGCGGCTCGTCGTCCAATCGACCGCACCCAACGCCTGGGTTGAATGCGATCCCGGGCAGTTCGAACTCGCCCTGCTCAATCTGGTCGCCAACGCCCGCGATGCGATGCCGCACGGCGGCGCGGTCACGGTGCGCACCGATGTCGTGGTGATGCGCCAGGACGATCTCGTGGCCCTGCCGCAGCTCTCGCCCGGTCGCTATCTCACCGTGTCGGTGAGCGACACCGGGCTGGGGATGTCGGAAGAAGTGCAGCGTCACCTCTTCGAGCCCTTCTTCACCACCAAGCCGCAAGGGAAAGGGACCGGCCTCGGGCTCGCGATCATTTACGGCTTCATCGAGCGGATGCGTGGTGCGGTGCAGGTGCGCAGCGCGCCGAACGAAGGATCGTCGTTCATCCTCTACCTGCCTGCCGTTGCGGTGCCGTCGACGGCACGCCACGACACGCCCATCATCACGCGGGCCGCCTCACGCGATACCGAACGCCGTGTGCTGATTGTCGATGACGAAGCGACGCTGCGACGCACCACGCGCCGACTGCTCGAGCGGAAGGGATATCAGGTGGTGGAGGCGGGGAACGCGGACGAGGCCATGGCGGTGCTCATCGCAGCACCACTCGGATCGATCCACATCGTCCTCACCGATCAGGCCATGCCGGGTCGCACCGGGCGCCAGCTGGTGGAGGAGGTCACGCTTCGATTCCCGGAGATTCGCAGCATCCTGATGTCGGGATACACCGGCGATCACGCGGTGCGGGAGGCGCTCGGCGGAAGCGATGGCGAGACCACTTTCCTTCCCAAGCCGTTCACCATCGACGAACTCACGGCCGCCCTCGAAGCGTAGCGACTCAGCGCCGCCGCTTGATGCCGCGCACCGCAGGCGCCTCCAGCGGATTCTCGGGCCAGTGGTGCTTGGGATACCTCCCTCGCAAGTCTTTCCGCACATCGAAATAGCCGGTCGCCCAGAAGCTCGCGAGATCGCGGGTCACCTGCATCGGGCGCCCCGCCGG
>JBDSMX010000200.1:0-2803 GCA_039915645.1 Gemmatimonadales bacterium | reverse complement strand
CCTTGCGGCCGGGATCGCGCCGGGCGATACGGTGGTGGCGTACTGCCACATCGGGCAGCAGGGGACGATGGTGCTCTGGGCCGCCCGCATCGCCGGTCATCCAGTGAAGCTCTACGACGGATCGATGAACGATTGGACGAACCGCAAGCTCCCGCTCGATAGCACCGCCACCCCCATCGCGAAGAAGGGGTAGCGCGATGCCCTCGCGATTGTTGCAGGGTGCCGCGTTGCTGCTGCTGGCGGCGCCGGGTGGCGCGCAGCTTCCCACCGGCGAGCGCCTTCTGACGACGCCCGCATGGCTCAGCGCCCATCTCAATGATCGTGATCTGGTCGTGCTGCACGTTGGCCGCGCCGAGGCCTATGCCAGGGAACACATCGCCGGCACGCGCCTCGCGGTCCGGAGCGATTTCGCGTCGGACGAAATGCCGTTACTCGAGATGCTGCCCGAGGCGCAGTTGCGGCGAAGTCTCGAACGCCTCGGCATCGGAGATGGATCACGGATCGTGGTGGTCTCTGACGGCGAATCCTTAGCTGATGCGACCCGGATTTTCTTCACCCTGGGATTCGCCGGGCTCGGCGAGCGAACCCTCTTTCTCGATGGCGGCTTGCCGGCCTGGAAGGAGGCGCACCAGCCGGTGACGACGGCGGTGCCGGAGCCCGCTACCAAGGCACGGCTCACGTCGAAATTCCTTCCCGCAGTGGTGGTGGATGCCGCGCTGGTGGGCACGCTTGGTTCGAAAAGGGAACCTCGGCTGGTGGATGCTCGCGCCGCGATATTCTTCAACGGGCCGAAGGGGGATATGGAGGCCGCCGGTCATATTGCCGGCGCGGTCAATCTCCCATTCAACAGTCTGGTGAGTGAATCGGGGAAGCTGCTCCCACGCGCCATCCTGGCCGAGCGCTTTGCGGCGGCCGGCATCGCGCCAACGGACAGCTTGGTGGTGTACTGTCATATCGGACAGCAGGCAACTGTGGTACTGCTCGCCGCACGGGTCCTTGGGCATGAGGTGAAGCTCTACGACGGCTCGTTTCACGATTGGTCGAATCGGAATCTCCCGACCGAGCGGTCCCCTGCGGCGAATGGCAAGTCGCGATGAATGCGCCCAAACGATACAGTGATCCGATCCTTGCCGGTGTGGCGCTCGGTCTGGTGCTCCTCAGCACCATTCTGGTGACGGGCCGTGGACTCGGCGCATCGGGCGCGTTTGCCTCCGCCGCCGCGGCCACCATCAACACCCTGGCACCTGCCCACGCTGCCTCGGTTCCCTACCTCGCTGAGCGCGTGCCAAGTACAGCGGCCGGGATTTTCGGTGACTGGTTGGTGATCGAATTGCTGGCCGTGGCGATGGGTGCCTGGCTCTCGGCCCGGTTCGCAAATCGGCTCCAGTGGCGCGGGGCCGATGATGTGGGCGACCGTGGCAGTGCTCGCATCGTCCGCGCCATCGGCGGCGGCGCCCTGATGGGTGTTGGGGCTCGCCTCGCGCAGGGATGCACCAGCGGATTGGCGCTTACCGGCGGGGCGATGCTCTCCACTGGCGCCTGGCTGTTCATTCCGGTGGCCTTCGGAAGCGCCTTTGCCGCAGCATATGTCATGCGGCAGTTGACGCGTCGGGGGCAGAGCGTGTGACCGCGCCGTTCTTCGATGTGGCGCCGGTGGTCACGGCGATCCCGGTGGGACTGGCCTTTGGTGTGGCACTCGAGCGTGCCGGATTCGGCGTGCCACGCACCATTGCCGCACAACTGGCCGGGCGTGACTTCACGGTAATGAAGGTGATGTTCTCGGCGATCGTCACCGCAATGCTCGGGCTCTTCTGGGCAGAGCGTCTGGGGTGGCTGGATGTGTCGCGGCTCTCGTTGCCGCCCACAGACCTGTTCCCGCAGCTGGTGGGCGCGATCGTGTTTGGTGCCGGATTCGCCATCGCGTCGCTCTGCCCCGGCACGGCATGCGTCGCGGCAGGCACGGGACGTCGCGACGGGCTCGCCACCATTGCTGGGCTCTTCCTCGGCACGTTGCTGGCGGCGGAACTCTGGCCATGGCTTGGACGCGCAGCCGAGAATCATCTTCGTCTCGACGCCACGCTCCCGCATGATCTGGGATGGTCGAAAGGCATCACGGTGGCGCTGCTCACAGCCATCGCGCTTCTGGCCATCTGGTGCGGTGGTTGGATTGAACGACGCGTGCACGGCGGCATTGCCGTGATACGGCCCCGAGTGCTTCCGACCCTCTCGACGGTGGCCATTGTGCTGGCGCTGCTTGCTGCTGCACCGGGCCGCGCTGAGGTCACTGTATCCGCAGATGTGGCGCCGCTCCAGCTGGCGCAATGGCTTCATGATCGGGCGCCGGGACTTCGGCTCATCGAGGTGAGTGATTCGAGCGATGGTGAGCGATCCCGGATTCCAGGCTCGGAGCGGCGTTCCGTCGCGTCGCTTGACACGCTCACCGTGGCACCCGGCGAACGCGTGGTGCTGTACAGCGAGGACCCCGCCGTCGCCGCCGAAGCGCTGGCTGTGGTACGCCGTTCCGGCACGACCAGCGTCGAGACGTTGCGTGGCGGCGTGGAAGCGTGGGAGAACGAGGTGATGTCGCCAGTGGTCCCTTCCACCACCGATTCGGCGACGATCGCGAGCTTCGCCCGGGTACGATCGCTGAGTGCCTGGTTCGGCGGTCGACCTGTGTTGGAACGCCGGACCGATGATGTGTCGCGCAAGCGGCGGCGGAACACATGCTGACCGCCGTCGCCGCCGGACAGGATGCCTGGTTCACCGAGTGGCGTCGCCTCGAGCTCGCGCGCGTCGATCGGGC
>JBDSMX010000131.1:0-3271 GCA_039915645.1 Gemmatimonadales bacterium | reverse complement strand
CCGAACCGACTCAACATCCTGAACGTGCTGCTGGAAACCTGGCATCGCTTCCGCGGTCTTCGCACCCTGCCGACCATCGCGATTGTCGATTGGTCCGATGTGCCGACCACCAGTGAATTCCGGCTCTGCCAGGAATACTTCGAGGCCGCCGGCCTCACCTGCGTGATCACCACCCCCGATGCGCTGCGGTATGAAGGCGGCAAGCTGCTCGACGAACACGGGACTGCGATCGACCTGATCTACAAGCGCGTCCTGATCCATGAACTGGTGGAGCATGGCGGGCTCGAACACCCGATGGTCCGCGCCGTGGTTGAAGGCGCGACCTGCCTCGTGAATCCGTTCTCCTGCAAGCCGCTGCACAAGAAGGCGTCGCTGGCGGTGCTCTCCGACGAACGGAACACGCGCTACTTCACCACATCGCAACGCGCGGCCATCCAGCGACATGTCCCATGGACCCGGGTCATCGAGGAACGCACCACCGAGTTCGCCGATGCGCAGATCGACCTGGTTCCCTGGATCATCGCGCATCGCGACCACCTGGTGCTCAAGCCCAACGATGATTACGGCGGCGCCGGTATTGTCCTCGGTTGGGAAGTCGACGACTCGACCTGGGAGAGCGCCGTCGCGAAGGGCACGGCATCACCGTCGATTGTCCAGTGGAAGATCGGCCTGCCGAGCGAGCCATTCCCCGCGATCATCAACGGCGCGCTCGCCTTCGATGACCGCATCGTCGACACGGCGCCGTTCTGCTACCACGGCGCCTGGATGGATGGTCTGCTCTCCCGCATTTCAACGTCGACACTGGTGAATGTCACTGCCGGCGGCGGTTCTACCGTGCCAACTTTTGTCGTGGAGCCCCGATGAAGCCACCGTCACTCACCATCGGGATCGAGGAAGAGTATCAGATCATCGATCCCGAGACCCGCGAGCTGCGCAGCTACATCACCGAGATTCTTCAGGAAGACTCGGTGCTCCTCGGCGAGATCAAGCCGGAACTGCATCAGTCGATGGTCGAAGTCGGCACCCAGATCTGTCACACGCCGGCCGAGGTGCGGGCGGAACTGGTGCGTCTGCGTGGCATGGTGATGGATCTTGCTGCTCGCAGCGGCCTGGTCATCGCGGCCGCAGGAACGCACCCGTTCTCTTCGTGGATCGACCAGGAAATCACCCCGCTCGAGCGCTACATCGGCGTCAAGGAAGATCTCCAGGAACTGGCGCAGTCGCTCCTCATCTTCGGCACTCACGTGCATATCGGCATCGAGGATCCCGAGTTCCGCATCGATGCGATGAATGCCTGCCGCTATTTCCTGCCGCACGTGCTCTCGCTCAGCACCTCGTCGCCGTTCTGGATGGGGCGCAACACCGGCCTCAAGTCGTATCGCAGCGTGGTTTTCCGCTCCTTCCCGCGCACCGGTATCCCGCGGACCCTCGCGTCGTGGGCCGACTACCAGCAGACCGTCGACGTGATGGTCGCGACGGGTTCGATTCCCAATGCGTCCAAGCTCTGGTGGGATGTCCGTCCCCACCACCTCTTCCCGACCCTCGAATTCCGCATTTGCGATGTCTGCACCCGGGTCGACGAAGCCGTCTGCATCGGGGCGATCTTCCAGGCGATCATCGCCAAGCTCTGGAAGCTGCGGCGCGACAACATGTCGTTCCGTCAGTATCTCCCGGCCCTGATCGAGGAGAACAAGTGGCGGGCGACCCGCTACGGCCTCGAGGGCCAGCTCATCGATTTCGGTCGCGAGAAGCAGCTCCCGGCCCGTGAGTTGATCAAGGAACTGATCGAGTGGTTCATCGGCGACGTGGTCGACGAGCTCGGCTCCCGGAAGGAAATCGAGTACGCCTACCGGATCCTCTCCGAAGGGACCTCGGCCGACCGGCAACTGGCGACCTACCGGGAAACCGGCGATCTTCGCGCAGTGGTGGATCGACTGGTCGCGGAAACGGCGGAGGGTGTTCGCTAATGGTACGGAAGAGGCCCCTGATCGGGGTGACAACCCAGACGCTGCACGCCATCGAGGGGATTCCCAGCGAACTCCCGGTGTCGTGGGTAATGAATCAGCGGTATGTCCACGCCGTGATGGCCTCGGGCGGCGTGCCGGTGCTGGTCCCGCTCTTGGCCGAGGACCCCGCAACCCTGCGCGAAATCTACGAACGGCTCGATGGCGTCCTCGTCCCGGGCGGCGTCGACATCGACCCGTCGTATTACAAGTCTGAGCGGCACGACAAGCTCGGTCGACTCGACCCCGCCCGCGACACATCCGAAATCGTGATGGCGCGCTGGGCGGTCAAGGACGCCAAACCCTTCCTCGGCCTCTGTCGCGGACTCCAGGTCCTCAACGTCGCCCTCGGCGGCTCGCTCTGGCAGGATCTCACCGAAGAGCGCCCGGACTCGCTCAAGCACGACTACTTCCCCAACGCCGGATATGAACGCGATCATCTCGCGCACGTCGTCGACGTCCGCACCGACTCGCGCCTCGGCGATGCGATGGGCGGCGGCGCGGTGCCGGTGAACTCGATGCATCATCAGGGCATCAAGCAGCTCGGCTATGGCCTGGTCACCACGGCGGTTGCACCCGATGGACTCATCGAGGCCGCCGAAGTGCAGGACGGCTTCGCCGTGGGCGTGCAATGGCACCCCGAGATGTTCGCGACCGGCGATCGGTCGGTCGGTCGACTCTTCGATGCCTTCGTCGATGCGGCAGGCGGCGCGAGCAGGCTCGCGTAAAGACCGAGAAGCGAGAGGCGAGAAGCGAGAAGCGAAAACGGCCCGTTTTCATCCTGAGCGTAGCCCGCGAAGCGGGCGCAGTCGAAGGATCTCTTACTGAGCTGAGAGGTCCTTCGACTCCGCGGCTTTTCAGCCGCTTCGCTCAGGATGACATTCGTTTCCTCCCTCCTCCCTCCTCCCTTCTCCCTTCTCCCTTCTCCCTTCTCCCTTCTCCCTTCTCCCTTCTCCCTTCTCCCTCCTCCCTCCTCCCTCCTCCCTCCTCCCTTCTCCCTTCTCCTGCTGCTATCCCCGCATCCGGAACAGGTAAGACAACTTCATGAAGAATCCGTCGTTGACCCGATCGAACTTGAGCCGGCCGCGTTCACCAGGTTCGTGATAGCCACCGCCGTAGCCGAGGTAGACCACGGTGCCCGGATTGGGGAAGTAGGAGAAGAGCAGGTCGGTGCGCAGGTTGCCGTCGCGGAAGGCAGCCGCGCGCGCCAGCGAACCGTCGCCGCGGGCGTAGTAGATCGGCAGGTTGGTGCGTCCCTCGTCACGCAG
>JBDSMX010000121.1:0-7215 GCA_039915645.1 Gemmatimonadales bacterium | reverse complement strand
AGGTATCGAGCACGTCGAGCTTGGTCACGGCCAGACCGGTGAGGCCGTTGACGCGGACCGAGTAGCGCACCACGGTGGCGTCAAACCAGCCACAACGTCGCGGCCGGCCGGTGGTAGCGCCGAATTCACCGCCCAGATCCCGCAGCCGGGCTTCGATCTCGCCCTTCGCCTCGGTGGGGAGCGGCCCGTTGCCGACACGCGTGGTGTACGCCTTCACGACACCGAGCACGCCATCGATCTCGGTGGGTCCGATGCCCGCGCCGATGGCGGCGCCACCGGCCGTCGTGTTCGACGACGTCACGAACGGATAGGTCCCGTGATCCACGTCGAGCAATGCCCCCTGCGCTCCTTCCATCAGCACGCGCTTGCCGCCACGCAGTGCCCGATAGACCAGCGAGCCGGTGTCGGTCGCAAGCGGGCGGAGGCGCACGCTGAGTCGATCGACGAGTTCGAGATGTTCATCGAGTGATGCACGCTTCTCCGAGCCGAGCAGCTGCAGCAGGGCGTTGGCACGCTCGATCCGGTCGGCCAGCATCGCGCGCGCCGGGGCGACCCGACAGAGATCCGCCACGCGCACGCCGCGACGACCGATCTTGTCCTCGTAGGTCGGGCCGATGCCGCGACCGGTGGTGCCGATCTGCTGGTGCTTCTCGCTCGCCTGATCGAGGAGCTTGTGGTACGGCAAGACAACATGCGCGCGATCGGAGATGAACAGCCGCCCGGACACGTCGATCCCCTGACCACCGAGTTCATCGAGCTCGGCAAAGAAGGTCTCGGGATCGAGCACCACGCCGTTGCCCACGACGCAGACCGCGCCGGCGTGCAGAATCCCCGAGGGGATCTGGTGCAGGACGAACTGGCGGTCACCGACCACGACCGTGTGCCCGGCATTGGCTCCGCCCTGATAGCGGACCACCATGTCGGCCTGTTCGGCGAGGACGTCGACCAGCTTTCCCTTCCCTTCGTCGCCCCACTGGGCACCCACGACCACGACACAATTGTGCTTCCGATCAAACATCGCTTCCGCCTGGTTTACCCCAAGAAAAACGGCCCCTTGCGGGGCCGGTATCCGACTCCCCCGCAAGCTAACGCGGGGGGAGCATAACGGTCAATTCGACGCGAGGCCCGCTTCGGCGAGCGCGTGGGCAAACGTCTCCCCCATTCCCTCGCTGGCGGCCCGCTCGATCGCCTTGCGAAACGGTGCTGCCTCACCGCCGACCACCAGCGCCTCCCTGAGCGTCGTGGTGGCCTCGACCCACTCCACCACCGGGACACGGCCGCTCGCGCTGCCAGGCTGCGCCAGAAGCCGCTGGGCGAGCACGGCCCGCAGCGCACCAGCGAGCCGCATCCGGCCGACCTCGCGCTCCTCGGGGAGCATGGTGGCCACCAGCTGGACCAGGGCCGAGGCGGCATCGGTTGCGCTCACGGCGGCAAGCACCAGACAGCCCGACTCGGCCGCCCGGATTGCCCGGTCGAGTGCCAGCGGGTCGCGCAGTTCGCCGACGACGATCACATCGGGATCCTGCCGCATCGCGGTCTGCAATCCGGTCGCGGTGTCGTCGGTGTCGCTGCCGACTTCGCGCTGGGTGATCGAGGACGAGAGATCACGATGGAGGAATTCGATCGGATCCTCGAGCGTCACCACGTGGCGCTGCTGCGAGCGATTGATGTGATGCACCATCGCGGCGATGGTCGAGGTCTTCCCCGAGCCGCTGGGACCCGCCACCAGTACCAGCCCATCCGGCGCTTCGGCAAAGCGGGTCACCACTTCGGGAAGTCCGAGCCCCTCGGGCGTCGGCACCGAGAAGGGGATCACCCGCAGCACCACCATGAACGACGAGCGTTGCCGGAGCACGTTGACCCGGAAACGGCCGACACCAGGCACGCCCCAGGAACAGTCGAAGTCGCGCAGTGAATCGAGACGCGGATCCTCGATCGAGAGCCCGGCAAAGGTGGCCGCGAGGGCGCGCGTCTGTTGCGGCGTGAGTCGCTGCTTGGTGAGTGGAACCAGCTCGCCTTCGACCCGGGCGCGGAAGACATCGCCGGCCTTGGCATGCACGTCGGATGCGCCGCGCAGGACTGCGGCCTTGAGGACGCGCGCCAGCATTGGAGATGTCGTGCTCATCACCCCTCCGGAAGGAAACCCATACGGTCGGTCACGGTGCGCATCGTCTCGGTGGCGAGGCGCCGCGCGGTGGCCGCACCATCGGCCAGCACTTCAGTCACCCGCGCGGGATCCGCGGCGAGTTCGAGTGCGCGCTCACGCACCGGCGCGAGCGTGGTCACCATATTGTCGGCCAGCACACGCTTGCATTCAATGCAGCCCCACGCCGCCGAGCGACAATTCACCGCGACCTGTTCCACCGTGGCGGGTGGCGAGAAGTGCCGGTGCAGCGCGTAGATATTGCAGATCTCCGGCGTGCCGGGATCCTTTTTCGTGACCCGTGCCGGATCGGTCATCGCGGGGCGAAGCTTTTCCCAGATCTGCTCCGGCGCCTCGGTCACGCCAATCGTGTTGCCGAGACTCTTCGACATCTTCGCTGAGCCGTCGAGGCCGACGATCCGCTTGGCACCGGTGACGATCGGCTGCGGTTCGGGAAAGAATGCCTCGGCCGGCGAGAACTCGTGATTCCATTTGCGCGCAATTTCACGAGCGAGCTCGAGATGCTGGATCTGGTCTTCGCCCACCGGGACCGCATCAGCCCGGTAGACGAGAATGTCGGCCGCCATCAACACGGGATAGACGAGAATCCCCGCCGGGATCGATTCGAATCGCTGCGCCTTGTCCTTATACTGCGTCATCCGCTCGAGTTCGCCCACGGGCGTGAGTGTCGTGAGCAGCCAGGAGAGGGTCGCGTGCGCGGGAACATGGCTCTGCACGAAGAGTGTCGCCCGCGACGGATCGACCCCGGCCGCCAGCAGGCCGACCGCCATCTCGCGGGTGCGCGTGGCCAGCGATGCGGCGTCGTACTTGCCGGTGATGGCGTGCTGGTCAACGATGCAGTAGAGACATTCATGCTGGTCCTGCAGCGCCACCCAATTGCGCAGGGCGCCGAGCCAGTTGCCGATGTGGATTTCACCGGAGGGTTGGATGCCTGAGAAGACGCGTGCCATGGCGGCAAGCTACTCCGACCGGAAGAGGGCGGCAACATGAGCGGTGACCCGAGCCGACTGGCCCGCCTGGCCGAACGGGCCGCGGCCCGCGCCGGCGCATTTCTGGCCGCGGTTCGCCGCCCCGATCCCTCGGAATGGGCCGTCAAAGGGCACCACGATTTCGTCACCCATGTCGATCGAACCGCCGAGGCGATGATCGTCGAAACTCTGCTCCGCGCCGAACCGGGAAGCCGATTCCTGGGTGAGGAGTACTCCCCCGACGAGACCGGTACCGACGGACTGCTCTGGGTCATCGACCCGCTCGACGGCACCACGAATTTCCTGCATGGCTACCCCTCGTGGTCGGTATCGATCGGTGCCGCCATCGATGGCGAGCTCATCGCGGGGACGGTCTTCCACGTACCGGCGCATCGTCGCTACACCGCGTGGCAGGGTGGCGGTGCCTGGTGCGGCGACGTCCGGCTGCGCACCTCGAGCATCAGAGAGCCAGGGTTGAGCCTGATCGGCACCGGCTTCCCCTTCAAGGTCCCTGCCCTGATTCCGGAATACCTGCGCCAGTTCGAACGACTCCTCCCCCTCACCAGTGGCGTACGCCGGGCGGGCTCCGCGGCGCTCGACCTCACCGATGTGGCACTGGGTCGCTTCGACGCCTTCTGGGAGCTCGTGCTCGCGCCCTGGGATACCGCCGCGGGGATCATCCTGGTGCGCGAAGCGGGCGGGGTGGTGACGGATCTTGGAGGGAGGCCGGCCGGGGTCGGCCACGGCGGAATTGTGGCCGGGAACCCGAGGATGCATGAGTGGCTGATGGGGGAGCTGTCGTCGCGAGTCGGCGCAGCCGGCGACGCGATCCGGAGGTGAGCGAGCGGAGCCAAGTACCCTGGCTCCGCTGGGTTGCGACGGGATCGCGTCGGCCCTCCAGGCCTCGCGATGACAGCTACCGGGTCAGAATCCGCGGCCCCTCATCGGTGATCGCCACGGTGTGTTCGAAGTGCGCCGCGAGTGAGCCGTCCTGCGTCACCACGGTCCATTTGTCTCGCAGCGTCTTGGTGACCGGGCTCCCCATCGTGATCATCGGCTCGATGGCGATCGTCATCCCGGCGCGCAACTGGGCGCCCCGCTTCGGGACACCGAAATTGGGAACCTGCGGCTCCTCGTGGAATCGCGTGCCGATGCCATGCCCCACCAGCTCACGCACCACACCATATCCTGCCGCTTCGGCCACCGTCTGGACCGCGTAGCCGATATCACCAACGTGGTTCCCCACGACCGCCGCGGCAATGCCGGCGGCGAGCGAGTCCTGGGTCACATCGAGCAACCGCTGGGCCTCGGCCGAGATGGCGCCGACCGCGATCGTTCGTGCGGCGTCGGCATGCAAGCCGTCGACGCAGGCGCCAACATCCACCGAAACGATCGACCCCTCGTGCAGCACCTTCTTGGTGTTCGGGATGCCGTGCACGATCTCCTCATCTACCGAGGTGCAGAGCGTCTTCGGGAAACCGTAGAGTCCCTTGAACGATGGCGTCGCGCCGGGATGCGAGCGGATGAAGCGCTCGGCTTCGCGGTCGAGGTCCTCGGTCGACATCCCCGGGCGGACAATGTCCTGCATCAGCGCAAGCGTATCGAACACGATTCGCCCGGCGCGGGCCATCGTGTCGAGTTCGCGCGCAGATTTGATCGTGATCACGCGGGCCTCACCGCCGTGCGGACGCGACCGGCGACTTCGTCGACCGTGCCGAGCGCCGGGATCCGGCGCACGATGCCGCTCGATTCGTACCAGGCGATGACCGGAGCGGTCTGCGCACGATATGCCGCGAGGCGCGTTGCCACGGCGGCTGGATCGTCGTCGGCGCGATGCTCGATGTCGCGTCGCTTGCCGATGCGTCCGAGAATCTCATCGTCCTCGACTTCGAAGAAGAGCACGTGCGTCATACGACGACCGAGTTCGTGCAGGATGCGCTGGAGACCCTCGGCCTGCGGAATGGTGCGCACCACGCCGTCGAAGATCACGCCCTTGCCGGAATCGGGCTTGGCCAGTTCGTCCCGCACCACGCCGAGGATGATGTCGTCGCTCACCAGATGACCGGCCTCCATCACCGCGCGGGCCTGGAGTCCAACTGGTGTGCCACGCTTGACGGCATCGCGGAGCAGGTCGCCAGTGGCGAACTTCGGAATCCCGAGTTCGGCAGCGAGCAAAGCGCCTTGCGTGCCCTTGCCGGCACCCGGTGGGCCCATCAGCAGAATGTCCACGAACGGCACTCCCGACGTGAAGGAAACAGGTCCTGAAAAGTAAGCACGGTCACGCCTGAAGCGGAGCGAGGGACCTCAACCCCGAACTGGCATTGAGGTCCCTCGCGTCGTCGGAGCGCGTACGCCCCGAGCGACTTCGTGCGGTCCGGCCGGGATTACATCCCGAAGCGGCTGGAGCGGCCCCGGAACTTGATCCGGCCCGACTTCATGAAACCATCATACTTGCGCAGCGTGCGGTGCTGTTCGATCTGAGCGATGGTGTCGAGGAGCACACCCACCACGATCAGGATCGAGGTACCACCAAAATTGAACTGCTGCACCCCGATCGCGTGCGCCACCGTGATCGGCACAATGGCGACGATCGCCAGGAAGAGCGAGCCCGGCAGGGTGATGCGGCCCAGCACGCCATCGATATAGTCGGCCGTGGCACTGCCCGGCTTGACGCCAGGAATGAAAGCGCCCTGCTTCTTCAGGTTCTCGGAGAGGTCGACCGAGTTGAAGATGATCGAGGTGTAGAAGTACGAGAACACCACGATCAGCAGCGCGAAGAGCAGGTTGTACGACAGCGACCCGGGCGACAGGAAGTCGGCGACTTCCGTGAGCGCGGTCGAGTTGCTGAACCGGGCGATGGTGGCCGGCACGATGATGACGGTCTGGGCAAAGATGATCGGCATCACGCCGGCAGTGATCAGCCGGATCGGGATGAAGGTCTTCTGCCCTTCGCGGATCCGCCCGCGACCCATCACCTTGCGCGGGATCTGGATCGGAATGCGGCGCGACGCCAGCGTCATCGCCACCACCGCGGTCACCATGGCCACGATCACGGCAGCGAAGAGGAAAGCCGCCGGCAATCCGAGCACGCCCTGACGGACGAGTTCGAAGCCCTGGAGGATGCCCGGCCAGATCCGCTCGAGAATCGAGACCGCGATCAGCAGCGACATGCCGTTGCCGATGCCGCGCTCGGTGATCTGCTCACCGAGCCACATCACGAAGATCGCGCCGGTGGTCAGGGTGGCGACCATGATCATCCGCGAGACGAAGCCCGGATTCGGAATGGCGCCAGGAATCGACTCGACGAAGAGGGCGAAGGTGTACGCCTGCGACAGCGAGATCACCACCGTGAGGTAGCGCGTCCACTGCGTCAGCGTCTTCCGGCCTTCCTCGTCCTTCTGCATCTTGCCGATGGTCGGCAGGACGCCGCCACCGAGCTGGAACACGATCGACGCCGAGATGTACGGCATGATCCCGAGCGCGAAGATCGTCGCGCGCCCGAGACCGCCACCGAGGGCGTCATACAGATTGAAGAGGGACGCCGCCGACGAATTCTGGATGTAGTCGGAGAGCGCCGTGACATTCACCGCCGGCGCGGCAATGTGCGCGCCGATGCGGTAAATGAGGACCGCGAGAATCGTGAACCAGAGCTTGTTCTTGAGCTCCGGATCGATGCTGAGGCCTGCCTGGCTGGGCGCCGTCATCAATCCTCTACGCGGCCGCCAGCGGCCTCGATCTTCGCCTTCGCCGACGCCGACACCGAGGCGCCACCCTTGAGCACGAGCGCCCGGCTGACATCGCCGTGTCCGAGCACCTTATACGGATCGTGCGCGGCCTTGAGGATCCCGGCAGCGAACAGCGACTCGCCGTTCACTTCGGTGCCCTTGAGCTTCTCGAGGTCACGCAGGTTCACAGCGAGGTACGTCACCTTGAACGGGTTGGTGAAGCCGCGCTTCGGCAGACGCCGGTACATCGGCATCTGACCGCCTTCGAAGCCGGTGTTGGTGTTGCCACCAGAACGCGCCTTCTGGCCCTTGTGACCCTTACCCGACGTCTTGCCGGTGCCCGAGCCCGGACCACGAC
>JBDSMX010000084.1:0-3305 GCA_039915645.1 Gemmatimonadales bacterium | reverse complement strand
CGCGTCGTTTGCGGGTCGCCAAGGGGTCGGGTCGGACCGTGGCGGAAGTGAATCAGTTGCTGGCGCAGTTCAAGCAGATGCAGAAGTTCATGAAGGTCGCGGGGAAGCCGGGGGCGAAGTTGCCCTTCGGTGGACGTTCGTTCCCTCCGCGCTAGAATCGCTCAGGAGAGCACCAGAATGGCCGTTCGGATCCGCCTGCGCCGGGAAGGGCGCAAGAAGCTGCCGATGTATCGTATCGTCATCGCCGACAAGGAAGCACCGCGTGATGGCCGGTTCATCGAGACCATCGGGTCGTATCGCCCGAAGGAAGAGAAGAACCTGTTCACTGTCGATCTCGACAAGGCGCGCGCCTGGATTGCCAAGGGTGCGACCCCGACCGAGACCGTCGCCGCGCTGCTGAAGAAAGCCGGCCTCTAATCCGGATGACGGATGCGGCGGCGCCCCCGATCGTCGTCGGCCGGGTGCGTAAACCGCACGGGCTGAAGGGCGAAGTGTCGATCTTCCCGCTCACCGACGACCCCGAAGGGGTCTTCGTGACGGGTCGAACGCTCTTCCTGCTCGATCTGCGCGGGGAGATTGTCGGCGAAGTGAGCGTGACGCAATCGCGGGTGTATCACCGCGAGTGTCTGGTGAAGTTCGCCGGGCACAACGAACGCATCAACGTCGACGATTACCGGGGACGCTTCCTGGCGGTACGTCGCGAGGAGCTCAAGCCGCTCGAGGATGGCGAGGTCTACCTCCAGGAGCTGGTGGGCTACGCGGTTCGCGATGAGGCCGATGAGGCGCTTGGTCTGGTGAGTGCAGTGTACGACCTGCCGCAGGGCCCGACCATCGAGGTCCAGGGACCGAAGCGGGAATTCATGCTCCCGTTCCGCGGCGAGTATGTGAAGCAGACGGATCGTGAAGGCCGGCGCCTGGTGGTGAATGTGCCGCCCGGCCTGATGGACTGAGGATCGGGTGCTGACGGTCAACGTCGTCACCCTCTTCCCCGAGGCGATGTCGCCGTTCCTGGCGGCGAGCATTCCGGGGCGGGCCGCGAAGGCCGGATTGGCGACCTACCGGCTGGTGCAGCTGCGTGAGTTCACGCACGACAAGCACCAGACCGTGGACGACACGGCGTTCGGTGGCGGTGCGGGGATGGTGCTGAAGGCGGAGCCCTTCCTCGAGGCAGTCGAGAGTGTGGTCCCCAAGGGACCGGTGGTGGTGATGTCGGCGCGGGGACGGAAGTTCACCCACGACGACGCGGTGCGGTGGTCACTCGAATCGGAACTGACGATTCTCTGCGGCCACTACAAGGACATCGATCAGCGAGTGATCGACATCCTCGGCGCCGAAGAAGTCTCGATCGGCGATTTCGTTCTCTCGGGCGGAGAACCTGCGGCCCTCTGCGTCATCGACGCCGTGGTCCGGCTCCTCCCCGGGGCGATCGGCGATCATGAGTCGGCCAGTTCCGACTCGCATTACGATGGGCTGCTCAGTCCGCCCAGTTACACCAGGCCCGCTGATGTTCGCGGTGTCCCGGTGCCCGGGGTCCTGCTCTCGGGGAATCACGCGGCCATCGCCGCGTGGCGGCAGCAGGAAGCTGAGCAACTCACGAAGGAACGCCGGCCCGATCTGTGGGCCGCGTTCATGGCCACGGAGCGCCCCGATGGAGGCGCGAAGTCCTGACGCACAACCCGCGACGAACGCGGAGGAGTCTGACGATGGGAATGGAACTGCTGGATATCGTATCGCGCGAAGGGATGCGCACTGACATGCCGAAGTTCGACTCGGGCGACACCGTGAAGGTGTTCGTGCGCGTTCGTGAAGGCGACAAGGAACGCCTCCAGGCGTTCGAAGGCGTCGTGATCGCGCGTCGTGGCGGCGGCATGGGCGAGACGTTCACCGTCCGCAAGGTCTCGGCCGGCGTCGGCGTCGAGCGCGTCTTCCCGCTGCACTCCCCGATGTACTCGGTCATCGAGGTGGTGCGTCGTGGCCGCGTGCGTCGCGCCAAGCTCTACTACCTCCGGAATCTCTCCGGCAAGGCCGCGCGCATCAAGGAAAAGCGCGACCGCTGAGGAATCCGGTGGTGCCGCGCTCGCGCGGCACCGGTCTCCGGTCTAGTGAAAGCCAGAACGGCCCCTCACCTCGAGGGGCCGTTTTCGCGTTCGTCATCCTGAGCGAAGTCCGCGCAGCGGACGAAGTCGAAGGACCTTCAGGCTCGTCGCATCGGTGTCACCACCGGCCGCCGAGCCGTGGGCTCCCTCTCCGCGGCTGGCATTCCGCCGACGAAGATCCCGCTAGCGACTCACGAACCTCCGCTCGCGGCTTCATGAGGCCGCTGCGAGGGACCCGCGACTCGACGCCCTTCGTTGTCATCCTGAGCGAAGTCCGCGCAGCGGACGAAGTCGAAGGACCGTTACGCTACCGGCCAGAGCCACGCAAACGTCAGCCCCGTGATCACGCCATAGATCAGCGCATCGAACATCCCCTTGAGCGTGGTCGACCACTTCTTGTAGTACCAGATCGAGGTCTGCGGCAGCGCCATGCCGTAGGCAAGGAAGGTGATCGCGCCGCTGTAGTGGAACACGCTGCGATGATCGTCACCCGGTGCCAGGACCGCGCCGGTGATGCACGCCGTGACGACCGCGATGATCACCAGATAGATGAACCAGTTGATGAAGATCGGTCCCATCGGCCGCATGCCGTTGGGCATCACCGTCATCAGCACGACCGGCCCCTCGTCGTGCTTCGCCTTGTACTCCGGCGTTCCCATCTCCTTCATGTCGCCCGGCTTCGGCATCAGATAGTCGCCAGGCGGGATGTTGAGCGCCCCGATCGCGGTCCGGGCACGCGGCTCATCGGGGACACCGACGTAGTCGCTCTTGTGCCATGGCATCATCATATGGATCACCGAACTGGCGATGAAGATGAAGACGGCCGAAAGGAGGATCGGGAGCCAGAGCGAGAGGAGCGGGGTCATGGAATCCTCAGCGACGCGAGAAGAGAGAAGAAAGAGGAGAGAAGCGGAGCTGTTGGGGGAGGGAGAGAGGTTACGGCCACTTTCCCGGGTGCGCAATCGGCCGGGGGTGTCTCGGTTAGCTTTCGGACGATGCCCCTCCTCGCCCACGAACGCACTGCCTGGTCCGCCGGCTTCCTGCTCATCGGTATCGATGAGGTGGGGCGCGGGCCGCTGGCCGGTCCGGTGGTGGCGGCGGCGTGCTGCTTCCCGATCAATCACCCCGGTATCGATGGCGTGCGTGATTCCAAGACCGTGAAGCGACCGGCCGAACGCGACGCGCTGGCGCAGGCGATCGTGCAGCAGG
>JBDSMX010000010.1:0-5477 GCA_039915645.1 Gemmatimonadales bacterium | reverse complement strand
CGCGGCGAGGAGCCGCCGACCGACGGGTTGCTGGCGCATAGGTTCTCCAGACGAGGACAAGTTGGGGTCCGGGAGGGCCGGGAAGCGGTCAGGATGCCCTGCGGGATATCTCCACGTTACGTCCTCGTCGCGCTTTATGCGAGTCTGCTTGCTCCACCTGCGGCATCAACGAAGGCGTCGAAGAGTCGACCAACGGAACGCTCGCCGGTCGCGAACATCTCCGGGTGCCACTGCACTCCGACGGCGAAGCCATCCTGAACTTCGGCGGCTTCGATGAGGCCATCTGGTGCAACTGCGGTGGTGACCAGGCCGTAGCCGAGCTGCTTGATCCCTTGATGGTGCATCGAGTTCACCGGGACGCTGCCACCACCGACGGCATCGCCGAGCCGGGAATCGGCGCGCACTTCGACGACGTGCGCGAGGTGATCGCGCTCGTAGCCGGCGGTCGGGAAGTAGTCGTGCTTGAGGGAATCGGGGCGTTCTTCGCCGAGATCCTGCCAGAGCGAACCGCCGAGCGCGACGTTGAGCACCTGCAAACCACGACAGAGCCCGAGGAAGGGCTTCGAGTCCTTGACAGCCCAACGCGCCATCACGATCTCGGCGGTATCACGCGCGGGGTCGAGTCGACCGAGCTTCTCGTGACGAGCGGAGCGGTAGTACGACGGATCGATGTCGACACCGCCAGGGACCAGCACGCCGTCGAGGCGCTCGTAGATCTCGCGCAGCGTGGCGGGATCCTCGGCCAGCAGCGGGACGAGCACCGGGACGCCACCGGAGGCCATCACCGCATGGACGTAGCGCTGATTCATCACCCACGACACCGGGAGTTCGCTGGGAATCCCCTCGATGGCATGCAGGGTCTGGGTTGTCACCCCGATCAGGGGCCGCTTCCGTACCATTATCGAACACCCTCCGCCGTTTCGGCGACCAGACGGTCCACCACGGCGCGAAGATCGCCGGTTTCGCGGTAGGTCGCCAGTTGCCGGTCGGCGGAGGTCCCTTCGGAGAGGATGCGGTAGGCGTACTCGATCTCCTTGCGGGAGCCGAGCTCGTCCACCACATCGCCAATGAACCACTCGATCAGTTCCTTGATCAGTTCCCGGGCCGGGAGCTGCTTTTCCCGGCCGAAATCGATCAACTGTCCCTCGAGTCCGTAGCGGGTAGCGCGCCACTTGTTCTCCTCGATCAGTGCCGGGAGATACTGACGGAACGACATGTTGTCGCGTCGCAGCTTCCAGAGCTTGGCAATGATCGCCTGGAAGATGGCGCCGATACAGACCGCCTCATCGACCCTGGTGCACACATCGCAGATGCGGAACTCGAGGGTCGGGAAGGCGTGGTGTGGCCGGACGTCCCACCAGAGCTTCGACGCGTTGGGAATCGATCCGGTGGCAACCATCACATCCACCGTCTGCTGATAGTCGGCCCACGAGGCGAGCGTCCGGGGAATGCCTGTGCGCGGGAACGAACGGAAGACCACGCTCCGATACGACTTGAGGCCGGTGTTGCGTCCCATCCAGAATGGCGACGAGGTGCTGAGCGAGAGGACGTGTGGGAGGAAATAGCGACAGGCGTTCATCGCATCGATGCGGAACTCGGGGTCCTCGATGCCGATATGCACGTGCGTCCCGAAAATCAGCAGCGACTGCGCCAGTTCCTGGAGATCCTCCTTGACGCCGATGTAGCGCTCGAGCGGGGTGATCTCCTGATCGATCCAGGACGAAAACGGATGGGTACCGGCCGCGGCAATCACCAGTCCATTGCGCGCCGCCAGATCCATCACCATGCCGCGCAGGCGAACCAGTTCCGAGCGCACTTCCGCTGGCGTGTGGCAGATCTGGGTGCCGACCTCGACCATCGACTGATGCAGCTCCGGCTTGATCTCGCCGAGCAGCACCGAATCCTCCTGCAGGATTTCGGTGATGTAGCTGCGGAGTTCCCGGGTCTCGGGGTCGATGATCTGGTACTCCTCCTCGATCCCGATGGTGAGTGACGGTGCTTTCATCTGGGCTCCACAACGAAAGTCGGGACGGTCGAACCGCCACCGGCAGTGACATTCACGAGGGTCGAGGTCGAAATGCGCGAGAGCAGGCCATCCATCCACGCGCCGTGATAACAGAAGGGCGCGGTATCGACGATCCGGTCGTCGAAACGGAGCTGGCCATCGATGATCGCGGGAAACGGCTCGCTCGGCAACGCGATCTTCCGTTGCACGATCGACGGTGCGGTAAGGCCGCGCGTCACGGCCGCGCGCCAGGCGTCGTCGCCGACTTCCCAGCCGAGCACAATGCCGGCGCCGCCGTAGTCGTCATTCGGCTTGAAGACGAGTTCGGCGCGATGGTCGATGATCCACGGCAGCAAGTCCACCGTGGCGCCATCGACCGCCGTTTCGCGCTCCTCGATGACTCTGGTCCAGGGAACATGCTTCACGATCGCGGCGCGCTGCGACGGCGTGAAGTAGTTCGCGTTGCGTTCATCCGAGAGGACGGCGAGCGAGGCCTTCTTGTGCAGCGGCTTGCAGGAGAAGGGATTCACGAGGCAGGTGGCGCCATCCACCACGGCGCGGACCAGCGGATGGTCGAGCCCGCCGTGGGCAACCAGCTCGTGAATCAGCACCCGCTTGTAGATGAGGTCGATCGCGGTGCCGTGTTCGTCGAGCAGCCGGCCACCCTCATACCGCAACGCATCGGGGGTGGTGATCACGCACTGGAGTCCCATCGCCAGAAAGTATTCCTGGCAGAGGAGAAACTCGCTGGTGGTGGGCACGTCGTCCCAGTCGACGATCGCGATGGTGGGAAGCGTGCGAAGCCCCCGGAAGCGATGCCAGGTCTCGAGCAGGACGTTGAGGATGTTCGGTCGATTCGGGAGTGGGCGGACCACCCAGTGTTCGGTGAAACGGCGCATCGCGGGAAGCGCCTGGAAGATGTCGGTGAGCGCGTCACCGTAGCCGCCACCCGCCGGCGTTTCGCCGTTGTATTCGGTGATACGGGCGACGCCGTCGGTGGGGTCGATGAAGGCATCGATGCGCGAGAGCGGCGCCAGGACATCGAGGTGCGGCGCCGACGCGAGCAAAGTTTCTTCCCAGTCGGTGAGACGGAACTGCGCGCGCAATGCAGGATCGGCGAGTGCTGCGGCGCCGATACTGCGAAAGGCGCCGAGCAGTTCGGCCGACATCGCACGCAAGGCGTCGTATTCCGCCGTGCGCACGAAGCGTGGCCGGAGCACGGTGCAGAGGGTGCGCTCGCCAAAGGCGAGACCGCGGGCGCGCTGGCGCCGGTCGAGCCAGTCGGCCGACTCCTGTGCCAGCGCCTCGTCGAGGCCCTGGTGCCAGGCCGCGACCGGATCCAGGGTCACGTGCTGCGCTTCCCGGTGCTCTGCATCAGGCTCGGCGCATTGGGTGCCGGCGCCTCGCGACCCTTGAGCGCGAGGCCGATGGTGAAGTCGGCCATCGTCTTGATCGCCCAGTCGAAATAGGTCGCGGTGAGCGAATTGATGTCGAAATCGGGCGCCGGATTCATGAAGTCGATGGCGTACGGGACGCCGTCGCGAATGGCCCACTCGACCGAGTTCATGTCGTAGCCCAGCGCACGCACAAGGGTGCGGGACTGGCTGATGATCTTCTCGCGCAGGGCCGGGGCGAGGAAGGTGTCGGTGACGTGGTACTTCCGTTCCTTGGGATCGTACTTGATGGGGAGAATGTGCTCCTGCCCGATGCAGACGCAGCGCACGAACTCCTCCCACTCGATGAACTCCTGCACGATCATCGTGAGCAGGCCAGAGCGATCGTAGTGGTAGAGCAGCTCCTCGATGGTGTGGCAGACGTATACATCACGCCAGCCGCCGCCGTGGGCATCCTTGAGCACGCAGGGGAGTCCGACGTGGTCGATGACGGCTTGCCAGTCGAGCGGATACTTGAGGTTGCGCAACGACTCGTCGTGCTTGATCCCGGGGACATAGTCCTTGTTGGGCAGCACCATCGTCTTCGGCGAGCGAATCCCGTTGGCCTCGGCGAGCGTGGCACCGAAGAACTTGTCGTCGGCGGTCCACATCAGCGGCGAGTTCACCACCTTCACCCCGCGCACCACGGCATGCTTGAGCCAGGTGCGGTAGAAGGGGACCTCGTGGGAAATGCGATCGATCACCACGTCCCAGGGAATGTGGTCGTCGAGTCCGGCCGCGCCGAGCGACACATGTTCGGCGACCACGCCGGCGTTGCGGCGATTGACTTCTTCGATGAAGGCAGGCGGCCACGACCATTCGCGGCCGACGAGAATGCCGATGCGCTTGGGGGCGGCGGGTGTCGATGCGTTCGGAGTCATAGCGGCCTCAGTCGTGTCCAGCGGTGTAAAGCCGTACCATGTCCTCCCAGTACGGCCAATCGTGGGCCCAGCCCTTCCAGATGCGCAGCGCGTTGCCGATGCCCAGTTGCCAGAGCAGGGCGGAGAACTCGCGGTTGCTCTGACACAGTGGATCGTCTTCGCCGATGGCCAGAATGATATCCATGCCTCGGAACGCCTCGAGACGGGCGGGGTCGTGCTCGTACCGCATGAAATCCATCGGGTTGTGCCGGTAGGTCAAGTCGTCGGACCAGCCGTAGGTCAGTCGCTTCACGTCGATCATCGAGCTCATGGCGAGCACCCGCCCGACTTCGTGCGGGTGGCGGAGAGCAAAATTGAGCGCGTGGTACCCGCCGAATGACGCACCCGCGGTGATCAGGAAGGGGTTGTCGTTCTGCTGCTTCATGAAGGGCAGCACTTCGCGGTACAGATACTGGTCGTACCGGTCCTGCCACACCGCCCGCTGAGGCATCGGGGCGTGGTCGTCGTACCAGCCCTGATCAGAGGCCGTGCTGACGCAATACAGCTGCAGCAAGCCCTGGCGGATCGACTCCCCGACCATCTCGGGCATGCGTCGGTCGTCCCACTCGGTGCAGCTACCCATGGAGGTCGGGAAGACCAGCATCCGTGCGCCAGCGTGGCCGATCACCACCATTTCCATGGTGCGTCCAAGGAGACTGGGGCTCTCCCAGCTGTGTTGCGTGCGCTGCCACATCGAGGTGCGTCCGGAGGCGACGGGAGGAAGTACTGCTGAAAGTACCGTTTAATGAGAAGAGAGAGAAGTGAGAAGAGAGAGGAGAGAGGAGAAAAGAGAGGGGAGAAAAGAGAGGGGAGAAAAGCGGGAAGAGAGAAGTCCCTTACCCTCCTCTCTCCTCTCTCATTTGGCTTTTTCTCGTCCTGTTGCAAGTACCTACTTGCTTCCTCGCGTTTCCGAAGCTAACGTTTCCTTCATGTCTACTCGAACCTCACTGCTCGATGTCACTGCCCGCATCTACTCCGAATTCGGTTGGCGTGGGACCACCACCCGCCGAATCGCTGAAGCGGCCGGTGTGAACGAAGTCACGATCTTCCGCCAGTTCGGCTCGAAGGAAGCGCTGCTGCTGGAGTCGATCCAGTCAGCTTCCCGGGAGGAGAGCACCA
>JBDSMX010000078.1:0-19751 GCA_039915645.1 Gemmatimonadales bacterium | reverse complement strand
CGCCGATCCTCTTCTATGATGGTACTTGCGGGCTTTGCGATGCTTCGGTGCGCTGGTGCCTGAGGCACGACCGGCGCGGAGTGCTCTCCTACGCACCGCTCCACGGATCCACCTTTTCCGCGCGCGTCCCCGCGCCGAATCCAGCGATCGATAGCGTCCTGCTGTCCGACGATCGAGGGACGCACATCGAGAGCGATGCTGTGGTCGAGATCCTCCGCCATCTCGGCGGTCGGTGGACCATCCCCCGAATACTGCTCCAGGCAATCCCGCGTCCTTTGCGTGATACGGGCTACCGCGTTGTCGCCCGCAACCGGCGTCGCTGGTTCGGTGGGGCTGACCGATGCCTGCTCCCGAATGCTGCTGTGCGTGACCGTTTACTGCCCTGAACCCGTTCCGCCAGGCTTTGTCATCCTTCAACAAGTCAGGCCGCATGTCCAGCAGCGATGACGCGCCCATTGGCCAGATCCTCACCCGACGCGAGCTCCTCGCGTCGTTTGGTGCGGCCGGTGTGGCACTGCTCTCGCACGGTTCGACCCGGAAGGGAGAGGTGGTGGCGCCCGCTGCTGTTTGCGTCGTCCGGCCAGCACAGGTCGAAGGCCCGTATTTCGTGGATGAGAAGCTCGAGCGAAGCGACATCCGTTCGGACCCCGCGACCCGCGTCCTTTCACCGGGAACGCCGTTACTCCTGACCTTTCGCGTCTCCCGCCTCCTCCGGGGACTCTGCGCTCCACTCGCCGGGGCCACTGTCGACATCTGGCATTGCGATGCGCTCGGCATCTACTCCGATGAGCGGGACGAAGCAGCCGGCTTTGATTCGCGCGGCAAGAAGTTCCTGCGCGGCTACCAGACCACGAGCCGTGCCGGGCTGGCGCGCTTCGTCTCGATCTATCCCGGCTGGTACGAAGGGCGGGCCGTGCACGTGCACTTCAAGATCAGGACCGCCGGCGCCTCGGGCACCCATCACGACTTCACCTCGCAGCTCTATTTCAACGACACGCTCACGGATCGAGTCCACGCCCGCGCTCCGTACGCAACGAAGGGGAAGGGGCGCCTGCCGAACGCGGCCGACGACATCTTCCGCGAGCAGCACGGCCCCGACCTGATACTCAATACCACCCGTCGCGGCGGCGGCTACGCCGCGATCTTCGATGTTGCAGTTTCAATCGACTGACCGGTGATGAGGACCAGTGACAAGGAAATCTTTCCGATGAACGGCTGGCGGCTGGTGCCGATCCTCCTGGCGCTGGCCGCAGGCATGTCACCAATCGCGGCACAGGTTCCGGTCGTCGACAGTGCAACCAGCTACTCGGCCACCTGGGACTCGATGGGGATCGCCGTAGTGTTCCCGCGCGAGTATTCGCCCGATCGCATCTCTCGCGACACGATCGTTGGTGATGCCTTCTCCGGCTATGAGTGGCGAGTGATCCTGGTCGGCGAGCGCGGAGTTTACGTCTCAGCGCTCGTGGTGGCGCCAGACATCGACCTCCGACTCACGCGCATCAACACGATCGCCGAAGCCTACCGACTCGGCGACCTGCGGCGGTGCGTCCGGGACGACATCACCCTGGCATGCGCACGCCCAGCCCGTGGCTGGGTTCGCGACGCCGATGGTCGGGTGGAAATCGGCATCGCGGATTTTCGCTGGCTCTCTCTCGCAGCGCGCTCCCCACATCCCAGGCTCCGACTCGTCGTGCGCCGGGCGAAGCAGGAGCTCTGGTCCGAGGACGTGCCGATCGTCTATTCCGGCAAGTAACTCCGCAGCGCTACAACGACGTCAGGGTGCATCTTCACCGAACGGGTCGCCCGGAGGCGGCCGCAGTGCGGGTGAGGGCGCGGGCAGTTCCCGACGCGTCTGCCATCGGGTGATGTCACCGGCAATGCCGCGCCAATGGGCGCGCACCGCATCGCTTGTCGCCGTCGTGGCCTGACTTCCTGCGCGGCGCCCCAAGGCATCAAGCTTCAACTCAACCAGATCGCGTACCTCCTGCGTGGCGTCCTTGTCCGCGGCAAGCGCCAGCAAGCGGTCGACCACCGCGCGCTGGGTGCCTCTCGCAATAGCTGCGAGTGAAGCCGCTCCCGCCGGCGTCGGCAGTGCCAGCAGCCGATCGATGACCTCACCGAGAGTCAGGGCGCGTGCATCGTGCAGCCCGGCCGCAATCATCCGAGCCGCCCGCTCGCGCTGCAGGATCGCGTCGATGGTCATCTGCGCCAGCGTCCGCGCCGCGCCGAGTTCATCGAAGGTCGGCCGCGTACGGGTGCGGAAGAGTTCAATGTTGTCGCCCCACCCCGGAATGCGCGGACCGAGCAGCGTGAGAATCGTGTCGGGGATCGCCAGCTCCGCGGGCGCGAGTGTCGCCAGCAGCTGGTCGAAGGCGGCGCGTTGCCGCGCGGCGGGTACACTGCGACTGACTTGCTGACCGTCGCCCTTTACTGCGAACTGATACTCCACGCCACCGAGGACCTTGGCGGTCGCGTTGACGGCGAAGCGAGGCCAGAAGTAGAGCACGACGAACCGCTCCTGCAGCGTCGTGATCGGTTCACCAGCGCGGATGTTGCCGAGTCCGAACTTCGCCAGCGCGAAGCGACGCACCGACGTCTGATTCCGCAGGAACTCCTCGGCGGTGCTGCCATCGTCCCAGAGGTTCACGCGCGGGTCGCTGGCGTAGTCCGGGCGTGCATCGCCATCGGAGAGGAAGAGCAGTCCTCGACGCAGCCCGTCGGTCACGATCGCGCGCAGCGAATCGGCCTCGCTTGCGGCAGGGAAGATGCCATAGCCCCAATGAATGGCCCAGATGTCGAAGGCGCCGGGGCCGGTGGCATAAGCGGCAGACAGGTCGATGCGACCGTTGTTCATCCGGACTCGAGGTGCCGGATAGTCCATCACCGAGCCGCGATCGTAGGTGGAGGCGATGTAGTTGTGGCCGAGGCCGAGGGTGTGACCGATCTCGTGGGCGGTGACCTGGCGCACGCGTGCGAGGACGAATGCAGTGTCGGCAGGCGAGGGATCGGCACCCATGAGGGCAGCGTAGATGTTGTAATCGGTGCGCGCACGGTGGGAATCGAGGCGGGCCATCGCCTTGATCATCTCGCCGGTGCGGGGATCACTGATGGCGCCGCCGATGCTCCAGCCACGTTCGTTCCGATTCTCCCATTGTACCACGTTGTATCGCGCGTCCATCGGATCGGCTCCGGCGGGGAGCCATTCGACCCGGAACCCGCCCACGAGACCGGCGCGATTGAACGCCTCTTCCCACCACTTCGCTCCCTGCCACATCGCCGTCCGAACCGGCTCGGGAATGCCTGGGTCGAGGTAGTAGACCAGAGGCTGCACGATCGGCGAGGCGGGATCGTTGGGATCGCGCCGTTGCAGCCGATGCCGCTGGGCCCACCGCTGCGTCAGGTCATTCTGGATCGGCTGGAAGTAGTCCTTGAAGTCGAGCGTGAAGAAGCCGGTGCGCGGGTCATAGGCGCGGGGCCGATAACTCGCATCCGGAAGCGGAAGGAGCGAGAGATGCTGTCGCAACGTGAACGCATGACCATCGGGAACGATGCTCTCCACGGTGCGGCCCGGAGCACCCTGGGTCGCGAAGGTGAGCGAGACGTCGATCTCGCTGTTGACGGGGAACGCCTTGGTGAACGGGGAATAGACCCGTGACCGGTCGCGCGCCACGCTGTAGTTCCCTTCGTTGCTGCGCTGAAGTGTGCCGGCGACATCATTCCAGTCGCGGAGGACGAAGTCCGTGGCATCAACGAGAAGTCGGTCGCCCTCTTCCGCGAGGATCGGCAGCGTCGCGCTGGTTGTGCCGGGGAAAGCTTCAAGCACGGTCCGCAGGTGGAGCGAGTCGCCACTGGATCGGTAATTCCAGTTCTCGAAGATGACCTGCACCCCGTTCCCGGCTCGCTCGAACCGCACCACGAACGACGACCCGCCGCTGCCACGGTCGAGACCGATCGGATTTGACCCCAGCCCGGTCGCCAGCGTGCCGAACATCAAACCCCGCAGGCCGGCCTTGGGGAGCTCGAGCCAGAGCGTGCCGGTCGATTCATTGAGGAAGATCGGAACAAAGCCATCGCGCTTCACGAGTCCTGCGGTCCTGGCGGCGATGGTGGTGATGGTCGCGGCCGGAGGCGGGGCCGGCTGCTGCGCCTGAAGGGGAGCAGCAGCGAGCGCGAGCGACAATGTGGCGAGCAGGGAGCGCGACATGAGCATCCTTGGGACGGGGTGGGATCCCGCCGAATGTGCCGCCGTCCCTCGCGCGCGGCAAGCGTGGGCCGCCGACATCAAACCTTCGCGGGTCCCAGCCATGGGCGACAGCTCACAGCGCGCCCATCCTGGTGGCATCTGCCGCACGATGAAACGGTGAGCTTCCCTTGAGGGGGCGAGGTACCTTCCGAGCGGCTGGTCTGGCGCCACCGGCCCCGACCCGCCATTTTAGAAGGCTATGTCAGCCCATTTCGGGCTGCCCAGGCCCTTCTCACGACAGGCAGCATGGCGACCACTGTGGAACCGACTCCGATGACCGCCTCCGGCGACAGCAACGACACCCCGTTCTTCACCCCTCAGCGGATCCGGCAGTTCGGGATCGCCGGTGCGGTGGTTCTGGTGATCGCCCTGGTGGCGTGGTTTGCGATTACCGCCGGCAAGCGGAAAGAAGCGTTCGCTGCCCGTGAGCTTGAGGTTGGTCGCTCGATGGCGGAGCAGGGTAACCTCGGTGGCGCGGTGGAGCAGTTCAACAAGGTCTCGAAGTCCTACAGCGGCACCTCGGCGGCGTATGATGCCACCCTCGGGATCGCCCAGGCCCGGCTGGTGAACGGCCAGCACGAACTGGCGATCGGTTCCCTCCAGGAATTCATCAAGAGCAACCCGCCCGCCAACTACGCCTCGCCGGCGAATTCACTGCTCGGCACGGCGTACGAGAACACCGGCAAGTTCGTCGAGGCAGCCGCGGCTTATCGCAAGGCGGCGGACCTCTCGACGCTGGACTATCTCAAGGCCACCGCGCTCCTCGACCAGGGCCGGGCGCTCCGCCTCGCCGGGAAGAAGGATGAGGCGATTGCGGTGTACAAGGAGATTCTCACCAAGTTCGCTGAGACCTCCTCGAAGACGGAAGCGCAGGTGCGGCTGTCGGAGTTGACGCTCGGCCAGAGCTGATCCACCCAGCCCGAGTTGCGGAAGTCGCGGGGCCCGATCCGAACAGGATCGGGCCCCGCTCGCGTTCAGAGGGTCGTCGACACCCGGAGCATGATGTCGCGTCCCGGGTTCAGGGCGAAGGCCTTGTACCGCGAGAGGAAGTCGCGATAGCTGGCGTTGGTGGCGTTGTGGATCGTCAGTTCCATCGCGAGTGAGCGTCCCAGCACGGCCCGGTCGAATCCGGCCGAGATCTCGAGCAGGGAATATCCTGCGGTCGGCAGGTCGTAGGTGCCGAGCCGGTCCTGCCGCGCGACCCCGATGAGATCGGCCCCAACGTGTGCGCGCCCGGCCCAGCCGAATGCCGGGGCATGCCACTCGACCCCGACGAGGGTGCGGATGGGCGGCGTCAGCGGGAGCGGCGCTTCGTTGGTCCGGTCGAGCGCCCGCACGCCATCCACACGGGCGCGCACCGTGATGCTGGCGATCGGATCGACTTCGAGTGATGCCTCACCACCGGTGAGTCGCGCGTCGGTCTGGCGATAGCGATAGACCGCGAGGCCGCCCGCGTTGGCGCCGGTGGGCGAGATGTAGATGTAGTTGTCGATACTGTTGCGATACCCGGTCAGTTCACCACGCAGGCGCGGACGCTGCCAACGGATCGAGGCCTCGATGTTGGTGCCGACCTCGGTCGCGAGTGACGGCTCGCCGATTTCGTAGCGTGCTTCACTGAGCTTGGGGCCGTTGCTGTAGAGCTCGAAGAGGTTCGGAGCGCGCCAGCCGCGACCAGCGTTCGCGCTGATCGACCAGCCATCAACCGGCCGGAAGAGCAGGCCGAAGTTGCCGGTCACCGCATGGAAGGTCCGATGCTCCGCGCCCAATGAGAGGCTGCTGTTGGCCTCGGCATCGAGCGAGGAGCGATCGCCGCGGACGCCGGCGAGCAGGCTCCACCGGGTCGTGCGGTGCTCGACGACCGCGAACGCCGCGGCGTTGTTGGTGGTGCCCGCCGGCACGAGGGCAATGGGGCCGCGGGTGTCGTTGGTCTGGTGCAATGCGCTGACGCCCACCGTGGTGAGGAGGTGTCCCGCGATGGCACGGTGCGCGGTGAGGCCGGCGGTCAGCGTGTTGAGCAGGAGGTCGAAGGCGACCGTTTCCTTGCCCGCGCCGGCCGTCGGATTGGCATCGTCGGAGAC
Source organism: Gemmatimonadales bacterium (assembly GCA_039915645.1). Lineage (GTDB taxonomy): Bacteria > Gemmatimonadota > Gemmatimonadetes > Gemmatimonadales > GWC2-71-9 > Palsa-1233. The sequence continues at coordinate 13,430 of JBDSMX010000078.1, read as the reverse complement.
CTCGACGAGGGAGTGCTGCTGGAACTGCGCGTTCGCCTCGAGGCGCCAGGCGCCCGCAAGGCGGAGGGCATCGAGCTGCAGGCGTTCATCGCGCGCCTTCCTGACCGGCCCCTCCTCCTGAGGTTCGTTTCTCAGCCGGATCGCCGGGGCAGGACCGGTGGCCTCGAGCAGCCGGAACTCTCCGCCGTAATGTGCCCCGCGGATCGTGAAGGATCCCTTCGAACCACGGCTTCCCCAGGCGAGGTCACCGTTGACTGCACCAAAGCCGGTGTTGTCGAGCTCGCCATCCGGGGTGTGGAGGGAGGCGGCCCGGCGGCCCACCACGTTCGCCCTGAACCCGTGACTCGCAGAGCCACGCTCGTACCGAAGGGTCGTGCCGGTCTCGGCGTTGTTGCTGGCGACGGACTGCTCCACCGAAATCCGGTGCCAACTGTTGCCCATCGGCCCGGATTCGGGGAGTGGGTCGGGGACGGCGTTGACCACCCCACCCAGCGCGTCGGCGCCATAGAGGAGGGAGGTCGGCCCCCGGATCACTTCGACCCGGCCGGCGAGTCGGGCATCGAGGGATGGGCCGTCCTCGTCGCTCCAGGAATAGTCCTCCAACCGGTGGCCGCCGTCGAGGACCAGCACCCGCTGGCCGCTCAAGCCCCGGATCAACGGCTTGGCAATCTGGCTCCCGGTGGTCACGCTGCGGACCCCGGGGAGGTCTTCGATTGCCCTGGCGATCGAGACACTCTGGTTCCGACGCAGGCGGTCCGATTCCATGGTGGCCGACGACAGGGGCGTCGTGAGGGGCGTGGTCGGGTCGGGAGTTCCGGTCGAGACCAGGGCCGGCAACTCGACGGGTGCCTCGGTCAGGCGGATTTCGAAGCCGGAGGTGCTGCTGCCGAAATCCACACTGGTGCTGCCAGGGGCATAACCGATATCGGTGACGCTGAGGGTCCAGCGACCACGTGGCAGGTCGGCGAACCGGAAACGGCCGCTGGCGTCGGTTTCGGCCAGCCGCCGGAGCTGCGGGATCCTGACCAGGGCATGGGCCAGGGGTCGGCCTCGGCCATCGGTCACTCGGCCAATCAGGGAGTCAGCGTCAGTCGCCGGGGGGGTATTGAGGAGCGCGGCGAGAGCGAGAAGCGCGAGGGACATGGCACCACCTGAATGAATGCTTGGGAGCGTCCACAATCAAGAATATGCTTGTGGACTAAAACGGTAAGCTGATGCTGTAATGGAGGTTGATACGTATTGCTTGCGGTAATGGTTGCGCTGGCAGCCTATGACGTATAAGATGTATTATGTTAAGTTATCCAGTGGATAAGTGTGCAAAACCTCCACTTCTCCCCAATCATCCTTCCCACACCCCACGAGCCACAAGCCGACCCTCGCCACAGAGCCAGACTTCTCGCGCCACCCCATCCTCGCCTACTACTGCCTGAACCGTGAGCACCCGTCCACCTCCCGACCGGAACCGCAGCGGCAGCTGGTCCTCACCCGAAACTGCCAATGCCAATGCCGCAGCCACGGTACCGGTTCCGCACGCGAGCGTCTCGCCTTCCACGCCTCGTTCGAAGGTCCGGATCGCCCAGGTGGGATCGCCCGGAGCCGGGCTTCCAGTTCCAGTGGAACGTGATATCCGACTGACGAAGTTGGCATTCGCACCGGCTGGACCGGTGGCCGGGTCGTTCCGGAGGAAGCGTCCACGGATGTCGAGGTCGACGGCGCGGACATCCTCCACGACCGTCACGAGATGCGGTACCCCGATCGTTCCGAACAGCATCGCCCGCTCTCCTGCTGCGACCGGGATGCCGATGGGTGCCGGGACCGGGGCGTCGGCGAGGTGCAGTTCCGCCAGATGGCCGGGTCCGATGCAGCGAGTCTGGTAGGTCCCGGCATCGGTGATGAGGGTCATCCCTGCCGGGTCGGCCATCTCGAGCCTGGCGGCCAGCCGGGTCGAACAGAGGGCGGCGTTCCCGCACATCGCGGCTCGGCTGCCATCGCTGTTGAAGAAGGTCATACGGACCGTGTCCGGGGTACCCTCCGGAGTGATGAAGACCAGCCCGTCCGCTCCGACGCCATCCCGCCGATCACAAATCGACTGGATCCTTGCCGAGTCCCAATCTGCCGGACTATTGACGCGGCCGTCCAGCATCACGAAGTCATTTCCCGACCCCGTCACTTTGAAAAAGACAACGCTCATCCGAGCCGCCCGAAGATCGACTGGAACCGGAGCCACCATACCATCCAGACCGCCTCCCGTACGATGCGCTGGTTCATCTTGCTCTGGCCCTCGACCCGGTCGACAAAGACGATCGGCAGCTCGGTCAGCCGGAAACCCTTCTTCCATGCGCGGAAGCTCATCTCCACCTGGAAAGCGTACCCGTTGGACCGTACCCGATCGAGCGGGATCGCCTGCAGCACTTCACGACGGAAGCACTTGAAGCCACCGGTGGCATCGGTGAGCGGGAGCCCAGTGACCCAGCGGACGTACTTGTTCGCAAACCAGGAGAGCAGCAGCCGGCTCATCGGCCAGTTGATGACGTTGACGCCGGTGGCGTACCTCGAGCCGAGGACGAGATCGGCCTCGCCAATCTTCTCCAGTAATCCAAGGAGGTACTTCGGGTCGTGCGAGAAGTCGGCGTCCATCTCGATCATCATCGCATAGTCGTGCTCGAGCGCCCAGGCGAACCCGGCCAGGTAGGCTCGACCAAGTCCCTGCTTGGAGGCACGATGGAGCACGCGGACTCGCGGGTTTGCTTCGGCCATGGCATTGGCGAGCCCTCCGGTCCCGTCAGGAGAGCCATCATCGACGACCAGGATGTCCAGCCGCGGGTCGACCGCAAGGATGGCGGGAACGATCTGCGGCAGATTTTCACGTTCGTTGTAGGTCGGCACCACAACGAGGGCACGAGAGTCAGGCGTCATTGGTCCGGGGTCGGAAACGACCAGCTGCGAGAAGTCCGAGGGCGAGCAATGCACACGCCCAGCTGACCCACATCATCTGGTGGTATTGAGTCGAGTCATAGGTGAAGGTGACCTCCTTCGCTCCCGGCGGCAGGGCGACACTCAACAGGGCGAAATCGGCCCGATGGGTCTGGACCGCCTCGCCGTCGATGGTGGCCTTCCAGTCGGGGTACCAATTTTCTGCCACCATCAGATAGGTGGTACGAGTGTCGGTGCCGCTCAGCTTCACGGTCATCGCCCCGGGCTGCCACTTGGCGAGCTCGGCCTTGACCGATGTGGGCGCCGGCGCGGTCTGGTTCCCTCCCCCGGAGACGATGCTGCTGGTATCGGGGTAGAGAACGAACGACTTCAGCGGGAATCGCGGGTCGATGATGGTCGGCACGATTCGATCCTCGGGTACCTTGGCGGCCGCTGGGACCACGCGAACCCACTGCGGCGTCGAATCACGCTCGTACAGGAACCCGGCAAGGCCGTTGACCCTTGCGTTTCGGCCGATCAGATGCGGGAATGACACCGGTCCGAGGACCTTGTGGTAGCCCGGCACCGAGGGCACGTCCTGGTTCACGACGAAGTACTTCACCGCGTAGAGGTCCCAGAATGTCGGGTTGAGGATGTTCACCCACTCATTCTTGCCACCCATCAGCTCGTCGAAATACTTGCTCTCCATCCCGAAATAGCCGAGCAGTTGGGGGACCTGGTACCCCATCAGCACGGATTGGATGTAGACATTCGCACCGGTCCGTGGCGGCGCATCGAGGGCGCGGAAAGGCAGCGGGGTTTTCCGCATCGCGGTGGTGATCTCGTCATCGGCAAATGTGACGCTCGCCGGCGGATACCACTTCGCGAAATGGTGCAGGATGCTCCAATTGTCGCCTGCAACCACGAGGGCGAGAAGCGCGACGGCGAGTCCTTGCTTGAGTATGCCTCGCTGAATGGCGATCAGCACGCCGCCGCCAAGGAGGACCACGAGCAGGAGTCGGAGTGAGCCGGCGCGCAGCTCCGGCGCATTCGCCACCGCCGTCGCCATCGTCTCGGCGCTCGCAAGCGAGGTTGCTACACCCTGCAGCAGGCCAGCCACTCCAAGCAATGCGACACCGCCCACCACCCCGAGTGCGATCAGCAGCGACTTTCCCGATGCCTCCCTCCGCAACAGGCGCTCCGCGCCGAGAGCGGCCCAGACACATACCGGAAGTGCCACGAGATAAAACGCCATGCCGGCGGCGCGAACGCTCGACATCATCGGCATCAGGATCCAGAGCCGGTAGAACGGCGTGTGTCCGCCAAAACTCACCAGGAGAAAGAGGGCGCCTATGATACCCAATCCGGTCAGGAGCCCTCGTTTCCGGGCAGCGCCTACTCCGAGTACTGCCAGCACGACAACTATGGCACCTAGGTATTCCGTGTGCGACTTGAAGAAGTTCTGGCCCCAGTAGCCATCAAGCATGCCGTTGAACTGCGGCAGAATCGTGGTCATCAGTTCTTCAATCGGCATCGCATACGCGGTGTTGTACTCCCACCCAACGCTGGGCCCACCGGGACCGCGCGGGGTGTACTGCGTATGCGACAGGATCGGAATGACCTGCACTGCCGCGATCCCCACACCAATGAGCACAGCGACCGCCGCGAGTGCCACCGGCTGCCAGCCCGGACGATCGGTCCGCCGTTCGGGATCGAAGAAGGCGAGCCAGAGCGTCCAGATCCCCGATGCGACCATCAGGTAGTACGCCATCTGTACCTGCGGCGACAGGATCGCGAGCCCGACGACGAGGGCGAAGCCGCCGTACCCGGCGAGTCGGCCGTGACGGATGGCTCGCAACAGTGCCAGGAATGCGAGTGGCGCCATCGACGAGACGAAGAGTTTGCCGTCGTGCCCCGGACTCATCTGCGACGCCACGATTCCGCTGAGCTGGTAGGCGACGCCACCGACGACCGCTGCGCCCCACGCGAGCTTGAGGCCGCGCAGCAACGCGTACATTGCGACGCCGGCAAGAATGATGTGGAAGAAGAAGCCCAGCGTCATGCCGAGGTCGGTCGGCACGAACCAGCGCAGCCACGCGGTCGGATAGAAGATGTCACCGTGTCCGACGACGGCGCTGAACGGCACCCCGCCGAGGATGAACGGGTTCCACTGCGGAATGCTTCCCGTTGCCTTGTGCATTTCGGCACCGAAGAGACGGAAGGCATACCCGGCGCCCAGCTGGTCATCGCCGGCGAGGAACTGCCCGGAGAAGAGCGGGTAGAATATTGTCAGCGCAACGAGGACGAAGAGGACCGCTGCAACGAACGCGGGATATCGAGGCTGCCAGGATTCAGGGGCTTCAGGCGGCGTCACGCGACGGCCTCCGGAGCAAGAGGAACGACGACAGGAGAATATCGAACGTGGTCAGGACAACGCGATAGGAGAGGGCGATCGCGAGCGCCGGACCTGCACTGACCTGCGGCTTGATGAGGGCATACAGGACAGCTTCACGAACCAGCAGCCCCGTCGGCAGAAGTAGCAGCAGGTATCCTATGACCGTGGCCGCTGCGAGCGCGCCCGTCACGAGCATCCAGTCGACGTGGACTCCGACGAGTAAACCTTCGGCGAGCAACGACAGCCCGTAACCCGCAATGACCCACGCGGCGAAGTTGGCGAAGATCCCGATGCCGAGCGCCTCGGCGTCGGCCGGACGCATCGTCTCAGGCCGACCGAGTGCCTGGCCGATCCGTCGCGGCAGGTCGGTCCCTGCGAGACCGAAGGTGACGACGAGAATGGCGAGTGCACCGATGAGGAGAAGTGGCAGATAGATCTTGGTGTTGCCGTAGCGATAGAACGCCAGCAGCACGCCAGCCGTCACGGAACCGGTGCCGAGCCAGACCAGCGGCGGATGAAGCGCCGAGCCGGTGACCAGCTTGGCGCGGAAGATCTCTTCTTCGGCGATCGACACGAGGCGCAGTGGCAGGCCGCTCCATCGCGGGACGTAGCGCGCCAGGTTTGAGCGCACCCAGAGTCGGATAGTACTGGCGACGGAGATCCTGTATTCCCATCCCCGGATGATTTCCCCAGTCGACCAGATCAGGATGGCGTACGCGAGCAGCGTGGCACCGAGCCCTTCCGCAATCACGGGCCAGTTCCAGAGCCAGATCACCGGCTTGAGTGCAAGGCTGTCGCCGCTGTTGAGCAGTGACCGCACCGCCAAGGCGATGAAGCCCAGGCCCCCCGCACGCTGGGCCAGCCCGAGACGTCCGTCAGCCATTTTCCACTGCCGTCGTCGCCTTCACCGGGCGCCAGAAGAGGAACGGCAGCGCCGCACCAAGCTCGTTGACGGTGAGCGCGATGCGTGATACGGCGGCAAGGGCGGCGGCCGGGCCGAGGCCGATGCTGCCCTGCAGAAAGATGATCAGAAACCCTTCGCGCACGCCGAGACCGCCAGGGACGATGAGTGCCAGGTAGCCGATGAGGTACGACCCGGCGAATGCGCCTGTGGCGGTCGCCCAGTCCAGCGTGACATTGTCGATGGTACCGAGGAGCAGCAGTTGCAGCGCGAGCCCGTACCCTGCCCATGCAACGAAATTGGTGAACAAGGCCGCCGCGAGCGCTTCGGGTTCTACCGGCTGCACGGCATCCGGTCGACCAACAATGAATCCGATGCGGCGCGTCAGGGACGGCAACGCCAGCGCGAGCACGCAGAGCAATGCGAACACAGCGACGGCGAGCGCCACCAGCGACGCACCCGGCCAGAAATCATCGAGCAGCCTGGTGCCGATGAGTGCAAAGGTGATGATCGTCCCGGTGGCGATCGACACCAGTTGCATGATGATCGCGGACCCGGTGGCTGCCGCACCCGAGACGCCCGAACGCTGTGCCATCACGGCCATGCCCGCGATCGCCCAGACCTTGCCGGGGACGTACTTCCCCAGCGACGAGACGCACCAGATCCGGGCGGCATCGACGGCACGAATCCATTGCCGCCAGCCGTGGAGTACCGATCGCCAGCCGAGGATCAGGAAGCCGTACATCACCCAGGTCACCAGCAGCGAGGCGATGATGAATTCCCAGCGCAGATGCCACGCGATCGGCTGGGCCTTGAACTTGTCCCAGTTGCGCAGCGTCTTGATGATCAGGAAATAGAGGATCACCAGGCCGACGGCGCCCTGCGCGATTCGCCACTTGTGCTTAAGCATCGAGTGCGCTCCGGTACCAGCCGAGACAACGCTCGGCCACGAATTCGGGGGAGAGGCGCTCCCGCCAGCGCGCGCCTGCAGAGCGAGCATCCTGTCGTGCATTCGGATCGGCGAGCACTTCGCGTATCGCCGCGGCAATCGCCCCAGGCTCCGGGGCTACGACTCGCCCCGCGCCGGTGGTCGGCACCACGTCGAGGAGTCCGCCACCATCAGTACACGCAATGACCGGCACACCCTGCATGAGCGCTTCCGCCGCCACGAGCCCGAAGCCTTCACCGACCGCGGGCATCAGCGCGAGATCGGCTGTTGCGAGCAACGCTGGAACCGCGGAGGGCGCGACTTCCCCGACGAACCGGATCGCATCGCCAAGTGCGAGACCGCCAGCCTGCACTCGGAGCGCCGCTCTCGCTGCGCCATCACCTGCAATGGTGAGCGGCAGCGCGAGTCCCGCGTTTCGAGCTTGCGCGAACGCTTCCAGCGCCAAATGCACCCGCTTCTGCTCGACCAGCCGTCCCAGAATGACGATTCCGCCCCCGCCTGTACTCCATGGCCGGTCAGCGCTGGCCACTGGCATCGGCTGGATACCTTCCTCTGCGACACGCGCCGGAGTACAGCTGCCGATCACTCCCGCGAGTTCCCTGGAAACCGTGGTGACCACCTTCGCACGCTGGAATGGAGTGCGGGCAAGCCAGCGCACCACCCTTCCCCGCTGCAGCAGCCGCGCATCGCTTCCGTGGCAGGTGAGCACCAGTGGCGCCTCCGGGGGCGCGGCCAGACCAGCTGGAATCCACCAGTGCGCATGGACCACCGCGTCGGTCGCCCCTGCAAGCTCCTCGCGGGCACCCTTGCGCAGCGCACGGATCATTCCAGCGAGTGCTCGCAATCCTTGCGGCGTCCGCACCGCACTCGCCATCGTGCCGGTGTACGCGAAGGTCTCATGGGCCGCATCCGCGTAGCGCACTCGTCGCACCGGCACCCCATCCACCACATCCTGACCGCCCTTGCCACCGTCGCTTGGTGCCACGACTCGCACGTCGATCCCTCTGGTGCGGAGCGCGAGCGCCAGCGGGTGCAGGAACGCGCCAGCGACATCGCCCGGGTGCCGAGGGTAGTTGTGCGTGAGGAACACCACCCGCATCGCGGTCAGTCGGGCCGGTCGGACTCGAGCCGACGCGTGAACTCACGCTGCTCTTCACGCATCCCTGCCACGAGTTCGGCGGTGAAGCCGAAGCCGAACAGCACCACGCCGCAGATCACCATCGTCTCGACCAGGTTCAGCAGCGGCCGAAAACCGATCTCGAAAACAAAGCGGAGCACCAGCGCCACGATGCCTGCAAGGAATCCGACACTGAACAGGAGGACACCGGCGACGCCGAAGAAGAGCATCGGCTTGCGGCCGAACCGCAACTGGAACCAGACCGAAATGAGGTCGAGGACGCCGATCGGAATACGTGTCCAGGTGAACTTCGAGACGCCTGCCGTTCGAGCGTAGAGCGGTACCGGGACGGACGTCAGGCGGAAGCCGTCCGCTGCTGCGATCACGACCATGAAGCGATGCCAGTCGGGACGCATCGGCACGTTGGCCATCACATCGCTGCGATACGCCTTGACCGAGTTGAGGTCGGTCACGCGGACGCCGAAAAGCCAGCGACAGAGTCCATTGTAGATGCTCGAGACAAACGCCTTCTCGTACTTCCCCTGCTTGGTGCCCGTGACGATGTCGGCGTGACCGCCGAGAATCGGGGCGACCAGCTGTGGAATGTCCTCCGGCTTGTACTGCAGGTCGGCCGGGTAGAAGACGTAGATGTCGCCTGATGCGACGTTGCCTGCGCTGCGCAGGCCATCGGCGATGCCGCGCTGGCGCCGATGGGTGACCACGCGCAGGAACGGATATTCGGACTGGAGTCCCTTCAGCACATCGGCACTCGCGTCACTCGAGCCGTCGTTGACGACGATCACCTCGAAACCCACGCCAAGCGATGGCAGCGCGGCAGCGCACTGGCGCATGAATTCCGGCAGGTTCTCCGCCTCATCCTTGGCCGGTACCAGCACCGAGACGCGAATCGGGCTCGAACTCATACCCGCTTCCGCATTCGGGCGGGAAGGATGCCGAGCTGGTCACGATACTTCGCCACCGTGCGGCGGGCGATCTGGATGCCCTGCTCCTCGAAGAGATGCACGATCTGCTGATCGGTCAGCGGCTTTGCCGCCGACTCTTCGGCGACCATCTTCTCGAGCTTGGCGCGGATCGAACGTGCCGAGGCGTCTTCACCCGACGCGGTCTGCAGCGCGCTTGAGAAGAAGAACTTCAGCGGCAAGACACCGCGCGGCGTCTGGACGAACTTCTCGTTGGTCACCCGGCTCACCGTCGACTCGTGCATCGAGATCACCTCGGCGACCTCGCGCAGGGTGAGCGGCCGCAAGTACTCGACGCCCTTCTCGAAGAACTCGCGCTGCCGGTCGACGATGAAGTTCATCACCTTCAGCATCGTCTGACGGCGCTGTTCGATGGCCTGAATCATCCAGGTGGCGCTGTTCATGCGTGACGCGATGAAGTCGCGATTCTCCGCGGTCATCTTTCCCTTCTCGCGCGCGATTTCCTGATACGAACGCGAGAGCCGGAGTCGGGGCACGCCGGTGTCGTTGAGGAACACCTGGTAGCGGCCTTCGATCTTGTCGACAATCAGGTCCGGCGTGATGTAGGCATCGCCGCGATCGGCATACTTGAGCCCGGGCTTCGCGTCGCATCGCGCGAGGACATCGGCTGCCGACTGCGCCTCGCGAGGACCGACCCCGAACTTGCGGGCGAGGTCGTTCCAGCGGTGGGCAATCAGGTCTTCGAACGCCTGATCCACCAATCGGTAGGTGAGCGTGTCCGCATCGCCGTGCTCGCGCAACTGCAGCAGCAGGCATTCCCGAAGATTGCGCGCGCCGACGCCCGGTGGATCGAGCGACTGGATGATGATCAGGGCCGCATCGAGTTCCTCGGCCGTGAACACCGCAACACCCGGTGGCAACTTTGCGGCGCCGTTGGTGTGGGGTGCGCCGTGATGATCGTCTTCCGCCTCATCCTCGTCGAGGTCGAACGGGTCGACCTCTTCGGGCTCCGGCGCGCGCGCCGCAGGGTTGTTGGACAGCAGCCAGAGGTTGGCGGACTCGAGGACGACCTCGAGTGGGCAGCCGAGGAGGCCGTCATCGTTGATATTGCCAATGAGCTCCTCGCAGAGCAGCCGCATTCGGGGCGTCATGTCAAGCATCTGCAGCTGGTCGCGCAGGTGGTCGGCGAGGTCGCGACTCTCGACCGATACCGGCTCGATGTAGTCCATGACCTCGAACTGCTCCTTCGGCCCGCCAACCTCGAAGCCGTTGAGGAGGATCTCCTCCCAGTCGACCTCGTCGTCCTTCTTGACCTCTTCCTGTTCCTGCTCGGTGGTCTTCTCCGGCGTCTCCTCTTCTTCCGGCTCTTCCAGCTCGAGGAAGGGGTTGTTCAGCAGCTCCTGTTGCAGATGCTGCTGGAGGTCGAGCATCGGCATGTAGAGCATATCCATCGCCTGATACAGACGAGGATTGATCCGCAGCTCCTGCCGGAGGCCCTGTTGCTGATGGAGGCCGGTCTTCACGCGGGCTGCTCCATCCGTCCGCGCAGGCGGGCGGTCAGGGTGGGTCCAAGGTAGAGTTCGGCGACCCGGTCATTCCAGACCAGTTCTCGCACCGTCCCGGCGGCCTGCACCGTGCCCGAGTGCATGATGTAGGCACGATCCACGATTTCGAGGGTCTGTTCGACGTTGTGGTCGGTGATCAGGACTCCAAGACCGCGTTCGCGGAGTGAGGAGACAATCGTCTGGATATCGTGGACGGCAATCGGGTCGACTCCCGCGAACGGCTCATCGAGGAGCATGAACAACGGGTCACGTGCCAAAGCGCGGGTGATCTCGAGCCGTCGCCGTTCACCGCCGCTGAGCGTGTACGCCGGAGACTTCCGCAAGCTCGTGAGGCCGAGCTCCGACAGCATCCGTTCGAGTCGCTCCATCCGGTCATGCTTTGAAAGTGAGAGCGTTTCAAGGATGGCCAGGACGTTTTCTTCGACGGTCATCCGGCGGAAGATCGACGGCTCCTGCGCGAGGTAGCCGATCCCCCGTCGCGCCCGCTTGTACATCGGCTGGGACGTGATCTCGTCATCGTCGATGTAGATCTTTCCCTGGTCGGGACGGATCAAACCAGTGATGAGGTAAAACGTAGTCGTTTTGCCCGCGCCATTGGGTCCCAGCAAGCCGACGATCTCGCCCTGGGACAGCGAAACGGCAACGTCCTGCACCACCGCGCGCCGTGAATAGCTCTTCCAGAGACCTTCTGCCCGGAGGACGCTCACGGCCGCTTCCCCGGCAGGGCGACCTTGCTGGTGTCACTGCGGGGCTTCCGGAGTGACGCCTTTTCCAGTTGCATCCCGTCGACGGTTCCGTGTGCGCGCACTGACGAGACGCCGGTGGAGTCACCACCCTTCATCACCACCAGAATCGTGTCGGCACGGGTGTAATTCACCGATGGCGTGGTCTTGCCGTCCTTGGTGACATTCTTCGAGAAGAGCGATGTCGCGGAGCCGATCGCCTCGATTCGATGCAACCGGGTCTTCTCGATGCCGGCGGAATCGACCTGGGCGAACGAGGCAACAATCCGCTCCCCGGTCAACCTGTCGCGATCGCGCGGCGTCTTGTTGGTCGTGTCGCTTGCCGCCACCCGCGCAGCAGCGGTGTCGACCGGATTCTGGACCATGCCCCGACGGAATACCCGCAGCTCGCGGAGCTTTTCGCCCGGAGAATCGATGGCGATGCTGTCACCCTTGATGTCATATCCTTCATTGTGCACGGTCGCCGCTTTCACCTTGTCCCACGCGAGGGTCCGGCTCAGCTTCTCATCGGTGAAGGCGAGCACCACGCTCTGACCCTTGATCTCGGAGCTGCCATTGACGACCTCGCCATCGCCAAAGGCGCGGACATCCCTGAGGACCTCGTCGTCAAGGCCGAGCCGGACTTCCTTGCCCCGCACCTGGAACGAGTCGTGTGACGTCCGCCGCAGCTGGGCCGGCTTGCCGAAGAGCGACGCGGCCCCGCCCCGCCCGGAGAGATAGACGAGCGAGTCCCCGGTGCCGTGCAGTGAGTCGCGGTCAACGACCACGTTGCCGAAGCCGAAGAGCCGCGACCCGCCGAAGCTGTTGAGTCGGTCAGCCACAATCAGATAGGGTGTCGCGATCGTGGTGTCCTTGGGTCCACGTGCGGGCAGATAGCGAAGTGTCGGCCGCTGGAACGCCCGGGTCTCGGCACTGTCGCGCACATCCTTGACCGCCCGCAGATAGTCCACCGCGGGGCCGGTGAGGGTCGAACCGGTTTTCAGATTGCGAACAATCACGTGGCCGCGCGCCTGCATCTGCTCGCCGTTCTTGAAGTAGGTGATCGTGTCACTCGTCAATGAGACGGTCGCGTCCCGGAAGTAGGCCTTCGTGATCAGGATGAACACTGACCCGTTGAGCGAGGTGAGCGAGTCGCCTCCCAGATGGAGATTCTCGCCGCGGCAGCTGAGTCGGACATCGCCACCGGCAAAGACGTTGATGTTCCCGGGCACGGGTTCGCTCTGGTAGAACTCGCGCTTGACGGAATCATCGAGCACCAGCACACACCGCTTCCCCTGTTGTGCCGACAGCCGTGAGGCCATTGGCAACATCGCGAGCACTGCGACCAGGGAACGCCAGTTCATCGCTGGGCGCCCTTCTTCGGCGTCGCGGCAGGTGTGGCTGCCTTCGGCGCACCCTGACCCGGCAGCACGAACCCCTTCCCTTTCATCCCCCCGCGCAAACGCGCCGTGATGATGTTCTTGAAATCCGGATCCGATTCGAACGAGGCCCCTGAACCATCGCCATCGGGCGCCGTGAACTTGAACGCCGTGTCTGAGCGGACCTGGTTGGCAATCCGGTCGTAGACGAGGTGTTCGGTGTAGAGCTTCTTTCCCGAGGGCGTAACCGCCACGACGTTGCCGCGCAGGTCGAGGCTCTTGTCGCGGATCGCGTAACTGCCGGTGTTCGATGTGACGGTGGACGTTTCGTTGCCACTCTTGTCGAAGAAGGTCACAGTGACCTTTTCCAGATCGGCCACCTGACGCTGCTGATAGACCCTGGCGCTGTCGGACTTGAGCGTGAGCACCCGGACATTGTTGTCGGTGATCGACGTTTCCATCCCGCCCATGACTTGATCGGCGCTATCGGCCATCGCGGTCTGCTGCGGTGCGATCCCTCGGCTCGCACACCCAGCCGCGAGCAGCAA
>JBDSMX010000026.1:0-3861 GCA_039915645.1 Gemmatimonadales bacterium | reverse complement strand
CGATACCGATCAATGGGCGCGCGCGGCGAAGTCGGCCGGGATGACCTGGGGCTGCCTGACGCCCAAGCACCACGACGGCTTCTGTCTCTGGCCCACGGCAACAGGAGTGGCGAGCGTCAGCCAGACGGCAAAGCGAATCGACATCGTGCGCCGGTACGTCGATTCGTTCCGACGTGAGGGACTCAAGGTCGCCTTCCATTTCTCGATTCTCGATCTCCGCAACGACATCCGCCACTTCAACGTGACGCCGGCGAAGATCGCGCTGATCAAGGCGCAACTCACCGAGCTGCTGACCCATTACGGCGACTTCGCCATCGTGATGTTCGACGGCTGGGATGCACCGTGGAGCCGGATCGGTTACGACGAGGTTCCCTTCCGCGAGATCTATGACCTCGTCAAGCGGCTGCAGCCCAACTGCCTCGTCGCCGACCTCAACGCGAGTCAGTATCCCTCCTCGGCACTCTACTACAGCGACATCAAGTCCTTCGAACAGAACGCCGGGCAGGGCGTCCCCGGCGACAGTGCCATCCCGGCCCTCGCCTGCGTGACGCTCACCGATGGCTGGTTCTGGAAAGCCGCCGATGCCACGCGGCCACTCAAGCCGGTGACGCAGGTGGTCGATGAATGGCTGATCCCCGAAAACCGGCTGCACTGCAACATGATCCTCAACGCGCCGCCCACGCGCGAAGGGATTCTCGCGCCCAACGTAGTGCAGCGTCTCGCCGAGATCGGTCGAGCCTGGCATCACGGTGGCCCAACTGCGCCGATCGATCGCAACGTCGTGATCACTACGCCGAATCTCGCCACGCGGAAACACATTGCCGCGAGCGATTCGCCTGATACCGTCGGCCCCGACATGGCCAACGACGGCGTGTTCAACACGTCGTTCTACCTCCCAGAAGGAGCGCGCGAGGGCTGGATCGAGGTCACCCTCGATCGCGAGCGCTTCCTCAACACGCTGGTGCTGGTGGAACCGGTGGGGAAATGGAAGGACTACGCCGAGAGCCGGATTGCGGGCTATCGATGGCAGCGCTGGTCAGGCGGGCGGTGGGTCGAGATGGCGAGTGGAGCGACGCCGAAGCGGGTGCAGATCCACCAGCTGCCGCGGGTCGCAGTGCGTCGCGTCCGGCTGCAGCTCACCGCGCGGGCCGACACCCCGCACGTCGCGGAAATCGGGCTCTACGATGAGCCGGGTTGAGGTGTTCTTGGCGCCAGTTCAGGCCGGGAGAGCGCGAGTCGTCGACTTGTAGTCGGTCAACAACCAGACCAGCAGGATCAGTACACCAGTTCCGACGTAGAAATTGCGGGCGTTGATATCGGTACTGAACTTCAATATCCACGCGGCGCCCACCAGCGCGAGCGACACCACGAATTCCACGGCACCGTGAAGCGATAGCGGCACCAGTTTGAGCACACCGCCCGGGAAATCAGTGCAGAGGGTCAGCACCAGGTGAACCGCCGCGAGCGCATACGCCAGGGTGGCTGGCACACCAGCAAAGTGGAAGACGGTCGGTGCCACGGCGAGCAGACAGACCACGACGTAATCCAGCAGAGCGTGAACCCGCGCATTGATGATGGTCATTCTCTCGGCTCCCTTGAGTGACTCAGAGTGGTGGAACTTCGGTCGCGGTCGAAGTGCGGTTCGATACTGTCGTATCCGGCCTGGTCGCCCAATAGGCCCAGGCAATCAGCGGGATCTGGATTGGCAGGCGCAGGTAGAGCGAGGCCGTGCTGATATCGGGGAACAATTCCGGATGCATCGCCATGTATAGATTGGCCGGAAACACGGCGATGAGAAGCAGGACGATGCCCCAGCCCGCGAGTGATCGCACCCGTGGAATCAGGACACCAATGCCGCCAAGCGCCTCGAACACACCACTCAGGTAAACCAGAGCGAGGTGCGCAGGCAGGTACGGAGGCATGATCCGGACATAGAAATCCTGGTGCACGAAGTGGTTGACGCCGGCGGCAATGTAGAACAGCGCCAAGGCGAGCAGCGCCAACTTCTTTGCCGGATGCGCTGGAAGCTTCAGCATCGATCCTCCGCGTAGGCCGCCCGCTGTGCCAGCATCATATCACTCGCAACCCATACATCGCGATCATTTCGGTGCCATCCTGATCGCGCGCGATACCAAGGACGTAATCGGCACCGATATCGGTCGGTGCGAATCGGGGCGGCAGCACTGCATCAGCCAGCCAGATTCCCTTGCTGGAAAAGATGCTCCACCGGCTCGGATTCGCCGAGAGTTCGCCATTCGGCAGGAAATCGGTGAATCGGCTCTCACGGACCCAGAGACGGCCGGTACGATCCGCAACCAGCGCAGCAAAAGCCGGCATATGAGCGAGGCGCGGTGCGGTGCGGAGATCGGTCCGCCTCGCGGCCGCTTGTGCAGCACTCAGCGTGCTATCGCTCGCCATCCACCGCGCGATCCAGTCGTTCATATCCGCCGCTTCCGGCTTCCACTGCCGCCGAATGATCTGGGTGAGTTTCCCCGAGGAGGTATACGCCCTGATCGAATAGTCGGATCCAAACGCCAGGTACCATCGCTGTCCGCTGGTCGCCGTGAGCAACTGGGGTGAGAATGCCGGGCTCTCCAGATCGAGCCCCTGCCGCCACTCCATTATCCGCGCAGGCATCGGCGCGAGTGACCCAATCACGGCGTTGTGGCGGTCGAACAAGGAGATCCGGATCGTGTCGGTCCACCGCAGCCCGGTCGCCGGAGCGTGCCCTGACTCCAGCGGGTGCGGAATCGACCCCATGACTGAGGTCCCTCCCGCAAAGACAGCCAGGATCATCCGCTCGCCCGCGGGCAGCAGAGCCGGTGGGATCATCGGATCGACCCGGCGCCGATATCTGCCCGAGCTCGTGAACACGGAAAGGCGTGATGGGGAGCCGGCGAGAATCGAATCCTTTGCGAGCGAATACAGCTGAGAGAGGCCGGAAAATTCCCCGGGACCGTCGCCGCGCCGTCCGAACGCGCGGAGGAAGTTCCCCGCCGAGTCGTACAACCGCAGTTGGGTGCTCGCGCCGTCGCCAATCACGATTCGGTGATCGGCAAGGCGAACTGCTCCGGCGATTCTGCTGAACTCGTACGCCCCGCCGGCACGGGTACCGATGACGAGCGAAGGCCTCGTGGCGAGGCGGATCGCCATCGGGGAGCTTGAGCGTGGGCGCTGGTTCTCGACGATCTGGATTCCGGCACTGTCGCGCGTCGATGGTGCCTGCGCTGTCCCGCGAGATGCCGCACACCAGAAAGCAAGCATCAGGAATGTGCGGGCCGAGCGCGAGCTCACGACATCAGTTCCCTGGCCTGCTCCGCAAAGGCGGTCGGCACCGCGAGCCCTACCCCACCCGGTACCCAGCCCTGGAAGCCCGGGCCGAAGATGCCGGTCTGCTCGCCGTGCATCATCACCGGAATGTTGGCGGCGACCAGGAGTTCACGCGCCATATCGGCCTCAAGGCCGGTACCGAACGCGCCGACCGTAATCCATGTATTTGCCTCCGTCATCGGATCTCCTTGGGGGAAGGCACTGTCGACTGGCGTTGATGGATCAGGCGCAGCACGCTCAGCGCGATCGTCATTGTCAGCACTCCCAGGCGAAGGGGCCGGGGCGCGGCGCTGACGACCGCCCCGGCACCGACCAGCAGTAGCGCGCAGACTTGTGCGATACCGATCAATCGAACCGCCTGACCTTTGGCTCCCGCTGGGCGGAACCGGATCGCTGAGATCAGCGACCAGCCGCCGACCGCAACGAGTCCGCAGGCTAACAGAACCTCAAGCATATCGCGACCGGTCGTCACCGCGCGCCGGGCCCAAGTCGATACATCACGACCTTCATGCGTCCTGGGCCCATCCGTGA
>JBDSMX010000242.1:0-3198 GCA_039915645.1 Gemmatimonadales bacterium | reverse complement strand
CGGGCGACCTTGTGGCGACCGGTGCGCGGCAGCTCGAGCGAATATTCCTTCATCGCGTATTCGTAGCGTCGATAGTGCTCGACGAGTCGATCCCCTTCGCTGCGCGCCTCCTTCACATCGCGCGTGCCCCAGAACGCTGCGAGCCATTCGGCGCGCGCCGGCACGGCCAGCGAATCCCACTCCGTCATCTCATTCGTCGATGCGACCAGGCCAAGCTCCTGGTGATAGGCGGCCTGCGCGGCGGAAGTCGTGTCCCGGCTGCCGCGAATGAGCGCATCGAGTCCTTCACTGGGACGATCGGCTCGATGGAAGGCACGCGAGAGGGAGAGAAGGACGGTGCCGCTGTCGATGTCGTGTCGCTGCAAGGCGTCGAGGAGGTATTTCACGGCCGACTGCGGATCGCCACCGACGAGTTCCACTTGTGCGGCACCAAAGGAAGCGCGCCCCGACAAGGTCGCGCGGAGCCGGCGGAGCATCGCGATCCGCTCGGTCAGGCGTGACGCTCCCTCACGCGGAATCGAGATCATTGCCAGCGCTTCGGCGGCCGGGGTGTAGCTCGAATCGAGTTCGAGCGCGCGCACCAGCGCGTACCCGGCGCCTGCCTCGAAGCTGGTGCCGAGGGGCTGCAGTGCGCCTTCGCGCGCGAGCATCCGGGCGCGGGAGGCCTGGACCCGGGAGAGGCCGAGTCCGTACCAGGCCATCGGCCACTTGGGCTTCTCCTCAACGGCGCGCTCGAAGGCGTCTCGTGCTCGCGAGGCATCGCCGGCGGTGCCGCTCTGGCCTGCGCGTCCCACCTGCTGGAAGCCGGTGCAGAGTCGCTTGAGCTCCGGAGAACCTGTTGAGCAGGATCCCCCGCCGGGCGCGGCGATCATGGAGTCGAGGAGGACACGCTCGGCGGGAGACTGGGCACCGAGCGTGGTGGCCAGCGCAACGGGGAGAAGCACCAGGAGGAGGCGCATCGACAGGCTCGGAGATGAGGGGGTGGTGCCTATGGCTTGAATACTACTGCGGGGCATTCACTCGTGGGTGTGTGAGCGGGGGGTCCGCTCCTCATCACGGGCGGCAAGTCCCGACTCCGCCGAGTGTCGCGGCGAACCGTACCACCCGGAAGCGAATAGATCCGTGCGGCGCGCTCGTTGGCTTGACGTTACTGCATGCCTTGCGCAATCATACTGAACTTTGTATATTTGTGAGCTTGCCACGGCCGCTGGTCTGGTCGGATAGCACCCGTGCCAAGGTCCGGGCTTTTCCAGAGCTGGTCCGGGGCAGAACGGAAGGACGCGATTTTCGTCCTGCATGCGTTCGCCAAGCGGTCTCGACAAACCTCCCTGCTGGACGTCTCCGCGGCACGCAAGCGACTCCGCGAGCTGCGCGGGTTTTACGGAAACGGGGGATAGTATGGCCACTCGAATCCAGAAGTCATCCGGTAATGTCTTTCAGGACGTCGGCTTTTCCCCGGAAGACGCGGAGAATCTGCGAATTCGCGCCGAATTGATGTTCCAGATCCGGCGCCTGCTCCAACAGCGCGAACTCACCCAGCTTGCTGGCGCGAAGCTGCTCGGTGTCACCCAGCCGCGAATCAGCGACCTGGTGCGGGGGCGAATTGAATTGTTCAGCATTGACGGACTCGTCAACATGCTTTCGCACGCTGGCGTACGAGTAAAGCTGGTCGTCGCTCGGCCATGAAAGGCGGCGTAGGGCCGCTAATAGGGCCCCACCCGCCACCTTTTCACCACCGCATCCCCCGGCGCCGCCGAATCATCCGGCGCACACACCAGCGCCAGCCACTCGCCGCGCATCGCCCAGCGCCCCTGAAATCCGACGCAGGGCAACACGATCCTCCCAAGAAATTGCGTCGCCGAAAAGACATCGGCGAAAGTGGTATCGCCCTGCTGCCCCACGACCCAGATGCGCCCGGCATCGTCGAGCCCCAGTGGCGTGACGTGCGTGAACCACGGCCGCACCTGCGCCGCGAGCTGCGAGCGCCGCAACTCCTGATTCTCGGTCCGTTGCCCCGGCCGGCCGGCGAGGCCGCCGAGTTCCGCATCGACTTGGCGCGGTGAGAGATGATTCGGCGGCAGCGCCCGGCTGATGATGCGCTGCAGCACACCATTCCAATCATAGAACGCGAGCTGATACGTCTTGCCGTTGGCGACGACGATACCGCCGCGCCAGCTCCCCAGCGCCGGCGGCACGATCATCCGCGGATCGCTCACCGCCGGGAACATTTCGACGTATTGAGGCTCGGCGCGGTCGAGCACCTCGCGGGTATGTCCGTCGGCATCGACCACCACCACGCCGTAGCGCGGCTGGTCGGGCTCCCAGCCGAGCCACTCGTTGTCGCGAGTGCGCGCGAGCGGGATGCGCGGGAGCGGCAAGGTAGTTCGCAACAGTTTTCCCGCGGAATCCCATTCGGTGAGCCGATGGGTCGCGAGATCGAAGGCGAGAATCGAGGAATCGGTGACCTCGAGCGGCAGCGCAAGACGCGCCTCGCCCGGTCCTTCGCCACCACGCCCTGCCTGCCAGCGGACACGGCCCAGGGTATCGATGGTGCGCAGCAATTTGGTATCGAGCGAGAGATCGGCGAGCAGCACGTCGCCGTGCTCACCAATCCGCAGCGGCGACGTGGGGGAATGCGGCGATGCCGCGATCTCGTTGCTGGTGGGGAGTGCCACCAGCGTCGGCATCGCCACCGCGGGAGTTACGGCGGCGACCGCAGGTGCGCGATCACTGCCGCACCCGGCGAGCAGGAGCAGCACGCCCAGGAGGACGCGCGGACTCGGGATGATGTTGGTGCTGCGGTGGATCAGGTTCACGGAACACTCACTTCAAGTCAGGCAGAATCGAGAGGTCGACGTCCGGCGCCCCGAGCAGGGTACGAGGACGAGCGCGCTGCGAGCCGTTAGTTGCCGCCGGTACCCTGCTTCGGCGTGTACGACGTGCACATCGTGTTGGCGACGAAGGTCCAGATGTAGCCGGATTCGTAGCCGGTGAGGCAGCCGCTCCAGTAGGAACCGTCGGTGAAGGTGCAGAACGACCCGCTGTAGGCGCAGAACCAGAGGCCACCACCGGCATCCTCGGCCTTGGCGTAGGTCTGGATGCCGACGAGGAAGAGCACGGAGAGACCAGCATTGAGGAAACGGCGTCCGATGGACATGGGAAAAACTCCTGGCAAATGGATTGAGTGGGACCAGCGAA
>JBDSMX010000198.1:0-19533 GCA_039915645.1 Gemmatimonadales bacterium | reverse complement strand
GATACCGAACGGAAGCGACGCATCGAAAACCTCGTGACCCGGGATGTGGTGTCAGATCAACACTTTCCAACGACCTGTTGCGTGTTCTTCTGGCCACTATCCAAGGCAACTCGCGTGCTAGTTCGGCAATTCAGTCTAACTGATTGTGGGTAAACGACTTGACGCGCAACAGTAAGGGCGGAAACGTGTGGCATCGCCACCGCACCCGCCCATCTGCCGCCACGAAATCGACCAATTACGCGTCAATCCCGCCGATATCCCAGAGCCGATAGCCGCCCACAAAGGCATTGTCGTTGTCTCCGCGGCGCGCCCCTTCGGGGAGCTCCGTGACGTGCTCGACATTGCCGCCACCGAGGACCACGTAATCCACCAGGGTTGCGGCCATCAGTCGCCCGACCACATCAGCGACTCGCCGACGCCACTTCGCTTTTCCCATGCGCTTGCGGCCCGCGTCGCCAAGGCAATCCTCGAAGCTCTTTCGACGTCGGTAAGGCAGGTGGGCGAGTTCGAGCGGGAAGCCGTGGTTGTCGAGCACGAGGGCGCTGCCGAGACCGGTGCCGAGGCCGAGGAAGAGCATCCGGCCACCCTCGTAGCTGCCGATCGCCTGCATCAGCGCATCGTTGACCACCTTCACCGGCAGGCCGAACGCGCCGGCAAAATCAAAGTTCACCCAGCCCGGACCGAGGTGCTTCGGCTCGGCCGTCGGAGTGTTCTTTGCGACTGGCCCGGGAAAGCCGATCGCTATGGCATCGCGGGGCCAGTCGGCGGTGAGCTCCTTCACGGCCGCTACCATCTCGTCCGGGGTGAGGTCCGGCCCCGATTCGACCGAACGATGTTCCGTCCCGAAGTTGGTGGCGACCTTCACGTGGGAACCGCCGATGTCGATCACGAGTACGCGCATTTGCTGCTCTCTCCTGAGTGGGCGAAGCCAGTCACACGCCTCTAGGACGGCGGTGCCCGGGGGCAGCGACACGCCGCCAGACGCTTACGCCACGACCAGGGTGAAGTTTTCTCCTTCCCACCGATCGTTTTCGCGCCATTGCATGGTGAATTCCACCACCGACCCGCTCGCGAGACTCGCGGTGGGCAGGTCAACGAAGCTGGTGCCGAATCCCGACTCTTGCGTGGGCGTGTCATGCGACGTCGCCCAGCCATCGAGGCTCCAGCGGAGCAGTGCAGGCGCGAGCACGGTGACACGGAGTCCGCGCCCCTGCGGCATCGTGCGCGCCTTGAGGTTGAAGCCCCAGGGGAAGTGCGCTTCAGGCATCTCACCGGTCCCGTACCGCGCGAGTGGCTGGGGCGGGGTGCCGAAGATCGCCCCGTCACGCAACGAGCGGAGCAGCTTCACATATTCGGCGTGGGCCCATACCAGCGGCATCGCCGATCCGGCGGGCTTGCCGAAGACGAGTTCTCCGTCGGCGGAATTGGCGCCGTCCCATACTTGCTCCGGGAGGAGGCCACCGTGGTTGGCGAAGCCGGCCATCGTCATTGTGAGTTCTCCGGCGCGCACGAGATTGCCGGCTGCGATTTCATACGCCGCGCGTTCGCCGGTGAGCAGCGGCCAGGGACGACCGACACCAACGCCATCGAACGCCGCGCCATCTTCGTGCTCGCCGTATCCATCCTGGCCATAGCGGCGCCACGCCGGCCCGACCGGAAAATCAGTCTTGAGCCGCGCATCGATCACCGCGATGGTGTCGAGAATTCTCGGATCATCGGCGCGGCGAATGCCGAACCGTACCAGCGCCAACGCATCGGGTGAGATCACTTCATGCGTCGGCGCGCTGCTACGCTCCGCCGATTGGTTCTTGATGACCGTGAGGCTGTCCGCCGCGTCGCCCGTCTCGGCCACGCTGAGCGGCGCGATGCGCACATAGTAGCCGGGAACACCGACGGCACGCGCGAGTGGCGTGTCTGTCACGTAGGTCCACCGCTCGATCGCGGCGTTCCAGGCATCGGCGGTTTCGCGGAGGTACTCCGCGAGCGCGGGCTCCGTCATCTTCTCGGCGAGGTCTGCCGCCGCAAGCAGCGCGGCGATCTCGGTCGCCAGCGTGTACGTCGAGAAGCCACTGTCCTCTTCCCAGCGATCCTGCATCGTCCCCGGGCCGTTGCGCACGATGTAGGAACAGGCGAGACGAACCATTGGCCAGAGCCACCGAACGTCCGCGTCGGTCAGGGCGCCCGTGCGGTGGGCGAGATCTACCAGGAGGACGGGGAGTGCCGTCTCGTCCATCTGGATCCCCTTCCAGTACGGCGTACCGTCGAGCCAGCAGTTCTGGGCCCAATGGCCATCGGGTTCCTGCACCGCATGCAAATAGCGAATCACCCGGACCGCCTCCTCGACCGCTCCGGCCGCGAGGAGGCCGGTCGCGGTCTGAACCAGATCGCGTGGCCACACCAGGTGGTAGCCGCCGAGGTCGCCGTCTCCCTTCGCGAAGCCCCACGGAATCGAGAGTGACGCGATGGTGCCACCAAAGAAGCTCTTCGATTGATGGGTGCGGATCACCGCCATCGAGACCCGGAAGAGGTCGGGTGTCGGGTCGGCATCATCCAGTGCGATCAACGTTGCCTGCCACTCCGCCCATTCACGCGTGTAGCGCTCGAGTACTTCCTCATAGGGTACCAGCATCGTGGCCAGCGCATGATGCGCCGCCTTGGGCCAGTCGTGTCCGAAGCCGATGGCGATCACGCACTCGCCACCGCTCGCGCGCAGGTCGAGCTCGCCGGAGAGGGCGACATTCCCGTTTTCGGCGCGCTGATATTCGTTGGCGAGATGCCCGTTGGCCTGCAACTCCTGCCAGCCATCCGATGCGCCGACATACCCCACCGATCGTCGCCGCCACGGTACGCTCGCCATCAATGCCATGGCATACCCGGCACGCTGGGCAAAGAGTCCGTGACCCTGCTTGTATTCGCCGACCCACGCTGTGTTATCGGCGCCCTGGTTGCCGAGGTGAGGACTGCACACCACGTGGACGTGATAGTCTTCGAGCGTGCCGACCAACGGCACGAAGCGCGTGTGCTGGAGAATGGTGTGGTGTTCGGAGGCCGCGAAGATCGTCTTCTCGATCCGGTAGCGCCCCGAGGCGCAGGTATTGGTGAAGCGGAAGGCGGGGATGCCCGGACCGAGCCACTCGATCTCGTGGTGTGCGTCGCGCTTCTCTTCGGAGAGGAAGCCGTGGTCATCCGTCACCACCATCCCGAGATCGCGCGTGCAGGCGACGTCAACGTCGGGGAAGTAGATCTCGTTGAGGATGCCGTGACTGATGGTGAACCAGACGCGCGAGGCGTCGGAGAAGGCGGTGCCGACCCCCGCCTTCGCACTCGAGGTCCAGCGCGCGTCGATGCCGGGCGCGCCGGGAGGCTGGGGCAGAGGGTCGGTCATCCCTCGAAGCTAGCGGCGTCGGCTCAGCGAGTCTTGTGTTGCTTCTCGAGCAGTACCGCGATGGTGCGCGTGCCGACCGTGAAGGCAGAGCGGAAAGTGCCCTCAACGCCCACGGTGGCGCCGACGCGTGGGGTCCCGCCGCCGGACTGATTCACGACCGTGAGCGAGCCGGTGCCGTCCTTCACCTCGTAGACGCCGTAGCCCAGCGCCCCGACGGCCTTGGTCACCTCACCGGCGATCCGCACGCTCTTTCCCTCGTAGTGCGACGGGTCGTCAAGCAGCTTCTTGATGTCGGTGGCACCGGGGCAGCCGGTGAGGAGGAGCACGGCGACGGATGCCGTGGCGGCAGAGAAGATCCGTCGGATGGTGCGGGACTGGCGGAGCGGAATGAGCGTCACTGGGACCTCCGGAGGTCAGACAAGAGGCACCGGGACGGCGCCCTTTCGCTCTGGGGACGCCGCGCCGGTACCGAGTCGCACGTTCGCTGTCTGGACTACATCCCCTTCGACGATGGCGGCACCAGGCCGTTCATCCGCAGGTAGGTGATCAGGTTGCCGTAGTGCTCGCCGTCGTGGGTGGCGTTCATGGCCAGGGCGTACATCCGGTTCCGCTTCTGCCCGAAGAGGGTGATCGCGGCGCGTGACGCGTTGTCGGTCTGGGCGTATGCCTTGGTGCAGTAGGCGATCGAGGCCTTCATCGCGGCGATCAGGGCGGCCTTGGACGTCGCGGCCTTCTCGACGGCGTCTTCAGCGGGCTCCTTCTCGCCGAGCGCTGCGGCGCAGAACATGTTCTGCGAGCCGGCCACGTGGCCGATGAGTTCGCCAAAGCTGCGCACTTCGGGCGTCGGCTTGAAAGCGTACTTCGCCTCGGGCATATCCTCGGCCGAGGCGAGCACGTAGCCAGAGAGCTGCTGCCAGAGCGACCGCACCGCGGGGACGCCGACATCGGTGCCCTGCGCCTGCAACGGGGCGGCGACGCAGGCAAGGATGACCAGGGACTTGATCGGGAACTTCATCGTGAACTCCTGAAGGTGAAGGAACCGCAACGAAACTACGCGTCGTGCGCGACCAGCTCAAGCGCTTCCCACCGCTGGGTGAGCGTCACGATCTCGGCATCGAGGGCGGCGAGCCGGGCCTTGGCCGTCGCCACGGCGCCGCCATTCCGCAGCAGTACCGGGTCGGAGAGGGAATCGAAGAGCTGTTGCCGTTCGCGCTCGGCCGAGTCGATCCGTTCTGGCAGAGCGGCGAGCTCGCTTGCTTCCTTGCTGCTCAGCCGCTTCTTCTTGCTCGACTTCGGGATCGGGGCGGCGGCTGGCCGCGGAGCTACGAGTACTGGCTCCGCGGCGGCGTTGCCACGCTGGCGCACCCAGTCGGAGTACCCGCCGACATATTCGCCGATGCGCCCGTCGCCTTCCATCACCAGGGTGCTGGTCACGACGTTGTCGAGGAATTCGCGGTCGTGGCTCACCACCAGTAGCGTCGCCTTGAGATTGAGCAGCAACTCTTCGAGCAGATCGAGCGTCTCGATGTCGAGGTCGTTGGTCGGCTCGTCGAGGACCAGGACGTTGAACCGTCGCGTGAAGAGGCGCGCCAGCAGAAGCCGGTTGCGCTCACCGCCTGAGAGCACCCGGATCGGAGTCCGCGCGCGGTCCGGCGAGAAGAGAAAGTCCTGCAAGTAGCCCAGGACATGTTTGCGCACACCGTTGATCTCGATGAACTCGGTCCCATCGCCAATGCTGTTGACGACAGTCTGCTCCGGATCGAGCTGCTCACGCAACTGATCGAAATAGGCGACCTCGAGATTGGTCCCCATGCGGATGCTGCCGGTGTCCGGCTGGAGTTCGTTGAGCAGCAGTCGGAGCAGGGTGGTCTTGCCGGTGCCGTTGGCGCCGATGAGGCCGACCCGGTCGCCCCGCGAGATCGTGGTGGTGAAGTCGCGAACGATCGGCCGCGCGCCATAGGAAAAGTTCACATCCTTCGCTTCGATCACCATCCGGCCCGTGCGCTCCGCTTCCTGCGCTTGCAGCCGCACGGTGCCGGTGCGTTCCCGTCGCGCGCTTCGCTCGAGTCGGAGCGCCTCAAGGGCACGGACGCGACCCTCGTTCCGTGTCCTGCGCGCCTGGATGCCGGTGCGAATCCACACCTCTTCCCGCGCCAGCTTCTTGTCGAATTCGCTCCATTCCTTGGCCTCGACGGCCAGCGCGGCTTCCTTGCGCTCGAGATAACTGTCGTAGCTGCCGCTGCCCCAGTCGATCAGCTTGCCGCGATCGAGGTCGACGATGCGCGTGGCCACACGGCGCAGGAAGGTCCGGTCGTGGGTGACGAACACGAGCGTCGTGCCGTGGCCGATGAGGAATTCCTCCATCCATTCGACGGCTTCGATGTCGAGGTGGTTGGTCGGTTCGTCGAGGAGCAGCACGTCGGGATTGCGAACCAGCGCACGCGCCAGCAGCGTCTGTCGCTTGCGGCCGCCCGAGGCACTCGCGAACGGCGCATCGGGATCGAGGCCGAGGTGCGAGAGGACGGTGTCGACCCGTTCACTCGTTTCCCATGCGCGAGCGGCATCGAGCGCCTCGTGGAGGCGGCCGAGCTCCCGCATCGACGCGTCGCTTGCATGCAGGGCCAGATCGTGACTCACCTGGTGGTAGCGGGCGAGCAACTTGCCGGCTTCGCCAAGTCCCTCGGCCACCACATCGAAGGTGCTGCCGTCCACGTCGTTGGGGACTTCCTGCTCCAGACGGGCGACACTGAGGCCGACCTGGCGGACCACCTCGCCGCTGTCGGGGCTCAGGGTACCGTCAAGCAATTTCATCACGGTGCTCTTGCCGGCACCGTTGCGGCCGATGAGGCAGACGCGTTCACCTCGCTCGATCGCCAGTGTGGCACGATCGAGAAGCCGGGGACCACCAAACGTCACGGATACTTCCTGCAAGCCCAGCAGGGCCATGATGACTCACTTCAGCGAAAGAATTGACCGCCGGGGCGCCGTGGCAGCGCCTCGCCGGGAGACAAGAGTAGGCAGGGAGGGCCCAATCTGCCGATATTTCTTGGACGGTGCGAACTGAAACAAGCGAACGCCGCGCCCCGTACCTGTCCGCTTACTCAAGCCCCTCGGGACCCATGCTCGCAACCTTCCTGCTTCTTGCCCAGATCCAGGGTGCCCCGGCGACTCCGGTCTCCCCCGCCTATGCCGACGCCGCGACCGAAGCGCTGGTGAGCCGGGCGCGGCAGGCTCGCCAACGCAACGAGCGCCTCGTGACGGCCTATACCACGACGGTCTCGTCGCGGATGGGGGTCGGGATCAAGGCGCTGCTGCGTGACCGGATGCTCTATCGCGAGGAGATGGTGGCGAAGATCTCCTGGAAGCGCGACTCGCCATCGCGGATCGAATTCCTCGGAGCGCGCTCGTCGTCGCCGATCGCCGAGCGTGGCGATCGCATTCCGGGCGAGTTGAGCGGCAACGGGCGCGATCTCGTCTTCGATCCCTCGGCAGACTATCTCCGGATCGTCGGCGCCGATGGTGACCCCGAGGGGTTTTCCTACCCCCTGCGCGAGGGCGGGGAAGCCGACTACACCTTCGCCCTCGGTGACAGTCAGACAATCGGTCTGCCGGGCGGGAAGAAGATTCGCATCCTCGCCTTGCAGGTCACTCCGCGTCGTGCCGACTGGAAGCTGATGAGCGGGACGCTCTGGTTCGACGCCGAAACGTTCGGGCTGGTGCGCGCCGCCTTCCGGCCAGCACGTCCGTTCGAAATGCGCCGCGACCTCGCCGCCGATGACATGAAGGATGTCCCCAAGTACATCAACGCGCGTGGCGAGGTGAAATTCATCACCCTCGAATACGGCCTCTACGAAGACCGTTGGTGGATGCCGAGATTCGTCGCGATCGATGCGGTCGGATCGATGGGCTCCTGGATGAACGTCCCCTTCCGGCTCGAACGCGTCTACCGCGACTACGAGGTGGAGGGCGGGGCACCACCTGACCCCGCGAGCACCTTCCGTCCCGCGGGGCGTGTCGCCGCGAGGCCGGCACGGCACAAGGGTGAGCCACAACAGGACTCCACCCGTGGTCGTTGGACTCCCGACAGCAACCTGGTGGTGGTGATTCCCAAGGACACCGCCGCACTGCTTACATCGCCGGAGCTCGGCACGCCGATCCTTGATATGGGTGACCTGATTTCCGAGAGCGAGCTCAAGGGACTCGCCGGTGCGATCGGTGCGCTTCCCGATCGCAAGTGGGAAAATCATGTCGAGTTGCCATCGGGGCTCGCGACGCTGCTTCAGCATGCGCGCTACAACCGGGTCGAGGCGCTCTCGCTCAGCGCCAATGCGCGCGCCGATTTCGGACCACTCCGGGTCGACGCGCTGGCGCGGATCGGTCTCGCCGACGGCATCCCCAATGGCGAGTTGTCGCTGACCCGCGAGACGACCTCACGTCGGTTCGCGCTGGGCGGCTATCGCCGGCTCGCCGCCGCGAATCCGGATGCCCATCCCCTCGGCGCAATCAACTCGATGCTCGGGCTGCTCGCCGGACGAGACGATGGCCAGTACTTCCGCACTCTCGGCGCGGAACTCACGGCGGGCGCCACCTCGGGGAGCTGGAGCGGACGACTGTACTACGAACAGCAGCGCCCGGCTGACGTGGAAACCGCGGCGAGCCTGCCGCACCTCTTCGATCATGACCGTCAATTCCGCCCCAACATCAAGGCCGATCGCGCGACCCAGGGTGGCGCTTCGGTCACGCTGCGTGGCAGCAAGGCGCTTTCGCGGAGCTTCACGCTCGGGGCCGAGAGCACCGTGGAAGGCAGCACTGGTGACTTCGACTTCGGCAAAGGCGCCATCACCCTCCGGGCATTCCTCACGCCCAGCGGTCCGTTTGCGGGGGCGCTGACGTTCTCCGCGGGGACCACGCGCGGTGATGTGCCGGTGCAGTCGCAGTTCTATCTCGGTGGTGCCGGAAGCCTTCGCGGCTATGCGGGCGGGGTACTTTCAGGTGACGCCTTCTGGCTCACGCGCGCCGAGGTGGGGAACTCGTTGCCAGCGGTACGTCTGATCGGATTTGTGGACGCAGGGTGGGCCGGGAATCGGTCGAACTTTTCGAGCGGGAGGCCGCTCATCGGTGCCGGCGTTGGCGCCTCGTTCCTCGATGGCCTGGTGCGCATCGATCTCGCGAGGGCACTGCGGGCGCCAACCGGCTGGCGCCTCGAGTTCTATCTCGACGGCCTGCTCTGATCGAGCAGTTCGCGCACCCGACGTAGCAAGGTGGTCGGGGTGAACGGCTTTTCGAGCACGCTGGCTCGTGTCGGATCCGGCAACTCGATTCGCTCTTCGGCGTATCCGGTGATGAAGAGGACTCGCGCCTCGTGCCGGAGTACGCGAATGCGCGATGCGAGCTCGGGGCCCTGCATTCTCGGCATCACGATGTCGGTGATGAGGAGATCGACCGGGACCTGATGCTGGTCGACGACCGTGATGGCGTCGGCTGCGCTCGCGAGCGCAAGCACACGATAGCCGTGTGACCGCAGTGCGCGCTCCGCCAGCGTTCGCACCTGGACATCGTCATCCACCAGCACGATCTGTTCGGTCCCGCGTAGCGAGTGCGGGGCCAGCTCCTGCGAGCGCACCGGAACAGCTTCCTCACCCACCCACGGGAAATAGAGCTTGAAGGTCGAACCGCGCCCCGGCTCGCTGAAGACCCAGATCGCCCCGCCGCTCTGGCGGACGATGCCGTAGACGGTCGCGAGTCCGAGTCCGGTCCCGCGGCCCTGCTCCTTGGTCGTGAAGAACGGCTCGAAGAGGCGCGCCTTGGTGTCGTGCGTCATTCCGCTGCCGGTATCACTCACCGACATCACGACGTAGCGGCCGGCTGGCAGGTCACTGTGCGGGGTGCTGATCAGCTCGTCGAACTCGGCGATCGATGTCTCGATGCTGAGCACGCCACCGTGGGGCATCGCATCGCGGGCATTGACCGCGAGATTCATGATCACCTGCTCAAACTGGCCGGCATCCACGCGAATGGCGCTCTTGGCACGCTCCAGTGTCACCCGGAAATCCACATCCGCGCCGATCAGCCGCCGAAGCAGGCTCTCCATCCCACCGATGATCCCGGCCGGATCGACCACGGTCGGTGCCAGTGCCTGATGTCGGGAGAATGCCAGCAACTGGCGGGTGAGGCCGGCCGCGCGATCGGCCGCTGCGGAGATCTGCTCGACGTCTTCGCGACGGTGGTCCCCTGGTTCGAGGGAATCGATCACGAACTCGGAATAGCCCTTGATCGCCGTGAGCAGGTTGTTGAAGTCGTGCGCCACACCACCGGCGAGCCGCCCCATCGCCTCCATCTTCTGCGACTGGTGAAACTGTCCCTCGAGACGGCGCATGCCGGAGATGTCCACCGAGACCCCGAGCAGCCGGCTCGCCGCACCGTGGCCATCCCTGACGATTCGTCCCTTGCTCGCGAGCCAGACCTCGGGGCCTCCCGGGGCAGTCATCCGTGATTCGTACTCGAACCTGTCTCGTGCGAGCGGGTCGTGTATCGCGCGCTGCACGTTCAGGCTCAGGTGGCTCCGGTCATCGGGATGGATCATCGCACGGACGGCGTCGAGGTGCGTTGGCGCCGTCGCTTCCGTCAATCCCATCATCTGCGACATGCCGACCGACCAGTGCACGGCCTGGGTTACGAGGTCGAGTTCCCAGAGCCCGAGCCCGGCTGCGGTCTGTGCCAGCTGGAGACGCTCCTCGCTGACGCGAAGTGCTTGCTCCGCGGCCCGGCGATTGAGCGTGGTCACGAGCATGTCGACCACCGATCGGACCAGGTTCCATTCCTCGGCCAGGAATCCTGCGTGATGCTGATGCAACGGGCCGCGGAAGTGGACCACTTCGATCCGCCCCTCGGTCCCGTCACGACCCACGAAGGTCACCAGCATCGCCCCGGGGCTCACTTCGAAGTCCGGAGTCGCACTGGCAAGGGCACCGTATTGGATTGCGGCCGCGACATGCGTCGGATACTGGAATGCCGGCGGCAGCAGCGCCGCGAGCTCATCCAGCAGCGTCTGCAGTGTCAGCCGGTCGTTGAGCATAAGCCGGGCTGCGGCGTGCAAGGCCTCGAGTTCCTTGACGCGCTCTCCCAGTTCATGAAGTACGCGATGAGTGTGACTCTCGGTGATCCCGGCCTCAGGCACCATCCAGCACCTCACGGACGCGTCTGCCGAGAGATTGCGGCGTGAACGGCTTCGACAGAAGCGGTGCGTCGAGCACGACCGCCTGGTTGGCGGCGCGCTCGGTGTAGCCGGAGATGTAGAGCACGGCGATCCCGGGGACGAGATCGCGCACCGCACGGGCGATCTCGGGACCACCTGGTCCAGGGAGCACGACATCGGAGATCAGTAGTTGCGGCGGGAGCGCGGCATTCGACAACGCGGCGACCGCCTCGTCCAGATTGCCGGCGACCATCACCGAGTAGCCGAGATTGGAAAGCACCCGATCGACCAGGGTCCGTACCAGTATCTCATCCTCGACGAGCAACACGACCTCGTTTCCGCCACGCACCGGTTGCGAGGCGGCCGGCGCGGGCCGCGTGATCGGCTCACTCGTGCGTGGCAGGTAGACGCGTACGGTGGTGCCGCGACCGGCCTCGCTGTAGAGCGAGATGTGTCCGCCCGCTTCGCGAATGATGCCGTAGCAGATGGCCAGTCCGAGTCCGGTGCCCTGACCCACGCCCTTGGTTGTGAAGAACGGCTCGAACACCCGCGACAATGATTCGGCGGGAATGCCGCTGCCCGTGTCCGTGAGCGCGATCATGGCATAGTGACCCGGCTGCACTTCGGGATGTTCGCGCGTGTAGTCGTCGCCCAGTTCGGTCGCGTGGGTCTCGATGATGAGTTGCCCGCCGGTCGGCATCGCGTCGCGCGCGTTCACGGCGAGATTCACCAGGACCTGCTCGATCTGCCCCGGGTCGATCGTGACCGGTGGCAGATCTGACGCCGTCTGGGTCACGATCACGATCTGCTCGCCGAGGAGGCGCCCGAGCATCCGCTGTGTGCGATGCACCATGTCGTTGAGGTCCACGACGCTCGGCCTGACCTGATTCTTCCGGGCAAAGGTCAGCAGCTGGCGCGTGAGGTCCGAGGCACGCTGGGCGGCGCGCCGGATCTCGTCGATATCATCGACGGCCTCGGTGTCGACCACCGCGTCGCGCACGAGGTCGGCGTGACCGATGATCGCCGTGAGCAGGTTGTTGAAATCATGCGCCACGCCACCGGCAAGCTGGCCGATCGCTTCCATCTTCTGCGATTGCACCAACTGCGCTTCGAGCGATCGCCGCTCGGTGATGTCGGTGGCTACCGAGAGCAGGTGGGGCTTGCCGTCGAGCTGGATCAGGTCGGCGGAGACGAGGACGGCGCGACGATCGCCGGCTCGGGTGGTGAAGGTGATTTCGTGTCCGCGGGCAGCGCCGGTGGCGCGGACGGCGGCGAGCAACGCGGCACGATCTCCCGGGCCCTGGAAGATTCCCAGTTCCTCGGCGGTGCGTCCAACCGACTCCTCGCGTGTGTAGCCGGTCAGGTTTTCGAAGCCCTCGCTGACGTCGATATAGGGCCCGTCCGGATAGCTCGCGATGGTGATCGACGACGGACTGGAGCGGAACATCCGTTCGAAGCGCTCCTCGGAGGCGCGCAGCGCCGCATCGGCGAGCTGCTGTTCGCTCAGGTCGCGCACGGTGCTCACCTGCGCATCGCTGCCACGATAGGGGATCGTCCGTTCGCGGATTTCCGCCGGGAAGGAGCTGCCGTCGATGCGGCGCGCCGGTGCGTCGGGCTCGCCGGCGAGGAAATCGCGAAGGCGACGACCACGCAGCTGGCCCGGGGCCGCGCCGAGCATGCGGTGCAACTGGTCGTTTGCCTCGACCAGCGTGCCATCAACCGAGATGCCGATTCCCTCGAATGTTGACGCCGAGAGCGTGCGGAAGCGGGTCTCGCTCTCGCGCAGGACTGCGCCGGCCTCGCGCTTGCGGCGAATGCCGACGAAGCTCAACGCCAGGAGCGCTATGCTCAGGCCACCAACCGGGATCGCGAATTCCTGCCGCAGCATCAACGGTCTGGCGACAGTCACGGCGGCGCTGGCCGAGACGGGATCGAGCGGCAGGTAGAGCCCCTTGGCCTGGACCTCGATACGATGCTCGCCCGCGCCCAAGTCGTTGATGGTTGCGACTCGATCGGTGCTCCAGGCAGACCATCGTCCGCCATCAACGCGGTAGCGGGTCTCGATCAGCGAGGACGCAAGCGAACCGCGATAGGCCACGACCATCCAGCGCAGATATGCGCGTCGCCCCTCCGTGACCGATTCGAGGATGGTGACGCGCGGTGGTGGCTGACGCGCCGCGTCGAGATCCAGCTGCCGCATGCCGCCACCCTGAGTGCCGACCGAGACGGCGGAGCCATCGACTTCCAAAGCCCAGAGCTGGGGGTAGCCCAGTCCGCGATCGGTCCCGAACGCGAACCAGTTGCCATCGTGCATCGCCGAGAGACCGGATTCGGTCGCGGCCCAGATGGTGCCATCTCCACCGGCGACCAGACGCCAGACGCGATTGTTGAGAAGCCCGTCGGCGGTCGTCAAGAACGCCAGCGAGTCGCGTGCGTCGACGGTGCCGATGCCGTACGCCAGCGACTCTTGCTGGTCGCCGAACCAGACCGTCCCGGCCGAATCGACGGCGAGCGTGAAGACGCGGAGCGGTGCGCGGAATGGCCGGTTCCCGGTACGACCAGTGCGCTGCGTCCAATGGGTCCAGACACCCTTCCGCCAGCGACTCAGTCCGCCGCCGCTGCCGAACCAGCGGGTGCCATCCGGGGCCTCGGCGAAGGCGTACACCTTGCCGCTCGGGAGGCCCTGCGCGGGCCCGACGGGCGTGAAGCGCCCGTCCTCGAGCATGAACGCGCCGGGACCCGTGGTCGAGGGGGTGCTTCCTTCGAGGCCGAGGAACCAGACGCGACCGCTGCGGTCCACCGAGACGTCGTGGATGCGCGAGGCGAGCAGGCCGTCCACGTCGCCGAAGCGTCGCCAGCTCTTGCCATCCCAGCGCAGCGCGCCGCCCGGTATCGAGCCACGTGCGACCCAGATGTTCCCGGTGGAGTCGCGTGCGAGTCCGGTGACGGCGCCGATTGGCTGACCGAGCGCGCTCGGGATATGGCGAATACTGCCATCGGCTTCGAACACGTCGATGCCATCGGCGGTGCCAGCCCAGGTTCCGTCGTGACTATCGGTGACGATGGCGTTGATCCGGTCCCGAGGCGACGGGAAGCCGTGAGGAATACCCGCCCAGAGCCCCGCAGAGCCTCGAAAGAGGACCAGGCCAGACCCGGTCCCGATCCAGGTATCACCTTGCCGATCGTGGAGCACCGTTCGCGCATCAAGAATCTGGGATCCCGGCAAGTCGTAGTTCGACCAGCTGTCGCTTTCGCGAATGCGCATCTGGCCGCCCATATACACCGCGACGGCGATTCCGTCGTTTGCGAATGACGCGTGCAGCAGCCGGGCTTCGCCTTCGGACGCCCGACGCCGTGGCGGCTGACCTGCTTCCCACTCCCAGAGGCCCGCGCGAGCATCGGGGGCCACCAGCGAGAAGAGACCCGAACCATCCTTCCGCTGCAGTACCGCGCCGACGTGGTAGGGAACTCCACCACTCGGGAACCGAAGCGTCCAACCCGAGCCATCGTTGTACCAGAGTCCGGCCGTGGTGTTGAGCCAGGCGACCCCTGTGGCGCCAGGAAAGAGTGCCACGACGCCGGTATCACCGAGATCGGAAGGCGGCACGACGAGCTGGAACTGATGGTTGCGGTAGCGTACGAGCCTGGGGACACGGTCTGTGGTCCCAGGCGGCAACAGGATCAGGAGCCCGTCGTTGGTCGCTGCCGCGGAGGTGACCTGTTTCTCCTTGCCGTCGACGACCACCGCGAGCCGCTTGAACCCGGCAGTGGTACCGAGGTAGAGCAGGTTGTGCACGACGACGAGGACTGAGTCGCCGGAGGCATCGGCGATCAGGCTAGGAGGGCGGCGGGGGACGCCGGTGGAGTCGGAGGGCACCTCGTGCCAAAGCCAGCCATCAAACCAGGCCAGGCCGCGGGCCGTCCCGGCCCAGAGGGTACCCGATCTCGACTCGAGCAGACCACTGACCTCGTCCGATGGGAGCCCTTCCGCGGTGGTGTAGCGGCTGAACTGCCACCCGCCGCCGCCCGGCTCGGGGTGGTGACGGCTGGGGAGCTGGGCGGACGCCGCGGCACAGCCCAATGCCAGCGCCACCGCAAGCAGGAGCGAAGCAATGCGCCCACGCCAAGCGTGAGCGAAAGATGCGCCCGGATGCTGCCAGGATTGTGGATGCTTCTGCCTGCTGCGCAAACCGAACCGGACCCGGACGAAGATCCCCCGTTATCGGTCGCCGTGCGGGGAGTCTGAGCCGGCTTGGAGCCCGATTCGGGCCGGTCGCGCCATGCTGGCTATTTTCCAACCCTCCTCCCACTCGCTGCGAGTCTCGCCGATGCAGGATCTGCTGGTCATAGGAGGAGGCATTGTCGGTGCGGGCGTGGCTCGGGACGCGGCGATGCGCGGCCTCTCGGTCACTCTCCTCGAGCGCGAGAGCGTGGGCTGGGGGACCAGCAGCCGGTCGAGCCGACTCATTCACGGCGGCATCCGCTACCTGGAGCTCGGCGATTTCCATCTGGTGCATGAGGCACTTGCCGAGCGGGCCATCCTGCTGCACATCGCACCCCACCTCGTCCGGCCCTTGCCCTTCCTTTTTCTCACCGATGCTGGAGAGTACTGGCAGTACTTCCGGGTCGGAGTGGGCGTGCTGCTCTATCGGCTCCTTGCCGGTCGGCATGCCCTCGGCGCCCACGGACCGATCGGTCGGGGGAGGGTGCTGAAGCGTGAGCCGCTGCTGCAGCGGTCGCCCCTGCTCGGTGCAGCGCTCTACCAGGACGCACACGGAGACGACATCGGCCTGGTGCGGAGCAACATCGAATCCGCGCGGAGGGCAGGCGCCAGAATTCTGGAGCATTCCGACGCTCAACTCGCCGCCACCGAGAACGGCGTAGCGGCGACGCTCCAAACCGGCGAGCAGATCGAAGCCCGGGCGATGGTGCTCGCAGTAGGCCCCTGGACCGACCGCGTGCGCCACGCCATCGGCCTCCCGGATCGCGACCTGGTCGGAGGCACCAAGGGCATCCACATCACCTTCGCGATCACCCGCTTCCCGTTGACGCATGCGATCGCATTGCGCCACCCCGACGATCGCCGGGTGATGTTCTGCATCCCCGAACCGGAATTGCAGCGCGTGCTGGTGGGGACAACCGACACCGAGACCACTGAGGCGCCTGAGGCGCTCTCGGTCCCAAAATCCGATGAGGACTACCTGCTTCGTGCAGTATGCCATCACTTTCCGGATCTGGCGCTCACGGCCGACGACATCACGGCACGCTGGGCCGGAGTCCGCCCGTTGCTGAAGCAGAGCGGCGCCGAGAGTGGCCGAACTCGCGAGCACCACCTGGAGCGCGACGGACGCGTCCTCACGATTGCAGGCGGGAAACTCACCACCTACCGCAAGATGGCCGAGGAGGTTGTCGATGCCGTGGTCGAGGTGCTCGGCGCGACGACGCTCCCCTGCGCGACTGCGACGGAGCCGCTGCCGTGAGTGAAGATTCGATGCCGCTCAAGCGGGTCCAGTTCGGGATCATCGGGGCAGGGCGGGTTGCTCGCAATCGGCTGGCGCCTGCGATCCACGCATCGCGCAATGCCACGCTCTATGCTGCCGCGAGTCGTGACCACAAGCGAGCCGCTGACCTCGCGCCTCTCGTGAGCTACGACAGCTACAACGCGCTCCTCGACGATCCCGCAGTCGATGCCGTCTGCATCGCCACCCACAATGGTCTCCACCGCGAGCTCGCCATTGCGGCAATGCACGCCGGCAAGCACGTACTCTGCGAGAAGCCGCTCGGCCTCGATGCGGCGGAGTGCGCCGACATGCTGGCGGCATCGCGCGAGACCGGCCGGCTCCTCGTCGAAGCCTTCATGTATCGCTATCACCCGCAGATTGATGCGGTACAGCGACTGATCGCATCCGGTGCCATCGGCGAACTGCGACATCTCGAGGCGTCGTTCTGCTTCCGGCTTGCCGACGATGAGCCTTCCCGGCTGCGGGCGGAGTGGGGCGGAGGGGCGCTGATGGATGTCGGCTGCTACTGCGTGAATGCCGCCCGGCTCTTTCTTGGCAATTCGCCGAGCCAGGTGATGGCCACCGCCAACTTCGACCCGGTGCACGATGTCGATCGCGCCTTGCACGGGATCCTCGGCTGGGAGGATGGTCGTCACGCGACGATCTCTTGCTCGTTCGACGCCGGACTGCATCAGGGACTCGTCCTCGTGGGTACAGAGGGCGTCCTCGAGTTGCACCAGCCCTTCAAGACAACCGACGTTGCCGGTGTCGCGGTCGTCTCACCCCGGGTGACGCTGCGTACTCGCCGCGGCGAGGAGCAGTTCACCGCCGATCCGGTGAATGTCTATCAACTGGAGATGGAAGACTTTGCGCGGGCAGTGTCGCAGGGAACGTCGCCGCTGCTCGGCCCCGGGGAGGGGTTGCTGAACGCAAGAATCATTGACGAGTTACTGCGAGCGGCACGAGCGGGCTGAGCGGTTCGGCTAACGGGCGTTGGTCCCCGTCGGCGCATCGTGATTGAGCCAGAGTGAGACTGACCAGGTGCGTTCGCGCGCCGTGTTCTTGCCGGAGATGCCGCCGTAATATCCGGCCTGGATCCCGACTGCCTTTGAGAGACGCAGCACCGCCGAGCCGCCGAGTTTGGTCGCGCTGTAGGCGAGCCCGCCGCCCTGGAACGCCGCCACGTTGAACGTCTGCACCATCAACAGCACCTTGGGCCCGGCATCGAGCCCGATGGTGGTGTCGTAGCGCAATTCATCGGCTCCGGTGCGCCACCACGCGCCACCAAACGATGCCGTGACGAAGCCACGCGTCCCGAATGCGCCGAATCCGTTGCCATAGAGGAGCCGCACCTCGGCATCGGTGCTCACCGGCCCGAGTACCGGGCGATCCTTGGTGTCGTAGAGCAAGGGGAGATCGACGCGTGGCTGAATCGAGAGAATCCCGCCCTTCCCCTGCGCCAGTCGCTTCATCAGGAAGAGTCCCGTCGCGCCGAATCCCGTGGTGACGGTGGAGGTGCCGTTGCGCTTGTCCTCGAGGCGCGCGTAGCCCTGGCCGAGGCCGACCGAGAGTCCTTCCTTCCAACCGTAGATGAAGTACATCCCCCAGTCGCGCTTCTCGAGGGCGTTCTCGGTAGCGAGCGGCCCGCTGGAGAAGCGATCGGGGAATCGGCCGACGTTGAAGCCGTGTGACATGAACCAGCCACCGGGTTTCACAGTCCACTGTGCCCGCAATGCGACCGGCGCGAGGGCGAGGAGGGCCACCGTCGCAACGAGGGAGCGATGCACGCGGAGTTCGGTCACGGCGACACCTGGGCGTAGGGGATGAGCTTGTCGTAGCGCACCGGCAGGCGCGGGGCACCGGCT
Source organism: Gemmatimonadales bacterium (assembly GCA_039915645.1). Classification (GTDB taxonomy): domain Bacteria; phylum Gemmatimonadota; class Gemmatimonadetes; order Gemmatimonadales; family GWC2-71-9; genus Palsa-1233. The sequence continues at coordinate 1,587 of JBDSMX010000198.1, read as the reverse complement.
CGCCGATAGAGCGTATATCCCGACCAGTTCCAGTCGATCTGGAAGCCAGCTGGCGGACGGCGATCGACGTCGAGCGACAGGCCGTCGTCGTCCCGCGTGACCAGGACATACTGCACCGCCGCTCCAGGTTCGGCGAGCGCGATTTCAAATCCGGTATCGCGAGTGGTGAGGTACGGTGCCAGTGATGGTGCCCACTTGAGCAGACCGGTGGCGTACCGGTCGTCGATCAGGATGCTGCGTGGCGGTGCCGGTGCGAGTGCGACGGCAACCGCATGGTTGGCCGCGTCCTGCGCCGACACCTGGGGCCAGGGGACCAGTACCCACGCCGCCACCGCCTGGAGAATGGCGGCGCTGCCGAGCAGGGTGCGTTGGGCCTTGTCGAGCCATGTCGGGATGGCGATCACCGCGACCAGCGTGAGCAGGACCACGGCAAACGCCAGTGAGAAATGCCAGCCGATCCGGTTGGCGGCGAGCAACAACACAAACGGCAGCAGCACGCCAGCGGTCGTGGCCCTGGGTCTGAGCAGGTTGAAGAACGCCACCATCAGGTAGGGAACCGTCCAGATCACGATGGCGAAGAAGCCAGGCGATTCCGGCTCCCACGGCGCGAAGGGAAAGGCAATGCGGCGCGTGAAGACCCACGACAGGTACGCCCACGTCGCGGTCGCGGCGATCCCCGGAAAGACCAGCAGCACCAGCTGTGATGCAAACGGCGGGATCTGCAGCCGGGGGAAGAGCAGCGGCAGCACGGCACCGGCGATGAGGGCGAGGCCGAGTCCGAGCGGCGATGTGTAAAACGCCACGCCCAGCCAGAGGCCGGTATAGAGACCGTGAATGGTCTTTCGTGTCTCCCACCAGCGTCGGTAATGACGCCAGCCCCCGAAGAGGGCGAAGAGTCCTACCGCTTCGTTGAAATCACTCGCGACCAGGTGCACGCCGATCGGCGACCAGAGCGCGCCCAACAACAGAATGAACGGGAGGATCGAACGACGCAGGGTGCAGTCATTGAGCACCAGCCATGCGATCGAGAACACGGCCAGTGCACCGAAGATCATCGCCAGCGTGGCCGTGGGCCAGGGCAGCAACATCAGGAATGGGAGTGGCGGATACTCGAAGCCGAGCAGTTCGAGTTGGCCGCGATCGAGCGCGAAGAGCACCTTGCTCAGGAAGGCGCCGTGCGTGTCGCTGAGGTACCCGTCGCGGGCCAGGAGCAGCGCCGCCACCAGCAGCGGTGCTGCCGCCACGCTCGCAAGCAGGGCGCGCACCCAGTAGGGTGCGACGGCCCTACGCGGCGGCGCCGTGACGGGTGAGGCCATGCGTGGTCTTCTCCCAGTAGTACGGCTTCGTGAACAGCTGGCCGAGCGCCTTGTAGGCGGCGATCGAGTGCAGGATCCAGTAGAACGGATTCAGCAGCGCGAAGAGTACCAGCACGTGCAGCCGTCGCTTGAACACGGCAAACATGTTGATGTAGATCGCGAGCGCGTTGCCGATGAGCAGATTGAAGAGCGACAGGTAGAGCACGACGGGCGGGAAGATCGGATCGAGCACACCCGTGCGGGTCGCGATCCAGACAATCGTGAGCACGAT
>JBDSMX010000107.1:0-21034 GCA_039915645.1 Gemmatimonadales bacterium | reverse complement strand
AGCCGATCGCCTTCGCCAGAAGACCTGCGATCGAGAGCACTTTCAACTGCGGAAAGTGCCGCTCGGGCGGCAGGTTGATCGTATTCGTGACGGCGATTTCCGTCACTGGTGATTCCGACAACCGCTGCACTGCCGGACCCGACAGCAGAGCGTGTGTCGCGCAGATGAAGATGTCCTTGGCTCCCAGCGCCTTGAGCGCGTGGACGGCCTCGGCCATCGTGCCACCTGTATCGATCATGTCGTCGGAGAGAATGCAATTCTTCCCGGCAACATCCCCAACCACGTTCAGTACTTCGGCCACGTTCGGGCCGGTGCGGCGCTTGTCGATGATCGCGAGCGTGCCATTGAGCCGCTTGGCAAAGCCGCGCGCCATCTTGGCCGACCCGACATCAGGGGCCACCACCACCAGATCCGACAGATTCTTCTGCCGATAGTGGTTCACGAAAATCGGTGCGGCGTAGAGGTGATCGACCGGAAGATCGAAGAACCCCTGCAACTGGTGCTGGTGGAAGTCGATCGAGAGTACTCGATCGGCGCCTGCCACCGACACCATGTTGGCCATCAGCTTGGCCGAGATCGCCACACGCGGCTGGTCCTTGCGGTCCTGCCGGGCGTAACCGAAGTACGGAATCACTGCCGTGATCCGGGCCGCGCTTGCCCGTCGTGCCGCGTCCATGAGGATCAACAGCTCCATCATGTTCTCGGCCGGCGGATTCGTCGAATTGATGACGTAGACGTCGCGACCGCGGACGTTCTCATCAATCCGGACGAAGATCTCCCCGTCTGCGAAGCGCTTGAGCGTCACCTTGCAAAGCTGGGTATCCAGCTGCTGGGCGATCTCCTCGGCGAGGGGTCGGTTGGCCGACCCGCTCAGCAGGAGCATAGGCTTCGAAAGCAGGGGCAGTTCCGCCATAAAGACAGCCCGAAAGGATAGCGGACAGCCTAAAATCGGGCAACTGGGGAGACCGGAAAGGAGAGGCGGGCACCACCGCGCAGGTCGGCGGGATCCCGAACCCGGCCATGGCGGGTTCGGGATGAAGTTCCCCGGCGTGGACTCGAACCACGATTCGCAGCTCCAAAGGCTGCTGTCCTGCCATTGGACGACCGGGGAGTGGAGCGGATGCAAAGAAAGCGAACAGCCGGCCCGGGCGGGAGGTCCCCCCGGTCGGGCGGCTAGCCGAGGGTCGTGGCGACCAGCTGGCCGTGCTTGCCGCCAAGCTGCATCACGGCATCGTCCCGGTCGGCCACATTGCGGTAAACCGCGAACAGGGTGCTCCCTGAGCCGCTCATCCGTGCCAGGAAGGGTCGGGTCAGGGTAAGCGCCTCGAAGCCGGCCCTGAGCGCGGGGAAGCGCCCGAAGACCGCCCCCTCGAAGTCGTTGCCACCGACTCGGGCCAGGTCACTCCAGTTGCTCAGCACTGAGAGATTGAGGGTGACGCTACCGCGCGGGGTCGACCCGGCCCGGATCTCGTCGACCCAGCCGTAGGCCTCACCGGTGGGCACGCCGATGCCGGGAAAAAGGAGCAAGGCTGGCATCGGCGGGAGCGGCGGGAGCGAGAGCAACCGTTGACCGTGGCCCCAGCCGAGGGCGAGCGGTGCCCCACTCACGAAGAACGGCACATCGGCACCGATCCGGTAACCGATCTGCAGCAACTCGCTCTGGGGGACCGCATTCCCGGCGAGCTGATTCACGGCGTGAAGTGCCTGGGCCGCGTCGCTCGATCCTCCCCCGAGGCCACCGCCAGCGGGAATTCGCTTGACCAGCCGCATCGCGACCCCGAATCGACGACCGGTGGCCGCCAGCACGGCATCGGCCGCACGATAGGCCAGGTTTTTCTCGACTGGGCCGACATCGGCTCCCTCGACATCGAGGGCGATGCCGCTGGCAGTGCGCGTCACCTCGAGGGTATCGCTGAGCCCTGCTCGACAGAAGACGCTTTCAATGCCGTGATAGCCGTTCTCCTCTCGCGCCAGCACGCGCAGCAGGAGGTTCACCTTCGCGGGACACTCGCGGGTGAGCGTCTCGCTCACGTGGCGATTTCTTCCGCGGCCTTTGCCGACCGAAGGGTGACTCCGCTCCGCACGGCCGACCACGCGCCAAGCAAGGTGATTGGCACGAAGGTGAGCAGGTGGTAGGTCAGCGCGTAGGCGAGCGCGAGATCCTTGTCGACCGAGTAGAACCCGAGGACCAGGATGATCGGAACTTCGAAACCACCGATGTACCCCGGCATCTGTGGCGATGCGATGCCGATCATCAACAATCCCTGCAGGACCAGCGCGCCGGAGAACGGCACCGCGATGTCAAAGGCCGAGAAGGCAAGGTAGAACGCTGCCGCATTCACCAGCCAGATCACAATCGTCCAGCCGATCACCGGGATGGCCCGGCGCGGATCGCGGAGCGCATTCAGTCCTGCGAGGAGGCGGTCGGCGAAATGATGCACCTTCTCGCCCAGCGGACCGTGTCCGACCACCCGTCGCACGAGGCCGAGGGCGAGATCGCGCTTCCAGGCGGCGATGATCGCGACCATGAGCACGACGATGCAGACGATGCCGATCTTCGAGGCGGTCGTCGCATCTGGCGCCCCCGCCGTGGCCGGAAAGTTTGCAAGCACGAGTCCGATGCCGAGCATCGCGACCACGGCAAGCGCATCGAGCACTCGCTCGACCGCAAGCGACGAGAGCGCCGTCGCAAACGAGACCTTGCCGAGCCGACTCGCGACCGCCACGCGGAGCACTTCACCAGCGCGGAAAGGAAGCGTGTTGTTGGCCGCAAAACCGATCGCGATCGCATGCCAGAGCGGCGCGTTGGGCAATGCGGAATCGTCGTCGTGCCGGAGCAGCAGTTTCCAGCGTGGAATGCGCAACGGAAATGGCAGTGTGCTCACCGCGACAGCGATCAGCATGGGCAGGATGTGCATGCTCCGCACCGCGGCCCAGAGCTTGTCCCAGTCCGTGTGACGGAAGGTGAAATAGATCAGTACCGCTGAAATCAGCAGCCCTATGATGATTTGCAGCGCTCGGGCGCCGCGCCGATCAGGCGGCGTCACGTGCCAATGGGACGAGGTCGAGCAATTCGTTGATCCAGGGTCGGAGGGCTTCGAGCGACACGGTGGGCTTGGCGAGTATGGCGTTGATCTCGCCGCGGACCTCGTCGGCCCGATCAAGCGCGGCAACGCCGCGATAGAGAATATCGGCGACCGGGAGGATCACGCCATCATCAGGCTCAACGGCGGCGCGCCCGGTGAGGCCGTCGAGCGACGCCCGGGTTGCGCGCGTTTCGAGCAGCAGGGCACCGCGGCGGACATAGGCCCGCTCGAGCATGCCGGGTCCCGTTGCGGTCGGCGCGAGCGATTCGATCGAGACAATTGGCGTGTCGTCGTCTTCGTCCGGCGCGAGCATTTCGATCGGGACGATCTCAATCGCCTCGTGAGCGGGTGCCAGTGATTCGATCGAAACGATCTCGCTCGCATCCTCGGCGGGCGCCAATGACTCGATCGAGACGATCGCCCCATCTACTTGGGGCAGATCCGGCGCGAGGTCGGCGATATCAACGATGTCGACCTTCGGCGTTTCCACCATTGCTGCAATGACCGGCGCGACTGCTTCATCGAGTGGTTCTGGAATCCACGGCATCAGGGCGGGCGCATCGGAGCGCACGATTGCGGCGGCGATCCGGTCGCGCTGCCGCGTGAGGGCCACCTTGTCGGCCTCGCCACCGGACTCCACCAGGAAGCGGCCGCAGTCGCGCAACATGGCGACGAATGCTTCCGGCTTGCGCGCGGCGACACCATGTCCGATCGCGGCCGTGATCGCTTCCGCAATCGGGGCGAGGAATCGCCCGGTCGCGCTGCGCGGCGGCATGGTCGAGAGCGTGCGATGGAGCACGAAGAGTCGGAGGTCGCGCGCAATCGGCGACGTCGGTTTGATCAACGCATCGGCCGCCGCGAGCAGGTGATCGCCAACACTGACCAGCTCGACGGCGATCGGCGAGAGATCGCCGACCGGGCCCGGTGCCATGCCGTGCTGGACGATCGGCTCCTCGCCGGTGGGCGCGAGCATCGCGATCGGGACGACATCACTTTCTGCAGCATAGGTGTCGAGCAATCGCGCCGCGACCCGCTCGAGCGTGGGCGGGAGCGTAATCTGTCCGCCATCGGCGAGTGCCTTGGCGATCGCGCTCATCGCGTGGGCAGCATCGGCGAAGATGTTCGCCACATCGGGCGGCGCGGGCGACTCTCCCAGCAGCGTCCGGGTGGCGAGTTCCATCGCATCGAGCAGTTCAGGCAGCGGTGACAGCTCGGCCGACGCGCCGAGGCCGCGGAGCGACTGCATCCGCTCGAGCACGGCGGTGAGCGCGGCCGGAGGTGGTGTGGGAGCGAGGGCGCGGGCGGCCTGCGCAAAGGAGCCTGCGATCAGTGCCGATTCGCGCGCGATGAATGCCCGGACTCCGGCACTCAGAGAGGTCCGCGGAGCGGTGGGGGCGACCGGTCGGGCCGACATGCCGCCGGCGACCCGCTCGAGTCGATCCACCAGCGCGAGGGCCTGACGATCGTCATTCGCTTCCCAGGTCGTCGCGCGGGGAACCAGTCCCCGAAGTGTCCCGAGCCCTTCGTTCCAGGCTTCCCGGGCGTCCGGCTCCCACGCGAGGGCGTTGTCGCGAACCTGTCGGGCGATTCCTTCAAGTCCGGCCGCAGCCCGGGCAAAAGTGCCGAGGCCCGCCATGAGCGCGGCACCACGGAGTGCCCGCGCTCCGCGGACCAGCCGCTCGGCATCGGGCAGCTCACGAACCGCGGCCACCGGCCCCAGGTCGGTGAGATACTCCCCGGCCTCAAGCGCGAAGAACTCCGCCCGGCGTGCGGCAGTACTCACCCGCGGGCCTCGTCCATCAGCCGCCGCATCTCGCGGACAGCGGGGCCGATGCCCGTGTGGATCGAGCGACTGACGATCGAGTGTCCGATGTTGAGCTCCTCGATCTCGGGGATGACCGCCACTGGGCCGACATTCAGGTAGGTGAGTCCGTGGCCGGCATGAACAGCGAGCCCCATCCCGCCGGCATGCTCCGCCGCGTGCCGCAATTGATCGAGGGCGCTCGCGTCGTCACGCCAATGGTGCGCGTAGCGACCGGTGTGGAGCTCGATCGCCGGGACACCGAGGTCCTTCGCGGCATCGATGGCAGCCTCGGTCGGGTCGATGAACAACGAAACGTGAATGCCGGCCTCCTCGAGCCGCCTGATCGCCGAACGGAGGGCTGGGTCGCGCCGGCTGACGTCGAGCCCGCCTTCGGTGGTCACCTCTTCGCGCCGTTCGGGCACCAGCGTCGCCTGAAACGGCTTCAGTTCGCAGGCGATGGCGACGATGTCGTCCCGCACCGCGAGTTCCAGATTGCACACCGTGCCGATTCCCGCCGCGATCTCCCGGGCATCATGATCCTGGATGTGCCGCCGATCCTCTCTCAAGTGGATCGTGATCCCGTCGGCCCCATGCGCCTCGGCATCGAGGGCCGCCTGGAGCGGGGAAGGCTCATCCGTTTTGCGGGCCTCGCGGATCGTCGCCACGTGGTCCACGTTGATATAGAGTCGCTGCGGTCGCATTCAGTAGTGCCGGGGTATACGTTTCGCTCGCCAAGTCAGCCAAGGAGTCCGTCGTGAAGCTCGCCCTGAATATGCTCACTGCCGTCGCCGCTGTCGCCCTCGCTGCCCCACTCTCGGCCCAGGGGTCGCAACGGTCCCCGTCGGCCGTGGTCGAGGAGTTCATGCGCGCCACCTCCGACAGCAATCTGACGCGGATGTCCGAACTCTGGGGTTCCGCCAAGGGCTCGGCCCGGGTGACCGGGTTTCCCAAGGACTACCAGAAGCGGGTCGCGATCATGAACGCCTACCTCAAGGGAGTGTCGGCACGAGCCCTCTCCGAGGTGGATGCCAGCAGCTCCAACGAGCGGATCGTGACCACCGAGATCTCCCACGGCCAGTGCCGGGTCACCATCCCGATCACCACGGTCAAGACCAAGAGCGGCTGGATTGTGAAGAACTTCGATCTCAGCCAGGCGGCGCAGGCCAACAAGCCCTGCGAAAACAGCCGCACCGGCGGGAACCCCGGGCAGTAGTCGGGCGTTCTACTCGGTGAGCTCGATCAGGATGCCATCAGTCGCCTTGGGATGGACGAAGGCGATGCGGCATCCCCCGGCTCCCAGGCGAGGAACTTCGTCCACCAATTTGTAGCCCTGCTCGCGACAGGCGTCGAGCGCGGCATCGAGATTGGCGACACGATAGCAGATGTGATGAATGCCTGGACCGCGCTTTTCGAGAAACTTTGCGATGGGCGAAGCGGGGTCCACCGGCTCGAGCAGTTCGACCTCGGACTCGCCGAAATGCAGGTGCACGATCCGCGCTCCGTCCGCTTCTTCGGGGCCGCGTGTGGCGACGCCAAGAACGTCGCGATAGAAGCGCTGGGCGGCCTCCACGCTTGGCACCGCAATGCCGATATGGGCGATGGTCGGCTTCATGAATGGGAACCTAATACCTCAGGCTGAGGAGTGGTGGAACGATGAGTGGACAGACGGTAGCAGTAACCGATGGGACGTTCGACGGCGAAGTGTCACAGGCCAAAGGGCTGGTGCTGGTGGACTTCTGGGCCGAGTGGTGTGGCCCGTGTCGCGCGATCGCGCCGACGCTTGAGGCGCTGGCGACGGAATACGCCGGCCAGGTGAAGATCACCAAGCTCGATGTCGATTCCAATCAGGGCACGTCGATGAAGTTCAACGTGCGATCGATCCCGTCGATCCTCTTCTTCAAGGACGGGAAGCACGTCGACACGGTGGTGGGCGCGCACCCGCGTGCAGCCATCGAGGCGAAGATCAAGACCCACCTCGTGGCCTGAACCTCAGGCCCTCGCCATCCCGATCGGCCGCCCCGCAAGGGCGGCCGGTCTATTTTCCATGATGCCTCTCGGAACCCTCTTCGTCGTCGCGACCCCCCTCGGCCACATGGGCGACCTCTCTCCCCGGGCGGCCGAGACGTTGCGCACGGTCGATACGGTTGCGGCAGAGGACACCCGGCGGACCCAGGGGCTCCTCGCGGCGATCGACGCGCACCCTCGGCTAATGTCCTATCACGCCCACAGTACCGACCGGCGCGCCGATGCCTTGCTTGCCCTGCTCGCCGACGGTCGCGATGTGGCACTGGTGACCGATGCGGGAACCCCGGCGATCAGCGATCCAGGGGTCGAGCTGGTCGCGGCGGCGCGGGCCGCGGGCATCCGCGTGGTTCCGATTCCCGGCCCTTCGGCGGTGGCGACCGCCCTCAGTGCGGCCGGAATGCCGGGCGATCGCTACCTCTTTCTCGGCTTCGTGCCACGGAAGGGGAAAGAGCGCCGCCAACTGCTCGAGCGCGCCGCCGTCGAACAGTGGACCGTGGTCTTCTTCGAGGCGCCTCCCCGAACCGGCGAATTGCTGGCTGATCTCGCCCTGCTCTGTGGCGGCGATCGTCGTGCCGTCGTCGCCCGGGAACTGACCAAGCTCCATGAGGAGCTTCGAGGTGGAACGCTCGCCGAACTCGCCGCCCATTACGAGAGCACGCCGCCACGGGGCGAGGTCACGGTGGTGCTCGCTGGGCGCGGTGACGTGGCTGAGGAACCGGTCGAGGTGGATGAGGCGGCAGTGCGCGCGCTGGTGCTGGAGCGACTCGCTGCAGGCGAATCCCGCAAGGACATTGTTCGTATGGTCGCTGCACGCTTCAACCTTCCGCGCAACGAAGCCTACCGACTGGTGATGGACGACTCGTGACAGCTCGCTTTCGCTGGTGCCTGCCGATGCTGCTGCTGGCTGCGACGCTTTCGTCGCAGGCGCCGGCCGTGCCCGGCACGCTCACCATCGGTCGTTTGCACTACGACGGCGGCGGGGACTGGTACGCCAACCCCTCGTCGCTACCGAACCTGCTCACGGCAGTACGCGAACGCACGACGCTTCGCACTGCACCCAAGGAATCGACCATCCGGCTCACCGATCCGGAGCTGTGGGACGTGCCCTATCTCTACATCACGGGGCACGGCAACCTGCACTGGAGCGATGAGGATCTCGCGACGCTTCGTCGCTGGATCGTGCAGGGGGGATTCCTCCACGTTGACGACAACTACGGACTGGACGCCTCGTTCCGCAAGGAAATCGCGAGGCTCTTTCCTGATCGTCCACTGGTCGAGGTGCCGCTCGATCATCCCGTCTACCATCTCGTCTACGACCTGCCCGCCGGCATTCCCAAGATTCACGAGCACGATGGCAAGCCGGCCCAGGGTTTCGGCGTGTTCATCGGCGGCCGGCTGGCGGTGTACTACTCGTATCAGTCCGACCTTGGCGACGGCTGGGAAGATCCGGATGTCCATCACGACCCGCCAGAGAAGCACGAGGCCGCGCTTCGCATGGGAGTCAATCTCTTCGCCTACGCCGTGGGATGGGGCGGATGATCGACGATCCGCTCGACCGCGCACTCGATAGCGCCGGCCGCCCCCTGCGGGGCATGAGCGGATTGTCGCGGCTGACGGCGGGCGTTGCCTCGGCACTGGTGGTGCTCGCCCTCACGGCCTGGCTGTTGCGCGTCGAGTGGGGTGGGGCGCGCTGGATCCTCGCGGCGTGGCTGTCGATCGCCGTGCTCCTCGCCGCTGGTCTCTTCGCGGCGCGGCGGTCGATTCGCAATCTCGGACCCTGGCACATTGCCGAACGCCTCGAAGGTGTTGGCGCATGGCGGCGTGGTGCACTCACGACGGTGCTCGATCCCGTCGCCGCCGGCACCTCTGGTGCGCTCCACGCGGCCGCAGCCGCAGCGCGCGCCGGCGAAGTCGAAGCGCATGCCGCCGAAGCGCTGCGACCTGCGATTGCATTGCAGGCCCAACGCACGCGGATCGGTGCCGCTGTCGCCGCCGGGGCACTAGTGGTGCTCTTTGCAGCCGGACCACTGAGCGGTTTGACGGCGCGCCTCTGGAATCCCGTCGGTGCGTTCCGCGCCATCGTGGCGCCGGTGCAGCTCTCGACTCGTAACCCCACGGTTGCACGCGGTGAGTCGGCGACGCTCGATCTGGTGGCGTATGGTCAGCACCGCGCGACCCTGCTCACGCGTGCGCGCGGCGAGGAATGGCACAGCGAGGTCGTGACGCTCGATGACGACGGACGGGCGAGCGTCAAGACCGCACCGCTCTCGGCCGAACTCGTCGCCCGGCTTGAGGCGGGCGGCCGGCAGTCCGACGAAGTCCGTATTGCTGTGCGACTCCCGGCGTTCCTCGGGGCGTTCACCGTCAAGGCACACTATCCCGGCTATCTCAAGCTCGAGGATGAGTCGCTCCCTGTCGGCGGCGATACTCTGGTGGTGCCCGAAGGAACTCGACTCACGCTTGCCGGTCGCGCCACGACACCACTTGCGTCAGTGACACTGGCTGGGCCTGCCGGGTCGCACGTGCTCACGGTGACGGGTGAGGCCTTCGTGGGCGAGATGATCCCCGTCGGGGTTGCCACCTGGCGACTGCAGGTCCAACTCGCCAACGGCGGAACGCTTGAAGGCGAGTCTCCGGCATTGCCGATACGCGTCCTCCCCGACTCCACGCCACTGGTCGAGATTCCGCTGCCAGGTGGCGACACGGTGGCTCCGCCCTCGCTCTCCTTGCCCGTGGTCGTCTCGGCCCGCGATGATCACGGACTTCGCGCGCTGCATCTCGAACTCCGCCGTGGCACGGCTGGCGTCGTGACGCGTCAGGCGCTCCCCACCGACGGCTCCGATCGTGCGCTGGCATCGAGCGCGATCGATCTCGTCGCGCTCGGTGCGAAACCGGGAGACACGGTGCGTTACGCTGCCGTGGCCACCGACAACTCACCCGCATCACACACCGGCCGCTCACGCGAATTCCTGGTGCGCATCCCCACCGAGCGGGAACAGCGCGAGGCGCGAACCGACGCAACGGGAGAGGCCAGCGCAGGGCTCGATTCAGTGACCAGTGCTGCGAAGCGGGCCCAGCGACAGACGGAAGATCTTGCCCGCGAGCGTCAGCGCGCCGACGGAAAGGGGAACGGAGACGGCGAGAAGCAGCCGATGTCGCTCGAATCGGCCCGCAAGGCCGAGGCCGCAGCACAGGCGCAGGAAAAGGTGCTCGACCAGACCAAGCAGCTCGCCCGCCAGGTCGAGGAGTTGCGACAGGCGGCCGAACGCGAAGGGCTCGCCGACACCGCCCTCGCGCGCCAGCTCGGCGAGATCCAGAAATTGCTCGACAAGGCGATGACGCCTGAATTGCGCGAGAAACTCGCGGCCCTCCGTGAGGCGGCCAAGGATCTTGATGCCGATCGGACCCGCGATGCGCTGCAGGAGCTCGCCAAGAAGCAGGCCGAACTCAAGGATGCTCTTGAACAGGCGCGCGAGCTCTTCAAGCGCGCCGCGCTGGAAACCGATCTCGCGAATCTGGCGCAGGAAGCGAAGCAGTTGACGCAGGAGCAGGCCAAGACCACCGAGAAGCTTGCCCGCCCCGACAGCGGCAAGTCGGGAGCGGCGGAGGAGCAATCACTCGCGGCGCGCGCCGATTCGCTCGCTGCCGCGCTCGATCGCGCCGCCCAGAAGGTGCCCAGCGAGGCGACGAAGGAAGGGCTTCGTCAGGCGAGTGACAAGGCGCGGAAGGCCGGCGGCAAGATGCAGCAGGCGGCGAAGTCGGCGCAGCAAGGGAAGCCTAAGGAGTCGGCCCAGCAGGGGAAGGAGGCCGAGTCCGAGATGGAGCCGATCGAAGAGCAGATCAGCGAAGAACGACAGAAGATGCAGCAGGAGATGCGCAAGGAAGTGATCGACGCGATCGAGCGGACCTTGGCCGAAACGTCACGCCTGGCTCAGCGGCAGGTTCTGCTTGCCGAGGCGTTCCGTCGTGGTGCACTGGTGTCGCAATCGAGAATCGATCAGGGGACGGTGGAAGAGGGCGCCGGCAAACTGATGCAGCAGGTCACCGCGCTCGCGGCGAAGAACGCGCTGATTTCGCCGCAGGCTGGTGTGGCGCTTGCGGCCGCGCGCAATTCGATGCGCGCCGCCATCGATGCCGTCTCGAGTGCATCGCCCAACCTCCGCGATGCCGCAGACCAGGCCGGCGAGGCCGTCGATGCGCTCGCCGTGGCCGCCTTCAATCTCCTCCGCGCCAAGGAGAAGGTGGGCGGGGCCGAGTCTGGTAGTGGCCTGAAGGAAGCGATGGAAGAAATGCAGCAGATGGCGGGGAAGCAGGGCAAGCTCAGCGAGCAGTCGCAGGGGATGATGCAGCAGGGGCAGGGTGGTGTGCAGCAGATGATGCAGATGGCGATGCAGCAGCGCGCTGTGGCCCAGCAGATGGAGCGGATGCGGGCCGGCGGTCAGGTACCTGGCGCCGGGGAGATGGCGCGCGAGGCGAAGGATCTCGCGCGCTCGATCGAAGCGGGTCGCCTCAATCGCGAGACTGCTGACCGCCAGGAACGGCTCTTCAAGAAGATGCTCGATGCGGGACGGTCGCTGCAGGGCGAAGAGAAGGATGAGACGAAGGAGCGCCAGAGCACCAGCGCGAAGAACGGAGCCGCGAAGACGCCTGACCCGCTCGACCCGCGGTTGCGTCGCGGTGACGGTGACCTGCGGTTGCCTGGATGGGAAGAACTGCAGCGTCTCTCGCCCGAAGAGCGTCGTCGGGTGATCGACTATTTCCGCCGCCTTGCTGGTGGCGCGCTTTGAGGCTCCGGTTCGCGCTCTTCGGTTTGTTCGGCGCAGTGCTGGTCGCTCCGGTTGCCGCGCAGCAGGTCACGGCCCCGCCGACCGATTCGCTCTCGAAGGGGCTGCAGGCCGAGCGTCGTGGCAACTACGCCGACGCGGCTCGCCTGTTCAATGCGACGCTGGCGCAGCGACCCGCGGACCTCGGCGCGTTGATGGCGCTTGATCGCGTCTTGCCGGCACTGAACCGGAAGGCCGAGATGGTGCCGATCGTCTTCCGTGCACTCAAGGTGGACTCGACCAACATCGGAATTCTCGGCATGGCGGTGCGCACCTTTGCGAGTCAGGGCCAGGCCGACTCGGCACGGAAATACACCGAGCGCTGGGCGGCGCGAACCCCGGGCGATGACATCCCCTGGCGTGAATGGGTGATTGCCGCGACCGATGTCCGCGATATCTCGCAGGCGAAATCGGCCGTCGATTTTGCGCGAAAGCGATTGCAGCGACCGACCGCACTCGCCCAGGAATACGCCCAGGTATTGCAGCAGGAGAGCGATCTCGGCGGGGCCGCCCACGAGTGGGTCACCGCCATTCGGGAAGAGCCGAGTGCCCGGAGCGGCGCGCTGATGCTGCTCGGGCAGGCCACCCTGGCGCAACGCCCCGCGCTTCGTGATGCCTTGCAGAAAGACGCCTCAATCGAGGCGCGAAGGCTTTCGGGGCTGCTGCAAGTGCACTGGGGCGAGACCATCGAAGGGACGGCAGCGGTGCGCTCCGCCTTGCCACCGACTCGCGAGGACGCGCTGGCGCTGCTCGGCGTCCTGCTCGACGAGTTGCGGGGCCGCGAGGATCGCAACGCCGTGCTGGCGCGCGCCACGGTGCTCGAGTCCATCGCTGAGCGGCAGAATGCTCGTGATGCGGTGCGGACACGCATGGACGCGGCGAGGGCCTATGCCGACGCCGGTGCCGAACGCGATGCCCGGCGGCTGCTTGCCCAGGTTGCGGCCGATTCCGCTGCGCCGTCAGGGATGGCCACCACGGCGTCGAGTACGCTGCTTGGTGTGCTGATCGCTGAAGGGAAGCCGGCCGAGGCCGAACGGGTGCTCGCCGAACTCGGCGCCGCGCTCGATGCCGATGATCGCGAGCGGCAGACCCGGAAAATCGCGATGGCCTGGGCACGTCTCGGCGATCTTGCCCGGGCGGAGCGCCTGGTGGCCGCCGATTCGAGCATCGCGGGGTTCGACATGCGTGGCCGACTGCGGCTCTTCGCGGGTGACCTGGCCAGTGCGAGTTCCTTGCTGCAGGCAGCAGGGCCCTACGACGAGGAGCGCGAGACGGCAGTCGCGCGGGTCACCCTCCTGGTGTTGCTGCAGGCCAGCGGAAAGGATTCTCTCCCGGGACTCGGCACCGCACTGCTCGCCCTCGAGCGGGGTGATTCGGTGGCGGCGATCGCAGGGCTCGCCGACGTGGCGACTCGACTGGCGCCGGGAGGGGCCGCCGAGGCACGGCTGCTGGCCGGGCGAATCGCGGTCGCACGACGTGACACCGCCACTGCGGGGCGATTGCTCCGCGCCGCCGATGTTCCCGAGGCGCCGGCCACGGCGGCCGCAGCACGACTCGACCTGGTGCGGCTCGCGTTGCTCGCCGGTCGCAATGACGACGCCGGGCGCATGCTCGAAAAACTGATCCTCGACTTTCCCGAGAGTGCCGTGATTCCAGAAGCGCGTCGGCTCCGCGACCTCATGCGCGGTGCCCTCCCTGGTGGGCCAAGCTGATGCGCCGGCGTGATTTTCTTGCCGGAGCTGCGGCCCTTGGTACCACGCTCGCGCCACGCCCGCGCTGGATTGCCGCCGGACTGGGGCGCGCCGCCTCGTTCCTGATTCCGATGGATGATGCCCAGGATGACCACCTCAAGGCATACGGCCTCGCGTTCCGCGCGCTCGAACGTGGCGAACGCGGGGAATGGTTGCTGAACTACCGGGGCGGGGCGTTCCTGATGCCCGCGTCCGAAGCGGTCCAGCGCGATGCGGCGCTCAATGGCGTGTCCCTCGAGCGCGCCGACGACCTGGCGGTCACGCTCATTCGTGGCGAAATCCAGGGTGCCAACATGGATGCGGTACCGCTCGAGAAAGTGCCCAAGGTGGCGGTGTACTCGCCGCCCGATACCGCACCGTGGGACGACGCCGTGACGATGGTGCTGCAGTACGCCGGCATCAAGTACGACCGGATCTGGGATCCCGAAGTGGTGGGCGACAAGCTCGTCACCTTCGACTGGCTCCATCTGCACCATGAAGATTTCACCGGACAGTACTCGAAGTTCGTCGTGAACTATGCCGGTGCGCCGTGGCTGCAGACGATGATGAACCGCAATCGCGAAACGGCGCAGCAGCTCGGTTTCGCCACCGTGCCGGCGGAGAAGCGCGCGGTGGCACAGCGCATCGCAGGGTTTGTGGAGCGAGGCGGATTCCTCTTTGCGATGTGCACCGCGACCGAGACCCTCGATCTCGCCCTCGCCAGCGACGGTGTCGATATTGCTGCCGCCTACGCCGACGGGACACCGATGGATCCGCAGGCCTCCACCAAGATGCATTGGGACAAGGCGCTCGCGTTCCAGAACGCGAACCTGGAGCTCTCGCCGTCGCTGGCAGTGTTCAGCGACATCGACGGGCACCAGGTCAACGGTGTCGATCGCCAGCCGCTGGGCGCCTTCACCCTGTTCAACTTCTCGGCCAAGATTGATCCGGTCGCGACGATGCTGGTGCAGGATCACCGCCAGGTGATCCCCGATTTCTTCGGCCTAACGACCTCGTTCCGTCGTTCGGTGCTCAAGCCTGGCGTGACCGTGTTGGGAGATGAGCTGGGAGCGCCCTGGGTCAAGTACATTCACGGGGAGCGTGGCAAGGGCACCTGGACCTTTTTCGGGGGCCACGATCCGGAAGATCCGCAGCACGCCATCGGCGACGCACCGACCGATCTTTCGCTCCATCCGCATTCGCCGGGGTATCGCCTGATCCTCAACAACGTGTTGTTCCCGGCGGCCAAGAAGAAGGAACTGAAGACCTGAGCTCGGACCGTCTGGCACCTGTTGTCCGCGAGACCCTGCGACACGAGATCGCGGCAGCCGGCGGCAACGAAGTCTGTTTTGTCGCCTCCGTGAGCGAGGCGGGCATCGTCGTGTCCGCTCGCGCCGTGGCGCGCGGCACGGCCGACATGGTGCTCGCCCTTCCGGGTGTGGCACGCAAGGGCGAGATGCTGCTCCACAACCACCCCGGTGGCCGGCTCGAGCCCTCGATGGCCGATCTCTCGATCGCGGCGCGCGCCCACGACGATGGCATCGGTTTCGGGATCGTCGACAACTCCGGCAGCCGGCTCTATGTCGTGGTCGAGGTGCCGCGCGCGATCCCGGAGACCAAGCTCGATCCGTTCGATGTCATCGACCTGCTGGGTGAGCGCGGCCCAGTGGCGCGCGAACTCGGCGGCTACGAGGATCGGCAGAGTCAGCGCGATCTCGCGGCCCATCTTGCCGATGCCTACAACGACGGTGGCATTCTGTTGCTCGAGGCCGGCACCGGCGTAGGCAAGTCGTTTGCCTATCTGGTCCCGGCTCTGGCATGGGCGCGCGCCAACGGCGAACGCACCATCATCTCGACCAACACGATCAACTTGCAGGAACAGCTGGTGGGCAAGGACTTGCCGCTGCTCCGACGCGCGCTCAAGAGCGGCGATTACGAACCGACCTTCGCATTGCTCAAGGGATGGCGCAACTATCTCTGTCGCGCGCGTCTCGATACCGCGACCGCGTCGCAACAATCCCTGCTCGAAGGCGACAAGCTCCAGGAACTCGTCGACATCGTGGCCTGGGCGAGCCATACCGCCGATGGCACCCTCGCCGACCTGCCGGCACCGCCCTCGAGTGAGGTTTGGGACGAGGTGGCCGCGGAGTCGGATCTTTGTCCCCGCCTCAAGTGCAGCCATTTCGATCGCTGCTTCGTGTTCCAGGCACGGCGTCGCGCGGCGCAGGCCGACGTTGTGGTGGTCAATCACCATTTGCTCGCGGCCGACCTCGCGGTGCGTCAGGCGTCGGACAATTGGGAAGAGGCCGCGGTGCTGCCCGCCTACCAGCGACTGATCCTCGACGAGGCACACCACCTCGAGGATGTCGCCGCCAACCATCTCGGTGTGCAGGTCGGCAGCCGCGGGGTACGGCGTCTGCTCAATCGTCTCGAACGAAGCGGCAAGGGGTTGGTGCCTTCGTTGCAGCGCGACCTCGCCACGGCCGACGATCTGCTGAGTCGTGCGTCGCTCGATCTGCTGCGCGAGCGCTTGATTCCTGCCGTTGCCGAATCGCGCCTCGCCGCCGAGAGTCTCTTTCTTCGGCTCTTCGGGTATGTCGAGAGCGTTGGTGTTGGCCAGATCCGGCTCGACGAAGATTTCGGCAAGCACGCCGTCTGGTCCGAAGGACTCACGCGCGAACTCGATGCCACGGTGCGCGCCTTCCAGTCGGTGTCGGAGCAGGTCGAGACGATCGCCGATCGGCTGGCCCAGGTGGAGATGACCGAGCGCCGCAGTCAGCTGTTGCTGGAGTGCAAAGGAGTCCTCCGGCGTCTGGCGACGTTCGCCGATGGCCTCAACGCCACCCTGCGTCCGTCGGCTGGCCGGCCTCCCGAGGTGCGCTGGATTGAGCGGACCGGCCCCAAGGGGCAGGCACTGCAACTCGCCGCCGTGCCCCTCGACCTCGCCCCGATGCTGCGAGATCTCCTCTTCGATCGCACCCGAACAGTCGCGCTCACCAGCGCCACGCTCGCGACTGGCGGGGAGTTCGGATTTCTCGCGTCGCGGATCGGGCTCGCCGGCAGTGACTCGCCGGTCACGGTGCAGGAAATCTTCCCGTCGCCCTTCGACTATGCCGAGCAGTGCCTCCTCGGCCTCCCCGACGACATCCCGGATCCGCGCGAGGATGAGGCCGGGCACGACGCGGCGATCGCTCACGTGGTGACCGACCTCGCCTGGGCCAGCGATGGCGGGATCTTCGTCCTCTTCACCTCGCACGCCGCGCTGCGACGGGCGGCCACGACGCTGCGGGCCGGGCTCGGCTCACGGTTCCCGATTCTGGTGCAAGGCGAGGGGCAGCGAGATCAGCTGATCCGGCGGTTTCGCGAGGCGGGCAACGCCATTCTGCTGGGGACGGACTCGTTCTGGGAGGGGGTCGACGTTCCAGGCCGCGCCCTCAGAGGGCTGGTCCTGGCCAAGCTACCTTTCAAGGTGCCCTCCGAACCCCTCACGGCTGCGCGTCTCGAACGCCTGTCGGAGCAGGGGGAGGATGGCTTTTACGGTTACCTGCTGCCGCACGCGGCGCTCAAGCTGAAGCAGGGATTCGGGCGCCTGATCCGCAACGGCAGCGACGTGGGAGTCGTAATACTCCTCGACCGCCGGGTCGTGACCAAACGCTACGGCGCGATGCTCCTCGAGGGGCTTCCTCCCGCCGAACGCGTGATCGGCAGTTGGCAGCACGTGCGCACCAAGTGTGAGGACTTCTTCGCCCGTCACGGCATCGGAGCAGCAACATGATGGTGGTTCAGCCGAGCAAGATCGTCTGCGTGGGTCGGAACTACGCCGCCCACTCGCGTGAGCTCGGCAACGAGATTCCGAAGAACCCGATGCTCTTCTTCAAGCCATCGTCGGCACTCATCGGGCCGGGCGATGCGATCGTCCTGCCGGCCGTATCGAATCAGGTGGAATACGAGGCCGAGATCGGGGTGGTGATCGGTCGCCAGGCGAGGCGGGTGTCGGCCGACGATGCGATGCGGTTCGTGCGCGGTTTCACCTGCGCCAACGATGTCACCTGCCGCGACCTCCAGAAGCCCGATGGCCAGTGGGGCCGCGCCAAGGGCTTCGACACCTTCTGTCCGGTCGGTCCTGTCGTGGCGAAGGATCTGGAGTGGGAACAACTCGAGATCATCGGACGCGTCAACGGCGTCGAGCGGCAACGGGCGAGATCGAGCGACATGATCTTCTCGATTCCGGTGCTCATCGAATACATCAGTCACATCATGACCCTGGAACCAGGCGACCTGATTCTGACCGGGACCCCGGAGGGCGTTGGTCCGCTCGCCCCGGGCGACGTGGTCGAGGTCGAGATTCCCGGTGTCGGCATCCTGAGCAACCCTGTCCGTGGAGCGGAATCCGAATGATCACCATCAGCGACCGGGTGGGACGGCTCCCCGGCTATCCCCTCGCAAAGATTCCCGCCATCAAGCGGCGACTCATCGAGTCCGGAGTGGATGTCATCGATCTGGGGGCCGGCGACGCCGATGGCCCGCCGCCGAAGCCGGTGGTCGACGCACTGAAGGAAGCGCTCGATACCACGGCGTTCCACAAGTACGGATTCCAGCAGGGACTGCCGGCGTTTCGTGAGGCGGCGGTACGCTGGGTCGAACGCCGGTTCGGCCAGCGCTTCGATGCAACCACCGAGATGCTGCCGCTCATCGGCTCGAAGGAAGGCCTCTCGCACTTGCCGCTCGCCGTCTGCAATCCCGGTGACATCGTGGTGATTCCGGAGCCTGGCTATCAGGCCTATATCGGCGGCGCTCTGCTGTCGGGGTCGCAGCCGCTGGTGATGCCGCTCCGTCCTGAAAAGCAGTTCCTCGTCGAGCTGACCGATCTCGACGAAGCCACCTTGCGTCGCACCAAGCTCGTCTACGTGAATTATCCCAACAATCCCACGGCGGCGATCGCTCCGCGCGAATATCTCGAGCGGCTGGTGGCGACCTGCCGGCAGTACGACATCGTGCTGGCGTACGACAACGCCTACTGCGACATCACCTTTGATGGCTACGTCGCACCGAGCATCTTCGAGATTGCCGGCGCACGCGATGTCGCGATCGAATTCTTCTCGCTGTCGAAGTCATTCCAGATGACCGGCTGGCGCCTCGGCTTTGCGGTCGCGAACGCCGATCTGATCGGTGCGCTCACCAAGGTGAAGAGCTACGTCGATACCGGCCCCTTCCTCGCGCTGCAGAAGGCGGGGGCGTGGACGCTTGATCACGCGGAGGAACTGGTCGCACCGATCCGCGCCGAATTGCAGGTGAGGCGCGATGCAGCCGTGAGCGCGCTCCGTGATATCGGTCTCGAGGTCGAGGTACCGCAGGCAGCGATGTACATCTGGGTGCCGCTGCCGGACGGCATTGCGTCGGCGGATTTTGCGTCGCGCGCCCTCGAAGAGGAGGGCGTGGTGGTGATGTCGGGAAGCGGCTTCGGTCCCGGCGGCGAAGGCTTCTTCCGGATCGCGCTCACTGTGCCATCAGCCCGTATTCGCGAAGCGGTGGTCCGTCTGGGCAAGACGCTGGCGTCCTGCCGCTCTCTGGTGAGTGCCGACGCAACCTGAACGGCAGTTCTCCCTTCCACCGGAGCGCCGGGCACCCACATGGGCGTGGGGGCTGGCCATCGCTGCGCATGTGGCGTTCGCGATCCTCTGGGCGACCAATCCGCACGGCTACGATCCCCAGGCGAAATCACCGTGGCGCGAAGTGCTTGATGTCGCGCTCTCCTCGCAGGCGCGTCAAGTGACCATGGTCTATCGCGGCACGCCACGCCGGGCAGCGCCATCCCCGAGCACCCCGGTCACGGTACGGGCCGAGTTGCCGACACCTACGCCTCCGCCAGCTCCGCTCACGGTGCCGAAAGTCAGCAGCTCGAGCACGATACCGTCGCAGCTGCCCTTGGCGATTGTCCCCAAGGTGGACACGCCGCCGGTCGTCCGTGATGGTCGGATCGGGCCCAAGTATGGGGACGGCCGGGTCTGGGTTCGACCGCTCCCGGAGACCCCCAAGCAGATTGCGTCCGCGCTCACGGGGAAGACACCGGCCCAACTCGCCGATTCGGCCGTCGCGGTGATGGTGCAGGACTACCTCGAGGCGATGGCGAAGGAAGAGGCCGGTCAGAGGAACGCGCCGCCCAGCTGGACGACCAAGGTGGCGGGCCAGCTGGTCGGTCTCGACGCGAAATGGATTTATCTTGGGCCGCTCAAGATCCCAACCATGCTGCTGGGCCTGCTTCCCATCAACCTGCAGGGGAATCCGACCCAGGCCGATTTCAATCGCAAGCTGTCGGTGATGCGGCAGGACCTGTTCGACGCGGCACGTCGCGCCGACAATCTCGCGGAGTTCAAGAAGGCGGTGAAGGAGTTGCGCCAGGAAAAGCAGCGGCAAAAGGATTTCGAGAAGAACCAGCGGACCGCGCCGGACACGTCTCGATGAAGCTGATCGATCAATCGGAAACGGTGATCGTCGTGATCGCCGCGGAACTTGAAGAAGAGGCTCCTGATCGCGGAGCCGCAGCACGCCTGCAAGCCGAGGTCAATCGGCGCGGGGCGGGGCATCCGTACCGTCGCGCCGTGGTCGTCAGTGATTTCGCCTGGCAGGAGACCGACCTCTTCCACCTCGCCCCCACGATTGCGGTGGGTGGCCCTGGCGTGAACAGCGTGTCGGGACGCCTCGGCAGCGAGATCCCCACCGTCTGGACCCTGGATGATCGCATCATCATCCAGGCCGACTACATCCACGGCGCACCTCGTGCGACCCTCTGGGGCATGGATGCCGCCGCCACCACCGCCGCCGTCGAGACCTTCATTGCTCGCGGCTGGCTCGACGAATTTCTGGATCGCTGCTGGCGCTTTCGCGCCGGCGCCTTCGCCTGAGTGAGCCCAACGTGCTGATTTCCCGATCCGTCCGTCTCATCGCCTGCAGCGCCTTGCTGGTGACTTCACTGACTGCGCAACAACGCCCTGCGCCCTCTCCGTTCGCGGGACTCGCGAAGTCCGTCGCGACCGAAATCTCGGGGCAGCGCGCCCTCGCGACGGTGGCGTTTGTCGAGCAGTTCTTCCGGCTTCCCGGCAATCGCGGCTTCGATGCCTCGATCGATACCGTGGCGAAATTGCTGGCGAAGGCGGGCTATGTCGAGCAGTCGAAAGCCACTGCCGCCGACCGGCTGACCTATCGCGTGGAATCACGGCCGATGCGCGGGCCGGCGTGGTCGCCTATTGATGGTTCTGTCACCCTCGTGGGCCAGTCGCAACCGCTGCTCGTGTGGGCGACCAACCACAACATGCTCGCGATCAATTCCTGGTCGACGCCAGCAGGCGGAGTCGAAGCCGAGGTCGTTGATGTCGGCGCCGGTGCTGATGCCGATTTTGACAAGCTCGACGTCGAGGGAAAGATCGTGACTGGCGAGACCTCGGCCCGCAACCTCTACACCCGGGCGATGAAGCGGGGCGCGCTCGGCGTGCTGGCGCCGCAGAAGCTCGCCTCCTACAAGAAGCCCGAAGTGAATCGCACGGCGATCGAGTTCAGCGCCGTGGGACT
>JBDSMX010000102.1:0-35718 GCA_039915645.1 Gemmatimonadales bacterium | reverse complement strand
ACCGCTCGGGGGTGGTCAACATCGAAGGGACCGGCACCAGCGCCGACAACCCGCTCATTCCCTATAACGGCGGCAGCAACAACGCCGACAACAGCGGCGTGCTACGCTATGTGCGCGTCGAGTACGCCGGCTTCGCCCCGGCGCAGGACGCCGAGCTGAACTCCTTCACCTTGGCGGCGATCGGCAGCGGGACCACGATGGAGTACCTCGAATCGCTCAACGGCCTGGACGACTCGTACGAGTTCTTCGGGGGCGCCGTCGACGCCTCCCATCTGGTGTCGTATGAATCAGGCGACGACCACTACGACATCTCCGAAGGCTACGTCGGGCGGATGCAGTACCTGATCGGCTTCCAGAGCCGCGTGGTCCCGCCACGGGCGGGAGCCGGCAGCGCGTCGGCCGACCCGCAGGGCATCGAGAACGACGGCTGTAACGGCTCCGGTTGCGACAATGGCTTCGACACTGCGCCGTTTACCGTGCCCACAATGGCAAACTTCACCCTCGTTGGCACTGGGCCTGGCGTCGTACCGACGGCGGGCGGCTATGGCGCGATTCTTCGCCGCGGCACTGGCGGCCACTACATCAACGGCATCTTCGCGCGCTGGCCGAGCGCGGCGATCGGCTATCGTGATGCCCAGAGCAAGGCGCGAGAGACGGCAGGGTTGCTCTCGATCCGCAACAACTTGATCGTCGAGACGCCGCTGGCGCTGCAGGCGGGTCAGCAGACCACGGACCTTGCCGCGACCAACAACACGCTCGATCTTGCCGGAACCGCGGCGGCGCTCTTCGTCAAGCTGCCGGCCACGCCCCAGTCAGCTGCCGACTTCGACTGGTCCCTCTCGGCGGCCTCGACGGCGCGGACGGGCGGCCTGAGCAGCTTCATCGGGACCGGCGATCTGGCGACCCGTGCCGGCAACGTCATCGTGCCGACGGTCTACCGCGGCGCCGCCGATCCGACCGGCACCAAGTGGTGGGAAGGTTGGACCAGCTACAGCCGGAACTGAAGCGAATCGTGACCCACCGCGCTCTGCTTCTGTTGATGCTCCTCGGCGCTGCCTGCTCTGGAAAGGCTGGCACGGCAGCGCTCGCCACCACCGACTCCGTCTCCTGGCGCAAGCCGGGAGACGTGGTCGATTCCATCTTTCCGATGGCGGAGTATGAGCGCCGCTTTCGCATCGGCACCGACTCGACGGCGACCATCGCGAGTTCCATCGGTAGTCGTGACGCGCTCGCCCGGACCTTTCTTGCTGCGCTCGCGCGGGGTGATACCGCCACCCTGGCATCACTGGCCATATCACGAAGCGAGTTCGCCTGGGTGATCTTCCCGGATCACCGCTACGCCGCACCACCGTACGAGCTCGACCCGGCACTTTTCTGGCGCCAGATCACCCAGGCAAATTCCAAAGGAATTTCGCGGGCGCTACAACGGCACCGCGGGAAAACCCTGGCATTCATCGCCCTCAGCTGCCAGCGGGATACCCTGCAGATGCTGCACGGACCCACTGCGCTCTGGGGCCCGTGCAGCATGAAATACCGCGTCAACGACAGCACCGTGACGCGGCAACTCTTCGGAACGATTGTGGAGCGAAGTGGGAAAATGAAGTTCCTGAGCTACGCCAACGACTTCTGACCTGGCGTTCAGGGTCGAACGGGGATGCCGCGCTCGCGCAGATAGCTTCTCGCGCCAGCAATGGTCTGGTTGTCGAAGTGGAAGATCGAGGCCGCGAGCACGCCGTGTGCTCCGGCCTCAAGTGCTTGTGCCAGGTGCTCGAATGAGCCGGCACCGCCCGAGGCAATGATGGGGATGTCGACCGCGTGTGCCGCGGCCGTGGTGAGGCGCAGGTCATACCCGCTGCGGGTGCCGTCGCGATCCATCGAGGTTAGCAGAATCTCGCCGGCGCCACGATGCTCGAGCTCGGCGATCCAGCTGATCGCCTCGAGCGGCGTGGCATCGCGCCCACCCGTCACCATCACCGCCCAGCGATCGTTCGCCCAGCGCACATCCACCGCCGCCACCACACATTGCGTGCCGTACGCGTCGGCGAGCCGCGATACCAGATCAGGATCGCGCACCGCGGCGGTGTTCACGGCGACCTTGTCGGCACCGGCCCGAAGGGCGGCCCCGGCATCGTCGACCGACCGGATTCCGCCGCCCACCGTGAACGGGATGAAGAGTGTCTCGGCCACGCGCTCGACCATCGCAAGCGTGGTGCTCCGCGCCTGATAGCTCGCCGCGATGTCGAGGAACACCAGTTCATCGGCGCCTTCGCGATCGTAGCGTGTGGCCTGCTCCACCGGATCGCCGGCATCCCGGAGCCCTTCGAAGTGAATCCCCTTCACGACGCGACCATCGGCCACATCGAGACAGGGGATGATCCGGCGCGCTAGCATCGGCCGCTCACGGCGTCCATTCCGCAAACGCCTTCACGAGCGCGAGACCGGCATCCTGCGACTTCTCGGGATGGAATTGCGTGCCTAGGACACTTCCCTGCCCCACGATGGTGGGGAAGCGGCCATCGTAGTCGGCAGTGGCAAGTATGGCGCTGTCGGGAAGGTCGGCGGGATGAAACGAATGGACGTGATAGTAGAAGGCGCCGCTCGTGCCCAGCAGCGGTCCGATCACCGGATGTGCCTCGCCTGCCGTGGTGGCCAACACTTCCGCCCAACCGACGTGCGGCACGTGCAGTGACGTGGTGAACCGCGCCACTCGCCCCGGAAGAATGCCGAGACCGTGTGCCCCGGGTGCCTCTTCACTCTCGGCGAAGAAGAGTTGCTGCCCGAGGCAGATGCCAAGCACGGGCCGGCCTGCCGCGGCCTGTTCGCGCACGGCATCGCCGAGACCGGTGACCCGGAGCGTGACCGCAGCGCGGCCGAAGTTGCCGACCCCGGGCAACACGACGCGATCGGCGCGACGGACGACCTCGGGATCGGCGGTAAGCGTCGCGGGATGTCCCACAGCGGCGAACGCCCGCACCACCGACGCGAGATTGTTGACGCCGTAGTCCACCACAGCGATCACAGCATGCCCTTGGTGGACGGAACGTCGGTCACGCGAGGGTCAATCGTGGTGGCGGCATCGAGCGCGCGCGCGAAGGCCTTGAAGGTGGCCTCGACGATGTGGTGCGCGTTGGTGCCGCGAATCAGGTCGATGTGCAGCGTGAGCCCGGCATGCACGGCAACTGCACGGAAGAATTCCGGCGCGAGTGCGACGTCGAATTCCCCGAGCATCTGCCACGCCGGCGGATTGGCATCCCAGGCCAGGAAGGGCCGACCGGAGCAATCCACCACGACACGGACCAGGGCCTCATCGAGTGGAATCGTCGCTTCGCCATAGCGACAGATGCCGCGGCGATCGCCGAGGGCGCCCGCAATGGCCTGACCGAGTGCGATGCCGGTGTCCTCCACGGTGTGGTGGCCATCGACGTGCAGATCCCCTTCGGCGTGGACGACGAGGTTGAAGATGCCGTGCCGTGCGAAGGCGCCGAGCATGTGGTCGAAGAAGCCGATGCCAGTCTCGATCGAGGCCTCACCGGTGCCATCGAGGTCGAAGCGCAGCCGCAGCTCCGTCTCGGCCGTGATCCGTTCCACCGTTGCTTCGCGACTCATGCCGCCCCCCCGAAAATGGTCATCAATGCGGCAATGACGGCGTCGACGTCATCCTCCCGCCCGATCGAAATGCGCAGGCACTCCCCGAGATCTACTCCGCCCGACACGTCGCGGACGAGAATCCCGAAGTCGTGATGCAGCGTGTGGAACACCGCCCTGGCAGGACGCGATTCGCAGCGGATCACCACGAAGTTCGCCGCGCTCTCGAACGCCGTGAGTCCGGGGATGTTGCGCAGTGCCTGCAGCAGCCGGGTCCGGGCCGCAACGACCTCGGCCACCCGCTGATCGATCCGCTCGCGATGCTCGAGCGCCACTTCGGCCGCCTCAAGGGTCACCACGTTGACGTTGTAGGGCAGCTTCGCCTTGGCGATCTCGCGCGCGACGGCGGGTTGCGCCAGCGCGACGCCGAAGCGCATTCCGGCGAGGCCGAGCGCCTTGGAGAAGGTCCGCAGCACCACCAGTCGGGAATTCGTCGCCAGCAGGGGGATCGCGCTCTCACCACCGAACTCGATGTAGGCCTCGTCGCAGACCACGAAGCCCTCGGTTTCGGCGAGCGCCCGCTCGACGTCCTCGCGGCGCAGCGCCGAGCCGGTGGGATTGTTGGGCGTGTTGAGCACCAGCAGCTTCGCTTCGTCGCGCTGGGCGGTACGGATCAGGCGATCGATGTCGTAGCGAAAGCCCGAGGCGAACGGCACGCCGACATACCGCCCGCCGAAGACCGACGTGAGCAGTCGGTAGAGCGAGAAGGTCGGGGCCGGCGCGACCACGACATCGTCGCGCTCGATCGAGACCGCCATCGTCGCCTGAATCAGTTCGTTCGAGCCGTTGCCCACGAGCAAGCCGTCGGCATCCCAGCCATAGTGTTCCGCGAGCCGGGCGCTGAGCGTGCGCGGCGTGAACTCGGGATAGCGATGCCACGGGCGCGCGAGCACGCGTTCGAGCACCTCGCGCTTCAAGGCGTCAGCGAAATCGTCGGGGGCTTCGTTCTGGTTGAGTTTCCGCGCGGCCACCGGGGCCTCGAGCGCATAGGCGGGTTGGGTCCGCACGCTCGGCTTGATCAGCCGCAGTCCTTCGGTGGGTTCCTCGACCTGCACGTTGGTCACGGTCGTCGCCTGGCAAGAGTGGCCTCGAGTCGCGCAGAGAGCGCGCGGGGCCGGAAAGGTTTGGTGAGAAAATCGGTTGCGCCGAGGCGGAGCACGCGGACTTCGTTGTCTTCATCGCCACGCGCCGAGAGCACGAGAATCGGCAGGTCGATGGTGGCGGGCCGTGAGCGCAACTGCGCCAGGACGCTGTAGCCATCGACATTGGGCAGGTTCAGGTCAAGGAGCATCAGGTCGGGATTGTGGCGATCGACCTGCTCGAGCGCCTCGACGCCGTCGCGCGCCTCGCATATGGTGTAGCCCTCCTGCTCGAGCAGGTCGCGCATGACCCGACGCAGGGTGTCCTCGTCCTCGACGAGGAGGATGGTCCCCTTCGACTTGGGCTTCTGGACCGCATGGGTGCCGGTGTCATCGAGCAGTTCGAGTCCTTCGAGCAATTCCTCGGCGGACTGGAAGGTGAGCGGGGCGGCTGCGGGTACCGCGGCAGCCGCGACCGGCTCCAGAATCGTGCGCAGCGGCAGGTTGCCGTCGTTGGGAATATCGGTGACGCGGAGCAGCTCGTCGACCGACGTGTGGCCATCGAGCACGTGCCGCAGGCCGCAGTCGAAGAGTGTGCCCATGCCGGCGGCGCGCGCCGCAGCGGCGATCTGGTTGGCGGTGCCGTTGGCACCGATGATCCGCTCGATATCAGGCGTGACCACCAGAATCTCGACCACCGAGAAGCGACCGCGATATCCCGTCTGGGTACACTGGCCGCAGCCAACCGGCTTCCAGAGCTCGGCCGTCTCGGGCACAAAGCGCTGGATCCGGGTCGGCAACTCGGACCATGGCTGACGAATGCGGCAGATCGGGCAGAGCCGGCGCATGAGCCGCTGCGCCAGCACGCCGCGAAGGGCCGCACCAATCTTGAAGGCCTCGAGCCCCATGTCGACGAGGCGCGTGATGGTATTCGGCGCGTCGTTGGTGTGCAGCGTGGAGAGCACCAGGTGACCGGTGAGCGATGCCTGCACGGCGACTTGCGCCGTCTCGACATCGCGAATTTCGCCCACCAGCACCACGTCGGGATCCTGACGCAGGATCGAGCGCAACGCCGTGGCGAAAGTGAGGCCGGTCTTCTCGTTGGTCTGCACCTGCACGATGTTGGCGCCGAGCCGGTATTCCACCGGATCTTCGACGGTGACGATGTTGACGCCCTCGCTCTGGATCTCGCGGATGCAGGAGTAGAGCGTCGTCGTCTTGCCGGAACCGGTCGGCCCGGTCACCAGCAGCACGCCTTCCTTGTGACCAAGCAACATGCGCATCAGCGCCTGCTCTTCGGGATAGAGCCCGAGTGCCTGAAGCGCGAGCGTCGTCGACTGGGAATTCAGGATACGGATGACGACCTTCTCGCCGTGGGTGGCGGGAAGCGTCGAAATGCGCAGATCGACGGGGTGGCCGTTGACGGCCACTCGAGCGCGACCGTCCTGTGGCCGGAGCCGGTCGGCGATGTCGAGGCCCGACATGATCTTGATCCGCGAGATCAGCGGCAGCCCCGCCTTGCGCGGAATCGTCATCGCCTGACGCAGTACGCCGTCAATACGATAGCGGACCATCACCGCCAGTTCGGCCGACTCCACGTGGATGTCGCTGGCGCGGCTGGTGATGCCATCGTCGAGCAGCACATTCACGAGCTTGATGATCGGCCGGGAACTCGCTTCCGAAATGAGCAGCTCGGCGTCTTCGACATCCTGCTCGGAGAGCTCGGTGACGGAATTCCCTTCCATCCCCAGCAGCAGATCGGCAACGTGATGCTCGGGCGCCTCGGCGCCGTAGATCTGGTTGAGCTTCTCACGAATTCGCGGCGGCGAGGCCAACGCCATCCGCACTTCACGTCCGGTGGCGAAGGCGAGCGCTTGCTCGGCTCCGACATCGAACGGATTCGCGGTGGCGACTTCGAGGAGCGCATCGTTGACGCGGAGCGGGACCACCCCGTACCGGCGCGCGAGTCCCGCGGGGAGGGCGTCACGTGCCGCGTCGCTGGAATCGCTCAGCTCGGCGATCGGCAGGCGACAACGCATCGACAGCGCCGTCAGGACTTCCGCCTCGGGCAACAGGCGGGAGTCGAGCAGGCGCTCCCAGAGTGTGCTCTTGTTGTCGCCTCCAGTGCGGATCCGATCGAGGGCGCCCGGAGGAAGCAGGGGGCCCAGAATCGCCGCAAGCCATTCGTCGTTGTAGGTCGTCACGCGCACCCTCGTCGGGGGTCGGGGTCGCACCGGGGAATCTGGCGGAAATCTATGCCGCTCCGGCACTTGGAGCCACTTCGGGCGGCACGGATTGCCGCTAGAGCACGGGCCACCAGTCAGGATGCACGTCGAGCGTGATCCCCACGTGACCTGTGCGCAACGCGACCCCGGCTTCGATTCGCAGGAGCGGCCCCCAGAGGTCGAGCCGCAGACCAGCCACCGGCTCGATCCGCCCGGTGGGCTGGCCGATCACCGCCGGGCCGCCACCGGCAATCGCGGCCGCCACGAAGGGCCCGAGCGCGCTTGGCAACGGAATCCGCCGGGCGTTGGGAATCGGGGGGCTCGGCATTCCGATCGGTCGTGCCCACCCCAGGTCGACGAGCGCCAACCGACGGCCCCCCAACCCGCGAAACGGAAGTCCCGGGAGGGTGCCGCGTCCACCGGCGACGAAGGTACGGTAGCCGGGGAGTTCGCCGGTACCGAATCCTCCCAGCAGGTGGAGTTGGAGCGCACCACCGCCGAGCGCCATGCTGGTTCGCCCATCGAACGCCGTCCTCACCCAGTCGCGATCGCCCGAACCTGCCTCGACATCGAGCGTCCAGCCGTCGCCGTCGACGGCCCGCCGACGGACCGACCCCGCGAGCACCGTTGCCCGACCGGCACCGAGGCTCGGGTTCGGCGCGATGCTACCGGCAATCGGCGAGAATTCGGTCGCCACCGACGTCGACCATTGTTCGGCCGCGGAGAGGTCGATGCGCGTGCTCCCTGCTGGAAAAGACAGACTCATCCTGAGTCGTTCGAGCATGACGTAATCACCAAGGTCGTCGCCGTGAAGCGCGGTGCGGATGCTGTTGAGTGCACCGCTGATCACGGGTGCGGCAGCGATGTCCGCGATGGTTCGTTCGGCAGCGAGCGAGAGGCGAGAGGTGCCGAATGTTTTCTCGAGTGAGAGACGTCCAACGGCCCGCAGGTCGCTGAATCCGAAGCCACCATGCGCCCGCGCCGTGATTCCCCTGCCCGCAGAGACGCGGGCGCCGAGTTCGAGGGTGACCCCTTCCACCCGATTGACGTGGACGAGTTCACTGACGCCTCGCGCCGCGAGCCGTGTGCCGGGCAGCCCATCAATCAACCGGCCGCCAAGGGCGCGCATCGCCTCGGATTCGGCTTCGGCCACATCGGCCGCGGTGGCGGGGAGCAGGTCAAGGCGGAGCGCGAGTGGGGCACCCCAGGTGGTATCGGGCGCTGGGCCACGCAGCCCAGCGACAAGGGGACCCGTGAACCGGGTGGCGGGGTGGGTCACGCCGAGGGTGTAATCGCTCAATGACCAGTCAGCCCGCAGCACCGTTCGCACCGGTAAATCGAGCAATGGTGACCCGCGGCGAATCACGATCGACTGTCGCCACGGCAACCAGCGCGCGTTCTCTTGCAGCGCGTTCTCGAGCGTGACGGTGATGTTCTCCACCGTGGGGTCGCGATACGATGCCGGCGTGAAGGTGAAACGAAAGCGTACCAAAGCGGCACGATCGACATCGAGGTAGAGCGTCCCTACTGCGGCAGATGATGCCCGATCGACCGGTCGGACCTCCACGGCGACGACCCGCACCACGCCCTTGGCCGCCGCGAGGGTCAGCGTGTCGCCGAGCCGGAACTGGTAGTGGCCAAGTCCGGCGGGCGAGAGCGGATGGATGAGATCGCGCACTTCGTCGCCATCGCCGAGGCGAATCACACCGCCGAAGTCGTTGGCGACGATGCCCAGGTGGTCGCGATGGTACCTGACGCGGTTGGGGAGGAACGAGGTGTCGCGCCAGGCGACGACAATCTGCTTGCTCCGGTTCGGGGCTTCCCCGTACACTTCGACTCGCAGCTCGTCCGCCCTGATCACCCGTTCAACTGGCCCACTGCCGTGATCGACCTCCGATGCGAACCGTACCATCCCCCGCGCCGTAGCCTGCCAGGCGGAAAGCAGGGTGTCCGCGTCCCGCGAGAGCCGATGGGCCACGGCCCGGCGGACCAGCTCGAGGTCGTTGCCCGAACGCCAGCTTTCCTGGGCAACGAGCGGGGCAGTCTGGGTCAGCAGCAGCAGCGTCAGCAGTGGGCGCATCCCGGGAAGATAGGCGTCGCCCTGCTGCTCCTGCTTGGCGCCTGCGGCCACGGCAACCAGTTCATCAATCCGGGCGGGAGCAGCACGGCGAAGGTCGACCCCGGACCACCGGTCGGGGTGAGCGCGGTCTGGGTCCTGGAGCGGTCGGGCGCATCACCACCCGATACGATCGTGAAGTACAGCGCCCGCTTCGGTCGCACCATCGTGATGCGCCACGGCGCGCCCGACAATGCCATCTTCGCGATCATCGAGGTGCCGCCCGACAGCACCCGCAAGGCACCCGGAGATAGCGTCACCGTGCGGCTCGCAGTGTCGGCTGGCCGGTATGGCGTCGAACTGCTGAGCACGGATTCGCTCAGCCCCGGCATTCGACTCACGTTCTCCTATGCCACCCATTTCCAGGAACCGAGCGAAGCGGTCGCCAAATACGCGACGCCGGCGCTCTTCGAGCAGAATATGGCCGCAGCGCACCAGCTCGGCGCCGACCAGCTCCAGTTCGTGGTCACCGAACGGCCGGCGGCCGACATGCTCCGCTTCACCGTGACTGGCAAGGGCGTCTGGTTGCTGGCAGCGCGTCGATGAGCGCCATGGTGTCGGGCGTGATGCGTGCCGAAGTGGCGCGCTGCCGCGCCGCAGCCGATGCCGGCTTCACCCGGGTGCCGCTGGTACGGGAAGTCGTGCTCGATGGCGACACGCCGGTCTCGGCCTTCGCCAAACTGCATCGCGGCGAGTACGGCTTTCTGCTCGAATCGCTCGAAGGTGGCGAGCGCTGGGCGCGGTACTCCTTTCTCGCGACCGAACCCGAGGCGGTGTTCCGCTATCATGGCAGCGCGGTGGAGCGCCTCGCCGCTGGCGGTGAGTGGACCGCCGACGGCCATGCACCGCCCCTGACACATCTCGCCGACTTGCTGCGGCTCGACCGGGCGCTGGATGTGCCGGGGCTGCCGCGTTTCACCGGCGGTGCCGTCGGATTCTGGGGCTACGACGTTGTGCGCACGCTCGAGCACCTCCCCGATGCGCCCTCCGACGATCGAGCTCTTCCCGATGCCGTGGCGATGATCGTTGACACGCTCCTCGTGCTCGACAATCTTTTTCATCGCGCGATCGTGGTTGCGAATGTGAGCGTGGTTGCAGGGCTCGATGACGCGGCGCTGCAGCAGCGAATCGAAGCTGCCGATGCCAAGGCGACCGCCTGGCTCGCGCGGCTCGCCGAACCGAATGCGCTGGCACCGCTGCCGATTCCGGTCGAGCGCCTCCCTGCCGCTGCCACCACGGTCTATCCTGACGACAGCTACCGCCGTGATGTCGCGCGCTGTCAGGAGCATATCGCCGCGGGCGATGCCTTCCAGATCGTACTCTCGCGCCGAATGGACGTGACGCCGGCGCCCGAGCCATTCCGGACCTATCGCTTCCTGCGCGCCCTGAATCCGGCGCCGTACTGCTACTACCTCCGGCTCGGCGAGCTCACCCTCGCTGGCGCGTCACCCGAAGTGCTGGTGCGCGTCGAACACGAGGAGGTCACCGTCCGGCCCATTGCCGGGACGCGCCCGCGTGGGCGAGATGCCGCGCACGATGCCGAGATGGAAGCCGAACTCCGAGCCGATCCGAAGGAATGCGCCGAGCATCTGATGCTGGTCGATCTCGGCCGGAACGATGTGGGGCGAGTCGCGCAGTACGGCACGGTGCGAGTGGTGGCACAGATGGTGGTCGAGCGCTACTCGCAGGTGATGCATCTGGTGAGTGAGGTGCGCGGGGCGCTGCGACCTGAGCTCGACGCCCTCGATGCGTTCGCGGCCGCGTTCCCCGCCGGAACGGTGAGCGGCGCTCCCAAAGTGCGCGCGATGCAGATCATCGATTCCTTCGAACCGACGCGACGCGGGCCGTACGCAGGCGCCGTGGGCTATGTCGGCTTCGGCGCGCGCACGATGGACACCGCGATCGCGATCCGGACGGTCGCGTTCACCGGTGGTCACGCCTATGTGCAGGCCGGTGCCGGGATCGTGGCCGACTCGGTGCCGCAGATGGAATTCCTGGAAACCGAAGCGAAGGCGGGCGCGGTGCTGCGCGCACTTCGATTGGCGAGCGAGACGCCCTGACGTAGCTCAGGCGCCGAAGTGGTAGGGATACCCCGCCTCTTCGAGCAACTGCAGCACCAGCCGCACCGGCAGTCCCATCACACTGAAGAAATCGCCGTCGATGCGCTCCACCAGCGCCGCGCCCCATCCCTGAATGCCATAGGAACCGGCCTTGTCGTGCGGCTCGCCGGTCGCGACGTAGTGCCGCAGGAAGGCTTCATCGGCGGCGCGGAAGGTCACCTGCGTCTGGTCGACGGCATCGAACTGACGGCCATCGGCGAGCAGGCAGATCGATGTGACCACGGTGTGGCTGCGTCCCTGAAGCGCCATGAGCATCCGTAGCGCATCGGCGTCATCCGCCGGCTTCTCGAGAATCTGATCATCGAGCACAACGATCGTGTCGGCGCCGAGCACGAGCCGACCGGGCACCGTTCTCGCCTTGTCGCGCGCGAGTCGCCGCGAATAGTTGAGCGGCTTCTCGCGAGGCAGCGGGATCTCCTGCACATCGGCAGGCATCACCAGGATCGGGAGCCGGAGCATTTCGAGCAGTTGCTTGCGCCGCGGCGAGGCCGAGGCGAGCACGAGGGTCGGCATCACGAGGCGTTGCGCTCCAGAATCAGGGTCACGGGCCCGTCGTTGATCAGGGCGACCTGCATGTCGGCACCGAATTCCCCGGTGGCCACCATCACGCCGCTGGCGCGCAACAGGTCGAGGAAGTGCTGGTAGAGCGGAATGGCGATTTCCGGCCGTGCCGCGTCGATGAACGATGGCCGTCGCCCCTTGGCGGCGTCGCCATAGAGCGTGAATTGCGACACCACGAGCAGCGCGCCACCGACAGCAGCCAGATCGAGATTCATTTTTCCATCGCCGTCACCAAAGAGCCGCAGCCCGACAACCTTCTCGGCGAGCCACGCCACTTCGGTCTCGGTGTCGGATGGGCTGAACCCCACCAGCAGCAGGAAGCCGCAGCCGATCGCACCCGCGACCTCACCGCCGATCCGCACACTCGCCTCGCTCACCCGCTGGAGCACGATTCGCATGGGCCAAAAGGTAACAAGGGCGATTTGAGGGTGGGTTGAGCGCGGGAAATGATCATCCCACCCACTCCTTCACCGAGGTCACCATGCGCCCTGCCCTGCTCTTTCTTCTCGCGGTTGGCGTCACCCCGCCGCTCGCTGCACAGTGGCGGTTTTCCCTCGCTGCGGGGCCAGCCGCGACGGCGGGGCATTCGCGTGACAGTATCGACCCCGACCAGCCGTCGATCCTCCCCGACCATCCGGTGAACTGGGTTGCCGGCGTGGCACGCGCGCATGGCGCATGGCGGATCGGGGTCGAGGGACACCGGATTACCAGCGACCTGGCGGTCCGGGGCGTGAGCGCGTCGGTGGTGACGCGCGGCGCACTCTCGGCGTGGGGACTTGGTGCCGAGCTGTCGCACCGGGTTCTCGTCGCGGCAGCAGGCGCGTCCCTGCACGCCGGTGCCGGCGCAGTCTATGAGCGCTGGTCGTTCGCAGTGGCGGATGGCGAGGCACGCTGGCGCGCTGCCGCCCGGGCTTCGCTGGAACTCGACCTGCCGCTCGCGGGACGGTGGAGCGCACTGGTGCGCGGCGAGGGAGTTGCCGGGCAATCGCTCTTCCGTGAGAGCGAACTGCCCGAGGGGTATCGCGGCCAGACCGGCTACCGGGCCGCGCTCCTGCTCGGGGTCACGCTTGCCGACAACCGCCGCTGAGCGGATCTTGCAGTGGATCCCACTCCATTCGAGGACAGCCGATGCGCCGCCTTGTTGTCGCACTTGCCCTGCTCCCCATCTCGCTCGGCGCCCAGCGCCAGAAGCCGACCATGCCGCTCCCCGATGCGTGGCCTGCGGCCACCCAGGCGCTCGATTCCTTCGTCGCCGCGAGCCATATCGTGGGTGGCGGGCTCGCATTCGTCCGCGACGGCAAGGTGGTCGCCGAACACTATATCGGCAGCGGCGATCGCGATCGCCACGAGACCGCGGAAACACCGACCATCTGGCACTGGGGCTCGATCACCAAGACGTTGACCGCGATCGCGCTGATGCAGCAGGTCGAACGCGGCAAGGTCTCGCTCGACGATCCGATCGTGAAGTGGATTCCCGAATTGCGCCGAGTACACAGCGACTATGGGCCGATCGACCAGATCACGGTGCGGATGCTGATGTCGCACTCCTCGGGATTCCAGAATCCCACCTGGCCGTGGGGCAAGGGTGAGCCGTGGGAACCATTCGAGCCGACCGAGTGGTCGCAGCTGGTCGCGATGATGCCGTACTCGAAGCTCCAGTTCGCGCCCGGCTCGCGATATGGATACAGCAATCCCGCGTTCATCTATCTCGCACGGATCGTCGAGCAGGTCAGCGGCGATCCGTGGGAGGCGTATGTCGCCAAGAATCTCTTTGCGCCGCTGGGCATCACTACCTCGTACTTCGGCGCCACGCCGAACCATCTCGCGCGCTGGCGCTCCAACAACTACACGGTGCAGAAGGACGGATCGGTCAAGGCGAACGGACGTGACTTCGACCCGGGCATCACGATTCCGAATGGCGGCTGGAACGCCCCGATCGGCGATATCGCCAAGTGGGCCGGTTTCCTGATGGGCGCGGCACCGGGCGACAGCGTGCATCGCGCGCTCTACGAAGGAATTCTGCCGCGGCGCTCGATCGAGACCATGTGGACCCAGATCGTCCCCGCGGGGAGCGAAGCGATGGGGATGTCGTTTTTCCTGCAGCACGAGGGCGACCGGCGCTTCGTCGGGCATACCGGGAGCCAGGCGGGGTTCCGCGCCTTCTTCTATCTCGACCCCGATCGGCGCACCAGCATCATCGGCGTGGTCAACACCGATTCCGACCTCAGCGGTACGGCCTATCCTCAGGGTTTTGCGGCGAGCATGAAGGCAGGAATTGATGTGCTGAAGAGCGCACCAAAATGATCGGCGTGACGCGTCGCACCTTATCCGGAGCGTTGATCGTGCTCTGGCTTGCGGGGTGCGGCGGAACGATTCCGATGCCGAACCCCGCGCCGGCAACTTTTCCGGCCGAGAACGTAATTCAGTTTGCCTGGGAAGGAAAGAATGTTCGGCTCACGCGGGTCGCGACCACCGCCGACTCGGTGTCGGGGATCCCGATCGGCGCGCGTTCAGGTTGTGCCCCTGAATGCCGGGTGAGCTATCCGCGGAGTGTGCTGACGGGCGCGACCCGGTGGGCGAAAGCCGGGGGCGAATCGAGAACGATCATGTCGACGATAATGCTCGTCCCCGTCGTGCTCGGCGTTGCGGCAGCCATCGTGTTCGCAGGGTACAAGGATTGAACGAACCGCTGTCGACTGGCGACTTCATTCGCCGACCTGCTGTCTACTCGACCGTCACGCTCTTCGCGAGGTTCCGTGGCTGGTCGACGTTGCAGCCACGGCGCAGCGCCACGTAATACGAGAACAACTGCAACGGAATCACCGTCAGGATCGGGGTCAGCAGGTCGAGCGTCTCCGGCACGATGAAGGTCGCTTCCGCCAGGCGTGAGATCTCCTCGTCGCCCGCGTTGACGATCGCGATCACCTTGCCGCCCCGGGCCCGCACTTCCTGGACATTCGAGACGATCTTGGCGTGCACCGCATCGCGCGGCGCCACGACCACGACCGGCATGTTCTCGTCGATCAGCGCGATCGGTCCGTGCTTCATCTCGGCAGCCGGATATCCCTCGGCATGCACGTAGGAAATTTCCTTGAGCTTGAGCGCCCCTTCGAGCGCCGCCGGGAAGTTCACGCCGCGGCCCAGGTAGAGGGCGTTCGTCGCATCGGCGAAGCGATCGGCGAGCAACTTCACTTCATCAGCACGCGACAGGATTTCGGCGATCTGTGACGGCAGCTTGTTGAGCGCGGCGACGTAACGCTGCCCGTCGAGCAGCGACATGCTGCGCAGCCGGGCAAAACGGAGCGTGACCATCGCCAGCGCAGCGACCTGCGACGTGAACGCCTTGGTGCTCGCGACGCCGACTTCCGGCCCGCAACGGAGGAAGAGGCCGCCATCGACTTCGCGGGCAATGGTAGAGCCGACCACGTTGACGAGGCCCACGGTGCGCGCGCCACGGCTCTTCGCCTCGGTCAGCGCGGCCAGGGTGTCGGCGGTCTCGCCCGACTGCGAGATGGCGATGACCAGCGTGTGCTCATCCACGATCGGATTGCGATAGCGGAACTCCGATGCGTACTCCACCTCGGTGGGGATTCGCGCGAGTTCCTCGATCATGTACTTGCCGATCAGTCCTGAATGCCACGATGTGCCGCACGCGGTGATGATGATCCGCTTGATCCCCTTGGCCTGCTCGTCGGAAATCTTGAGCCCG
The DNA here is from genome assembly GCA_039915645.1 of Gemmatimonadales bacterium. GTDB lineage: Bacteria > Gemmatimonadota > Gemmatimonadetes > Gemmatimonadales > GWC2-71-9 > Palsa-1233. The sequence goes on along the minus strand of JBDSMX010000102.1, from coordinate 20,263 downwards.
AAGACGCGGACGTTGCCGCTCTCCTCGAGCAGGTGACCGCGCATCGTGTTGGCGAGGCTCTCCGGCTGCTCGAAGATCTCCTTGAGCATGAAGTGCTCGTAGCCGCCGCGCTCGATCGTGGCGAGGTCCCATTCGATCTGGTTGATCGGCTTGTCGACCTGGCGCGTGGCCAGGGTGCGGACGCGATAGCCGTCCGGAGTCACCACGGCCATTTCGCCGTTGTCGAGATAGATCACCGAGCGGGTGTGTTCCACCAGCGCCGACTGATCGGAGGCAACGAGATTCTCGCCTTCGCCAATGCCCAGGATGATCGGGGAACCATTCCGCGCCGCGATCAGCGTGTCGGGCTCTTCGGTGCAGATCACGGCGATACCGTAGGCGCCATCCACATCACGGAGCGCCGCAGCGACTGCTTCTTCGATGTTGCCATCGTAGAACTCGCCCACCAGATGCGCGAGGACTTCGGTATCGGTTTCGGACGTGAAGGTGTGGCCGCGAGCCAGCAGCGCCTTCTTGATCGAGGGTGCGTTCTCGATGATGCCGTTGTGGATCAGGGCGATCCGGCCGCTCTGATCGAGATGCGGATGCGCGTTGGGAGTCGTCGGTCCACCGTGCGTTGCCCAGCGCGTGTGGCCGATGCCGGTCGTGCCGATGGGCATTTTCCCCACCAACTCGGAGGCGAGCACGCCAAGCTTGCCGGCGGCCTTGCGGACGTCGAGAATGTCGCCGTTGAGGACCGCGATACCGGCCGAGTCATAGCCGCGGTACTCCATGCGACGCAGCCCTTCCATCAGGATCGGTGCAGCCTGCCGTGGTCCGACGTATCCGACGATTCCGCACATGCGCGTGATTCTCCTCTCGGGCGAGACGCGTTCAGCGCGCCTCGCGGGCCTTCGCCACCAGAGCTTCAGCCTCGGCACCAGTCGGCGCCTCGGCGATGAGTCGAACAATCGGCTCCGTCCCGGACGGACGGACGTGAAGCCAGCGATCGGGCCACGAGAGCCGCAGGCCGTCGCGGGTATCGGCCGTGGCATCCGGGAAGAGCGCCCGCAGCGCGGCGTACCGCGCCTCGAGATCCCCGCCCCGCGGAGACTTGGCCTTGACGATGACATAGCGCGGCGAGGCCGCCACCAACGCCGCCAGCCCCTGACCCGTCGCGGCCAGCTGTTGCAAGATGAGGGCCGCCCCTAGCGGAGCATCGCGGCCCACGTGCAGGGCCGGCAGGATCACCCCGCCATTCCCTTCTCCGCCAATGACGGCGCCCTCCGCGACGATAGCGCGAGCGACGTTGGCCTCGCCCACGGGGGCCCGGACGAATCGCGCCCCGCCGTCCCGAGCCGCGTCTTCCACGACCAGCGAGGTGGAGAGGTTGACCACGACCGCGGGCGAAGCGGCTCCCTGCGGCTGCCGGGCCAGGACGGCGCGGACCGCGAGGGCGAGGGTGTAGTCCTCACCGATGGGATGACCGGTCTCATCGACCAGGGCGAGGCGGTCGACATCGGGGTCGACGGCCATCCCCAGATCGGCGCCGCTCTTCACCACAAATGCCCCCAGCTCGCCGAGGTTCTCGGGGATCGGCTCGGGCTCCCGCGGGAACAGCCCATCGGACTCCATGTTGATGCCGCTCACCCGCACGCCGAGGCGCTCGAAGAGGGCCAGCATCGTCGGCCCGCCGGCGCCACGAACACAATCCAGCGCGACGTGGAAATGCTTCGAACGAATCAACGGCACGTCGATCACCGGCAGCGCGAGCACGGCGTCGAGGTGACGGGCAATCGCGTCCGGGTCACTCAGCAGTTTGCCGATGGTATCCCAACCGGCCCGATCCGGTCCGTCCTCGGCAAGGCGACGCACCACCGCACCGGCGTCGGCGTCGAGGAAGATGCCATCCGGTCCCACAAACTTGAGCGCATTCCACTCGATCGGATTGTGACTCGCGGTGATGATCAATCCGGCACCGGCGTGATGATGCTCGACCGCCATCTGCACGGTGGGTGTCGGAGCGACGCCGATGTCGATCACATCAACGCCGACCGACTGGAACCCGGCGGTCGCGGCGAGGGTGAACATCGGCCCGGAGGTGCGGGCATCGCGCCCGAGCACGACACGGTGTCCACCGCGCGAACGAACCCACGCGCCGAGTGCCGCCGCATGGCGCGCCACCAGTTCGGGGGTAAGATCGGTGCCCACGTGTCCGCGCATCCCGGACACGGAAATCATCAGGGTATCACTCATTGGCAATCAATCTCGCGACTGGAGCGAAGGCTCACGTTTGCAGGGGCAGCAGGGAGGAATCGGGGAACGCCGCGCGGAACGCCTTGACCACCGTCGGATCAAAGTGCATACCCTGGAAGCGTTCGAGTTCCTCGAATGCCAGTTCCGGCTTCCGCATCTCACGGTAGGCGCGGGTGGTGGTCATCGCATCGAACGCATCGACCACCGAGACGATCCGCGCGGTCATCGGGATGTCGGCATCGTGCAGGCCATCGGGGAATCCCGAGCCATCGAGACGTTCGTGATGCCAGCGCACGATGTGCAACACCTCGGGATGATCCTCGCGCAACACCGACAGCATCTCTTCCCCGTCCGTGGTATGCCGCCGGATCTCGGCGAATTCCTCTTCGGTGAGCGCGCCCGGCTTGTTGAGCACGGCGTCGCGAGTGCCGATCTTGCCGATGTCGTGCAGCTCACCACCGAGACGAATCTGCTGCACCAGCTCCTCGTCCAGCCCGAGCATTCGACCGGTGGCCTCGGCGTACATCGCCACCCGATGAGAATGACCGCGAGTGTACTGGTCCTTGGCCTCGAGCATCCGGACCGCCATCTGGACCTGAGCAAGGAACATCTGCTGGTTCTTGCGCGACAGTTCGCTGACCTGACGCTCGAGATCTTCCTGGTAATTCTTCTGGAGATTGCGGAACTGGATTGTCATCCGGCGCTTGTCGAGTGCCCGGCGGACGCGCTGCTGCAGTTCTTCAACCAGCACCGGCTTCGCGAGATAGTCGAGCGCGCCGAGTTTGAGACTTTCGACTGCCATGGCGACGTCGGCATCGCCGGTGAGCATCACCACGGCGGTATCGGGATACTTGGCGATCACATCCATCAGCAGGGCGACGCCATCGCGACCCGGCATGTGGATGTCGCTCAGGACCAGCGGCACGCCGCCGAGTTCCTCAAGCAATGCGAGTGCCGGCTCGGTCCCCTCGGCCTCGAACGTGGTGTAGCCGTCGATGGCCAGTGCCCGGGTCAGCACGCGCCGCACATACTCGTCGTTGTCGACGACGAGAATGCGCTCGGGCTCGGATCCGGGGGCAGCAGGGTTCAGGGAGGCCATCCGTGAAAAAAGTACCGGGGGCGGCCGGTCCCGACAATCAGCGGGTTGCCCCAACTTGAGGCGGGGCATAACCTTCCGCCTCCTTTCGCCGGGCACGACCATGACTCGACTCGCACACACAGATCCCGCTCATCGACTCGGTACCCTGGCGGTCCATGCCGGGCACCAGCCCGACCCGCTGGCGGGTGCGGTCATGCCTCCGATCTACCAGACGTCCACCTACATCCAGGACGCACTCGGGTCGCCCCACGCGGGCTACGAATACGCCCGCACCCAGAACCCCACTCGGGAGACACTGGAGCGCTGCCTCACCGCCCTCGAAGGCGGGACCCATGGCTTTGCCTTCGGCTCGGGGCTGGCGGCGCTCGATACCACCCTCAAGCTGCTCAACAAGGGCGATCACGTCGTGGTGGGCGCCAACATCTACGGCGGTAGTCATCGGTTGATGCAGCGCGTTTATGAGCGCTTCGGCCTCGAGTTCACTTTCGTCGACATGCGCGACATCAAGAACATCGAGGGTGCGCTGCGGCCCACCACGAAGATGCTCTTCTGCGAGACGCCGACGAATCCGATGATGTTCCTCACCGATCTGCGTGCCGTGGGCGACCTGGCGCAGGCGCTGGGGCTCCTGTTCGTGGTCGACAACACCTTTGCGACCCCGGTTCTGCAGCGGCCGCTCTCGTTCGGCGCCGATATCGTGCTCCACTCCACCACCAAGTACCTCAATGGCCACTCGGACATGGTGGGCGGCGCCCTGATCACCGGCCGCGATGACCTTGGCGAACAGCTCGGCTTCCTCCAGAACGCCGCCGGTGGCGTGCCAGGGCCATTCGATTGCTGGCTCGCGCTCCGCGGCGTCAAGACGCTGCCGCTGCGGATGAAGGCCCACTGCGCCAGCGCTCGGCGACTCGCCCAGTGGCTCTCCGAGCGGAAAGACGTGGTCCGTGTCTACTACCCGGGACTCGCCGACCACCCGCAGCATGCCCTCGCCACCCGCCAGATGAGCGACTTCGGCGGGATGCTCTCGATCGAGCTCGGCGACGTCGCCAAGGCGAAGCGGATGGTCGAGGCCACCAGGATCTTCTCGCTGGCCGAGTCGCTCGGAGGGGTCGAATCGCTGGTGGGCCACCCGGCCTCGATGACCCACGCCTCGGTGCCGAAGGCGATGCGGGACGAGATGGGGCTCACCGACTCGCTGGTCCGGCTGTCGGTTGGCATCGAGGATATTGATGACCTGATGACCGACCTCGATCAGGCGATGTCGGCCTGACGGTGCATCGTGAAACAGATCCCGGGCCGGCTGCGTAGGATTGTGAGTCCCCAACTTTCGAGCTTGCGATGACTTCACTGCCAGCCGCCCGTCCGCGCGTTGCCTTGCCGGAAATCTCCGCCGTTTCGTGGGAGCATCCGGCCGACCGCGCCGCACTGCAATCACTTCGCGCCATCCCCGGCGTCGATGAAATCATCCGCAAGATTCTTGGTGTCCTTGGTGGTGAGCGCGGCATCCAGCTGCTCTTCCAGGGCAATGCGGTGCGCGTCGGGCCGACCCAGTTCCCGACACTCTGGGGATTGCACGTCGAGAACTGTTCGACCTTCGGCTGGGAAGTGATTCCCGAGCTCTACGTCACCCAGACGCCGATCTTCAACGCCGGCGCATACGGTATCGACAATCCCTTCATCGTCATCCACAGCTCGGCACTCGAACTGCTCGACATCGATGAGCAGCGCGTCCTGCTGGCGCACGAACTCGGTCACGTGATGAGCGGACATTCGCTCTATCGCACCATCACCGAGATCATGCTGGTCGTGTCACTCGGCGTGCTGCCGGTGCTCGCGAGCCTGATCCTGCTGCCGGTGAAGATGGCGTTCCTCGAGTGGTCGCGGAAATCCGAACTCTCGGCGGATCGCGCGGGATTGCTGGGTTCGCAGGATCTCGCGGCAACGATGCGGCTGTTCATGAAGATGGCTGGCGGTGGCAACACCGCGAACATTCGCCCGGGCGATCTCAATCTCGAGCCGTTCATGCAGCAGGCCAATGAATACGCGGCCTCCAACGAAGGGCTCGACATCGTCTACAAGATCGTGGCGACGCTGGCACTGACGCACCCGATGAATGTGGTGCGCGCGGCGGAAGTGCAGCGCTGGGTGCAGTCGGGTGAGTACGAGCGGATCATTCGCGGCGAATATGTGCGGCGCGGCTCGCCCGAGGCCGAGCGGCCGTTGCGCGATGACATGCGCGAGGCCGCGGCCCACTACAAGTCGGAATTCAAGGAGACCTTCGACCATCTGAAGACGGCCGCCAAGCGTGCCGGCGAGAAGGCAAAGGAAGCCTATCAGGATGCGCGGGCGAAAGGCTCCGCGTGAAGTTGCTCATCGTCGGCGGCGGGGGCCGCGAACATGCACTGGTCCACGCCCTCGCCGCTGACGATCCGTCCCACCTGCTCTATGCCGCCCCGGGCAATCCGGGGACGGCCCAGTTGGCCACCAACCTCCCCATCGCGGCTGACGATCTCGACCGCCTCACCGACGCCGCGACCTTGCTCGAGATCGACCTGGTCGTGGTTGGCCCCGAGGTCCCCCTCGCACTCGGGCTCGCCGATCGACTGCGCGCTGCCGGCGTCGCCGTCTTCGGCCCGAGCGCGGCCGCAGCACAAATCGAGGCGTCGAAGGCGTTCTCGAAGGATGTGATGGTCGCTGCGGGAATCCCGACCGCTGCGAGTGCCACTTTCCGCGATCTCGCTGATGCCCTCGACTATGTGGCTGCCCACGCTGAACCACTGGTGGTCAAGGCGTCGGGGCTCGCCGCCGGCAAAGGCGCGGTCGTGTGTGCCACGCGCGCCGAAGCGCGTGAGACGGTGAAGGCCATGCTTGGCGATCGTCAGTTCGGCGAGGCCGGCGACGTGGTGGTGATCGAATCGTTCCTGGTGGGAGAGGAACTCTCGGTGCTGGCAGTCACCAACGGTCGCGACGTACGCATTCTCCCGCCGGCGCAGGATCACAAGCGACTCGGTGAAGGCGACCACGGCCCCAATACCGGTGGAATGGGCGCCTACGCGCCGGTCGCCATTGCCACGCCCGAAGTGCTCGCGCGGATCGAACGGGAAGTGCTGCTGCCGGCACTCGCCGAGCTTGGACGCCGCGGCGCACCCTTCCGTGGTGTGCTCTATGCCGGGCTGATGCTCCATCCGGATGGAACGCCAAACGTGGTGGAGTTCAACTGCCGACTCGGTGACCCCGAGACGGAAGTCGTGCTCCCGCTGGTACGCTCGGGCCTCACTGCGCTGCTGGTTGCGGCCGCGCGCGGCGAAGCGCTTCCAGAGCTCGTGCTGCGCGACGCGGCGGCAGTCACCACGGTCATTGCCGCAGCCGGATATCCCGACACCCCTCGCAAAGGTGATCCGATCGCCATCCCCCCAGAGCTCCCGACCGGCGTCACCGTCTATCACGCCGGCACGAAGCTCCGCGACGATGGTGTGCTGGTGACCAACGGTGGTCGCGTCCTCGCCGTGACGGCCGTGGCGGAAACATTTGCGGCCGCACAGGCCGCGAGCCGGAACGCCGCGGAGCTGATCGAGTTCGAGGGGAAGCAGTATCGAGGGGATATCGGGTGGCGGGAAAAGGCGAGAAGCGAGAAGCGAGAAGCGAGAAGCGAGGAAACTCCTCTTGGCTAGAGGGGTTTATCTTCCGAAAGCGCTTCTCGCTTCTCGCTTCTCGCTTCTCGCCTCTCGCTTCTCGACTCTGATGCCCGAACTCCCCGAAGTCGAAACCCTCGTCCGACAACTTCGTCTCCGGCTCACAGGCCGACGGATCACCACCGCAGCGCTGTCGCACGACAATATTCTCGACGGCGTGAGCGCGGCCACGCTGCTGCGCGAACTCCCTGGTCGCGAGATCACGGGCGTCGATCGACGCGCCAAGCACGCACTGGTGCGGACCGACTCCAACATTCTCGCGGTGCAACCTGGGATGACCGGATCGCTCCTCGTCTATGAGCGACCGCTCTCGACCGAAGAGCAGCACTATGCCGTCCTTCGGTGCGATCTCGATGACGGTTCCATCCTGGTCTATCGCGATGTCCGCCGCATCGGCACCCTGCGCTGGCTCGACGATGCCGGCTGGAGCGGCTATGACGCGCGCCTCGGCCCGGAGCCGCTCGACCCCGACTTCACCGCCGACATCTTTGCGAAGCGACTGGGGAAATCTCGCGCCGCGATCAAGAAGGTGTTGATGGACCAGAAGGTGGTCGTTGGTGTCGGGAACATCTACGCCACGGAGGCCCTCTTTGCCGCGGGGATCGATCCTTCGAAGGCGGCCAACCGGGTTCCTGCCAGCCAGCTCCGGGATCTCCACGGTCACGTGCAGCGCATCCTCGCGGCGGCCATCGCGAGCGAAGGCACCTCCTTCCGGGACTACGTCACCACCACCGGGGAACCAGGGAATTTCCAGCTCGAGCTCTTCGTGTACGGCCGCGAGGGCGAGGCGTGCAAGGTCTGCGGCACCCGTCTCGCGGCCACGCACGACATCGATGCCCGCGGGACGGTGTTCTGCTGGAGATGCCAGACCTAGCAAGGGCCGGGCATGCCCGGCCCCTGACTCTCTCTTCTCTCCTCTCTCTTCTCTCCTCTATCTTTTCCGGGTGTCCTCCCTCGCACTCGCCCTCCCCGCCGCCGACCTCGAGGCGCTCCGACTCCGGGTCCGCCGGCTCGCCGAGGATCGACCGGGGACCTACCGGATGCTCGACGCCTCGGGCCGGGTGCTGTATGTCGGCAAGGCGAAGCAATTGCGCACTCGCCTGCTCTCCTACTTCCGGGCCGATTATCCGCACGACAAGGCCGCGCGCATCCTGCACGCGGCCAGCGATATCGCCTTCGATTACGCAGCCAGCGAATTCGCCGCCGCGCTCAATGAGCTGAAGCTGATCCGGAAGCATCGCCCGACATTCAACGTCGCGATGAATCGTTCGAAGCAGTACGGCTTCCTGGTGCTGACCGACGAGCCCGCCCCGCGCCTCCTTCCCACCCCTTCGCCGGAGCGTCACCCCGGCCGGGTTTACGGACCGATCCCCTCCCGGGGCCGGGCCACCCAGGCCGCGCGGATTCTGAGCGACCTCCTTGGCCTGCGCGACTGCCGCGCCGACATGCCGGTGCTCTATGCCGAGCAGGGCGACCTCTTCGCCGAGCCGCGACGTGCCGCGTGTCCCCGGTTCGAGTTCGGCACCTGCCTCGGCCCCTGTGCGGGCCTGGTGGTCGAGTCGACTTACCGCGAGCAGGCGGAAATGGCCGCGGCCTTTTGCGATGGCCGCAGCGTGCGACCGGTCGATCGGGTGATCACCGAAATGACGACGCGCAGCGATGCCGGCGATTTTGAGGGGGCACTTCGGTGGCGAGAGAAATTCGAGTCACTCGAGTGGCTTCTCGCTGCGACGACCCGGGCACGCACCGCGCTCGAACTGCTGACCTTCGTCTACCGCGATCCGGGAGCGCACGGCGACGCGCGGGCCTACATCATCGTCGGGGGCGAAGTGCGCGCCTGCTATCCCGATCCGGTCTCGCCGATTGAGCGCGAGGCGTTCGAGGCGGTGGTGCGCACCGAACGCAATCGCCCCGCACCGCCCAGGGAACGGGTCGATGCGGAGCGACTGCACCAGCGGCTGCTGGTGATGAGCTGGTTCCGGACCCGGCCTGACGCCTGGCGCCGGACTCAGCCCCTTGAGGCCTGGAGCTAGCTGCTGGTACTCAGCTCCGGATGGTCTTCTTCCGGCGCCGGACGCCCGCCATTCCGACGAGGCCCATCGCCAGCAGTCCCATCGTTGCAGGCTCAGGCACCACATCAGTGGCTGCCGTGTTGACGAGAATCGCCGCACGACCCACTTCCACCTGGCTGCCGTTGAAGGCGACCAGTGCGAAGCCGTACTCCCCCGCTGCATTCGGATTGAACGCGGCGAAGGTTGGCGGCACCACAATGCCTGCGACGGCGGTCCCGAGGAAATTCATCCCGAGGTTCCAGGAATCCTGGGTCGGCGTCACGGCGACGTAGCCATAGTCACCGAAATTGCTGGCCGCCGGATTGAAGTCGTAGTACAGCCGGTACGTCCAGGCATCGACATTGTCGCCGGTAATCGCAAAGTCGAAATTCCAGAGGGCGTACGGATCGAGCGGGCTCGGCGGATTGAGATCGGTTCCTGCCTGAGCGAAGAAGGTGCCGGCGCCGTTGTTGGTCAGCGCAGGGTCGGCAAAGCGTGGCGTCGCCGACAGGAAGAGATGGGCCCCGCCGAGTGCAACCTGGTTGGCCGCGGAGTTGGATTCGACAGCGTCGGTCGAGATGCCGCTGCCGCCGAAGGTGAGGCCGGGTCGCGGGCCAAAGTCACTCTGCGGCACGACGGGAGAGGTGGTTTGTGCTGCCAGCGGGGCGGCAACGCCGACGATCGCCACAGCGGCAGCGAGGAAGAATGTTCGATGCATTGGAGTTCCTCAGGGTGCGGTTCCGGATCGTGTGAAGCCGAGGAAAGTCCTCGTTGGCAAGATCCGAAGGTGGGACGACCCGCGTGGCCCGACCAGCACATCCGCATGATGCATCTCGAAAGCCGTCGCGATCCCGGTCTGAACTTCCGCGAGGGCGTCGCGGTTCAGAACGAAACCTTTTGTCGGCCATACTCGTCAGGACCGCGTCAACCAACCCGGATTCTCCAATGAATGCTCGTGGCTTGCCGACACTGCTCGGCATCACGTTGTTCGCCCTGCCACTCGCCGCCCAGACTACCGCACCCGCCGCGGCGCAGTCCGCTCCCGCGCCGGTTCCGAAGCTCACCCCCGAGCAGGAAGCGCACTTCCTCGCGCTGGGCAAGACCTACAATCGCTGGTTCCTGGCCGGCAAGGCCGACTCCTTGTTGCAGGTACTCGCACCAGAGACGGTGGAGAATATCGGCGGGATCGAGGGCCTGCGAAGCATGATGAACCAGATCGCCGAGCGAGCGGGTGTCGAGACGAAGATTGTCGAAGAGAAAATGACGCGGCGAAATGGCCGGCCGCAGTTCTGGCATGCCGGTCTCTTCAGTGACTTCCCGGATGACCAGTTGGTGCTTCGCTGGATCCTGGACAGCAACGGCAAGATTACCGGCGTTGGCGCAGGGCCACTCGCGCAGGCACCGGCGCCGGACCCGAACTAACGCATACCCGGGGGCGGAGTTCGGGAGTAGCTTTGACAGCGTGAGTCGCCTCTCCGCTGTTTTGCTGGCGCTCCTGGGCGCCACTGCCTGCCGGACGCAGGCCCCCGCACTCCTCGGGTCAGGCGACCCGAGATCGGTCGTTCACCCCAGCATCGTCGACTTCGTGGATCGGGAGCTCGACTCGCTCCATCTGGCCTCTTCCGTCAAGGTGGTCCGTTGGACGGCGAGCCTCGCGGGGGGGCTCCGTCGCGAGACGGAGCAGGCGATGACCTATGCCGCGAATGACCGGATCGTCGCCGTGGTGGGGCACTCGGGGAGCCGGGAATCGCTCCTCGCCGCCAACGTCTACAATCCTGCCGGCATCCCCCAGATCGTTCCCACGGGCACGAGTCGCCGACTCAGCGGCGCCGGCGAATGGACCTTCCGCATGGTGCCCAACGACTCGGTCGAAGGGGCATTTCTCGCGGATGTCGCTCTCGACTCGCTCAAAGCGCGGTCGGTACTGATCCTCTTTGGTGGCGACGAGTATGGCGTCGGGTTGCGCGACGGGGTGAGTGCGGCGTTGCGGCGCCGCGGAATCACCCAGGTGGACGAAGTCCGGGTCCCCGATCGACCCTGCTCCTATCGTCTCGCGATTCCGCTCCATCGCGAAACCGCGCTCGCGGCGCTGGCGCGACATCGGCCTGACGTGGTGGTCCTCGCGCTCCGCAGCAACACGGTGAGTTGTCTCATGCTCCCGATCAGCGAAGCGTTGCCGGAGGTGCAATTTCTGTCCGGCGATGGCGTCACGCTCCACTCAGCGGAAGTGCAGGCCTTGCCACGCGACCTCCGCGCCAAGCTCGGCACCGTCACCTTCTGGGATCCCTCGAACGGAGACGGGTCGAACCGCGACTTCACCAGTCGGGCCGGGAGTTTTCTGGGCCACCCACCTGATGCGAGCGATGCGCTCTACTACGATGCCTATCAGCTCCTGATCGCGGCCACTCGCGAGGCCGGCGCCAACCGTCAGGCCGTGCGCCAGTGGCTGACATCGCTGGGTCGGACACGGCCACCATTCGCCGGCGTCACCGGCCCGATCCGCTTCGATACCGAGCGCCGCGCACTGCTGCACCTCGTACGTCCCTCCCTCGAGGCGATCCCCTGACCGCGGCGATCCGGCCCAGGATGCTGCGTCGGGCACCCTCGCTCCGACTCACGCTTTCCGCGATCGGCGTTCTCGCACTCCTCTATGTCGCGGTGGTCGGGTTCGTCGTGGCCTTCCGGCTCGGCCCCGCCGCGCAACGCCTGCAGCAGCAAAGCGCCACGGTGCTCCAGGAATTCAGCGAAAGCTCGCGCCGCGCCGAGCACCTCGATGGCATCATGACCGACCTCTGGCGACTACTCGGCGTGACACGAGACGCCAAGGGGCCAGGGCCACAGGACACACTTGAGGCGCATCGGCTCGGCCTCCAGTCGCTGCTCGAAGCGCCGCGGGGCTTCACCACGCAGGCCTGGCCTGAAGGGGTGCCCATCGAATTCCGTGCGACACTCATCAGTGCCGGCACGCACGAAGGCGATCTCGGTTCGGTGATGCTCGCGGCGATTGCGGCAATGGAGCTCGGCGACATTCCCTCGGCGACCGCCTTCATGAAGCAGGCCGACACTCTCGACGCGCCCCTCGCGGCCGATCTTGCCAATGCCACGATGCTCGCGCTTGGCAACGTGAACCGGCATGAGATGCTGCTGGCAGACACGGCCCGGGCCGCCGCGCGCTTTGTGGCGCTGTGGATGGTGGGTGGCTGCATTCTCTTCGTGGTGGTCGGCCTCTTTCTTCACCGTCGCCTGTACGCCCCCCTCGCCTCGCTCGATCTGGGCCTCGCGCGCATCGCCTACGGCGACCTCGCGGTGACGCTGTCGGCTCCGAGGGAGGATGAACTCGGCCGCCTGACCCATCACTTCAACCGGATGTCGGCGCTGCTCCGCCAGCGGGCGGCCGAGGAAGAGGAACGCGCGCTGTTGCGCACCGCGGCGCGGACGCGTCGCATTCTCGAGGCCGCACTCGATGCTGTTGTGGTGATCGACGCCGATGGAATCGTGCGCGAGTGGAATCCGCAGGCCACCGAGGTGCTGGGCTGGAGTCGCGTAGACGCCGTCGGCCAGAACTTCGATCAGTTGCTGAGTGTGAGCCCCGGCACCGGCGAGTTCGCCGTCACGCCCTCGCTGCTCGGCGCACCAGCGATCAATCAGCGACTCGAGCGGGTGGCCCGCACCCGCGCTGGGGCGCTGGTGCCGGTTGAGGTCGCCATCACCCCGCTGCACGAGGCGGGACAAGGAACCGAGTATAGCGTCTTTCTGCGTGACATCACCGAGCGTCAGCGCGCGCAGGCGGCGCTCGCCACGAGCGAGGCGCGCTATCGAGGCGCCTTCGAGCAGGCGGCGATCGGCATGGCGGAGGTGTCGACCGAGGGACGCTACCTGCAGGTCAACCCGGCCTTCGCGAAGATCATCGGCACCGCGCCCGAAGCGCTGGTTGGTCGCACGACCGCCGAGATCACGCATCCGGACGACGTGGCGGGCGACGCCGAAGAGGCCGGCCGTCTCTTCAGGGGCGAAAACGCGATCATGCATCGGGAGAAGCGATACATCCGCGTGGATGGGTCGATCGCGTGGGCCAACATCACCTCGGCGATGGTCACCTCACCGGGCGCACCTTCCTTCGCGATCACCGTGGTCCAGGATGTGACCGACCGCAAACTGCTGGAAGAGGAGTTGCGCCAGTCGCAGAAGATGGAGGCGGTGGGCCGGCTCGCCGGCGGCATCGCGCACGATTTCAACAATCTCCTCACCGCCATCCTCGGCTATGCCGACATGCTGCAGGAGCCCGGCGTGAGTGCGCAGGCGATCCACGACGACGCCGCGTCGATCCGGTCGGCGGCCGAGCGCGGCGCCGGGCTGAGCCGCAATCTGCTGGCGTTTGCCCGCAACGAACCGCTCCAGGCCCGGCCAGTCGCGCTCGATCGAGTCATCACCGAAGCCGTCGCCCTGATGCAGCGCACGCTCGATCGCCGCATCGATGTCCGCCTCGAACTGTCAACGCCGCCCGTCAACGTCCACTGCGATCACAACCAGCTGGTCAACGCGCTCCTCAACCTCGCCATCAACGCCCGCGACGCGATGCCGGGCGGTGGAACACTCTCGTTCCGCACCTACCGGCTGCGGGCCGACGCGGCGTTTCTCGCGCGCAATCCGCGGCTCCTGTTCGACGCCGAGTATGTCGGCATCGAAGTGCGCGACACGGGGACCGGGATGTCAAATGACGTACTGGCGCGGCTCTTCGAGCCGTTCTTCACCACCAAACCCCCGGGCCAGGGTACCGGACTCGGACTCGCGATGGTTTATGGCACCGTGCGTTCTCACCAGGGACATATCGACGTGGAGAGCACCATGGGTGAAGGCACCACGATCACGATCTACCTGCCGATCCACTCCAACGCCGTGACGACTCCCGAACCGGTGATCGATCGGCCGACCCACGGCAAGGGCCACATCCTGCTCGTCGATGATGAGCCACTGATCCGGATGGTCGGCGGGAGAATGCTCGAGCGCCTGGGCTACGGAGTGACGGTGGCAACCGACGGGGAGGATGCGCTGCAGCAGGTGACAGGTGCGACGAGCCCGTTCGACCTGGTCATCATGGATGGCAACATGCCGCGGATGACTGGTCGCGAAGCGTGTCGTAAGATCCGCGCGCTCTGCCCGGATCTCCGGATCGTGCTCGCGTCAGGTTTTGTGGACGGGACCACACCGCAGGAGCTTGCCGCGGACGGATTTTCCGAAGTCATCCAGAAGCCCTACGACCTCAACATGCTCTCCCGGGTCATCGCAGCGCAGCTCACCACACCGGGATAGCGCCCTTCCGCTTACTCCTCGTCGGCCGCGGTGAGCGGCACCAGACGACCGCGCGGCGGAATCCCCGGCTCGAGCTCGAGAATGCCCACCGACGCCGGGATGTCGAAGCGGCGCGGCCCCGCACCGCCAGGATTCATCACCGTTACCACCACATCAACCAATTCCAGCTTCGGCACGTGGGTGTGCCCGTGGATGATGATCTCCGCATCGGGAAACGCCACATGCAGCTCTTCGCTGGGCACACCGCGGCCGAACTGATCGCCGTGGGTGACCACGATATCGAAGCCATCCAGCTGAATCCGGGCAACGCGCGGCAGTCGTGCGCGGACTTCCGGTGAGTCGGTGTTGCCGAACACCGCAGTGACCGGCGCAATCGCCTCGAGTTCGGTGAGCAGGTCCAGCGGCCCGAGGTCCCCCGCATGGAGGATGTGATCGACCTCGGCGAAGACCTCGAACACCTCGGGTCGGAGGAGACCGTGGGTGTCGGCAATGATGCCCAGGCGCACGTCAGCCTCCCCAGCGGGGGCCAAGAGGAATATCGAGCCCCAGTTGATCGAGCATCCGCTGCACCATGAAGTCCACCAGGTCGGCGATGCTCGCCGGACGATGATAGAAGCCGGGAGCGGCAGGAATCACCACGGCACCCGCCTCGGTCACTGCCGTGAGATTGCGGAGATGGATCAGCGAGAGCGGTGTCTCACGAGGGACAAGCACGAGTTTGCGTCGCTCCTTCAGCATCACGTCGGCCGCACGCTCGACCAGCGAACGTGAAGTGCCCCCGGCAATCGCCGCGACGGTGCCCATCGAGCAGGGACAGATGATCATGCCACGGGTGCGATAGGAGCCCGAGGCAGGCTTCGCGCCTCGATCGCTGTCGGGATAGACGGTGACGCTCTCCCAATTTCCGCCCGTCGCGGCGCGCAGGGCCGCCTCATTGGCAATCCCCGATTCGGTCTCGAGCAACCGCCAGCCATGGCCCGACACGATGAGATCCGTCGGGACACCGTTGCGGGCAAGCATCTCGAGCAGCCGGACGGCGTACGGTGCGCCGGAGGCGCCTGTCACCGCAAATACAATTGGAAGGTCTTTCATTTCAACCAGCGAGAGAAGAGAAAGGCGAGAGGTGAGAGGAAACGGCCGAGAGGGACACCTCTTCTCTCGTTTCTCCTCTCACTTCTCTCGTCAAACAGTCAACCTATCAATGAATGCGAAGGTACAAACGGTAAGGCTCATCACCCCATTCATCGTGAAGAACGCGGCGTCGAGTTTCGAGAGATCATTCGGCCTCACCAGCTGATGCTCCCAGGCGAGAATTGCGGCCGCGATGATGACGCCGGCGAAATACCACATCCCGAAGCCGGCGAACCAGCCGAAGAGCGCGAGAGCGGGGATCGTGATCCCGTGGAGGAGCTTGGCCAGCAGGATCGCGCGCGGCACGCCCAGTCGCACGACGGCGCTGTGGAGTCCCTGGTCACGGTCGAATCCTTCGTCGGGCAGCGCATAGAAGATGTCAAAACCGGCGACCCAGGTCATCACCGCGACGGTGATCAGCAGGAGCAGCCACCACGGCTCGCTCCACGCACCGGCCACCGCGAGCCACCCACCGACCGGTGCGATCGCCAGCGAGAGGCCGAGCCAGAGATGCGGCCAGTGGGTGAATCGCTTGGCATAGCTGTAGCCCAGCACCCAGAGCAGGGCCACCGGAGCGAGCACGGCGCAGAGCGGGTTGAGCTGCCAGGCCGCAAAGAGGAACAGGGCGGACGCGACCACGACTGCGAGTGTGGCCTGGGCCACCGTGATGCTGCCGGCAGGAATTTCGCGCGCGCGAGTTCGCGGATTCTGGCTGTCGAATCGGCGATCAACGATCCGGTTGAAGCCCATCGCGGCGAAGCGGGCCGAGGAGAAGGCGACCACCACCCAGAGCACGACGCGAGGGGAGATGGCGGCGACCTGCGAAGCGGCAAGCACGCCCACCAGCGCGAACGGCAGCGCGAAGAGGGTGTGCGGCAATTTCACGAAGGAGGCCCATCGCGCGACGGCGGAGTCACCCCCAAAGGTTTGTCCCTCGCTTCTCGCTTCTCGCTTCTCGCTCATCCCTTGATGCCCAGCGTCGGCCAGAGCGTGTCCACCGTCGATTTCGTGGTCGCGTCCATCACGATCTTCTCGGGCCATTCGCGGGTGAAGCCCTCCTCCGGCCACTTGCGCGTGGCATCGATCCCCATCTTGCTGCCGAAGGTGAACGCCTGCGAGGCGTGGTCGAGCACGTCGGCCGGTCCCCGCGCAAACTCGGTGTCGCGCTTCGGGTCGATATTGTTGAGCGCGACCCACCAGACTTCTTCGCTGTCCTGCACATTGACGTCGTGATCGACGATGATGAGCACCTTCGAGAGCGACATCAACCCCTGTCCCCAGAGCGCGTGCATCACCTTGTACGCCTGGCCGGGATACTGCTTGTTGATGCTCACGAAGACGAGGTTGTGGAAGATGCCGGCCGCCGGCATATGGTAGTCCACGATCTCGGGCACGGTGAGCTGGAGCAACGGCAGGAAGATCCGCTCGGTCGCGTGGCCGAGATAGAAATCCTCCATCGGCGGCCGCCCTACCAGCGTGGCCGCGTAGACCGGCGCCTTCTTCATCGTGACCGCGGTGACGTGCACCCGCGGATAGAGGTCGGCGAGTGAATAGAAGCCGGTGTGATCACCGAACGGCCCCTCCATCACCAGTGCCTCCTTCGGATCGATATATCCCTCGATCACGATCTCCGCTTCGGCCGGCACTTCGAGGTCGCAGGTGACGGCGTGCGCGAGCTCCACCGGTTGTTTGCGGATGAAGCCGGCGAAGAGGAATTCGTCGATGCCGGGTGGCAGCGGTGCGGAGCCGGAATAGACGCTCACCGGATCGCCACCGAGTGCAATCACCACCGGCATCGTCTCGCCGCGCTCGGCCATTTCGCGCCAATGCGCGGCGCCGGTCTTGTGGCGCTGCCAGTGCATCGCGAGCTCGCGCTTCCCCTGCACCTGTACCCGGTACATCCCCACGTTGCGCGTACCGCGACCCGGGTCGCGGGTGATCACCATCGGCAACGTGATATAGCGACCGCCGTCGTCGGGCCAGGTCTGCAGGAACGGAATGGTGTCGAGATCGATTTCGTCGCCTTGCAGCACGATTTCCTGGCAGGGCGGTCGCCCCGACTTCGTGCGCGGCGGGAACTTCGACATCTCGGCAAGCTTCGGCAGCATCGACAGCTTCCCCATCAACCCCTCGGGGACCTTCATGTTGACCAGCTCGCTGATCCGGTCACCGATCTCGTCCAGCGCCCCGACCCCCATTGCCAGCCGGATCCGCTCGTGCGAACCGAAGAGATTGATGGCCACCGGGATGCTGCTCTCGCGCCCATCGGGCATGACCGGTCGCTCGAACAGGAGTGCGGGCCCACCGCCCGGGAGCTTCATCGTCCGATCGGCGATCTCGGCGATCTCGAGATGGGTCCGGACCGGCTGGCGAATCCGCACCAGCTGACCGAGACGGTCGATCGCGGCGATGAACTCGGGGAGGGACTCAATCGTCATAGTGGTTTCCGGACCCCGACGTGGAGAGCGACGATGCCGCCCCAGAGCAGTTCCCAGCGCACCGACTCGAAGCCGGCACCTTCCATACGGGCGGCGAGGGCAGCCGGATCTGGAAAGGCGAGCACCGACGCTGGTAGCCAGTCGTAAGCGCTCCTATGTTTCGACACGAGCCGGCCGATGCGCGGCAGCACGTGGCGGAAGTAGCCGAGATAGAGTGCGCGCAACGGCTGCCAATGCGGCACCGTGAATTCCAGCACCACGAATCGCGCGCCTGGCACCAGTACGCGCGCCGCTTCCCGGAGCCCGGCATCCAGGTCCATCAGATTGCGCACGCCAAAGCCGACTGTGGCTCCAGCGAAGATCCCGTCGTCAAACGGGAGGCGCAGCGCGTCGGCGGCCGCAGGGCGTACCCGGGCCGATTTTCCTGCCCCGCGCACCAGCATCGCCGGCACGAAATCCGCCGCGATCACCTGACCCTCGAAGGCCGCGCGATTGCCCAGTTCCGCGGCGAGGTCGAGTGTCCCGGCGCAGAGGTCGAGGTAGCGGCCCCCCGGATCGGCCTCCCAGCCCAGACGATCGACCGCGGCACGTCGCCAGCGGCGATCGGCATTGAGCGAGAGGATATGGTTGAGTTGGTCGTAGCGCGGGGCAATCCCGGTGAACACCTCGCGGACGTATTCGCGCTTGGCGTCACCACCGGTGACCGGTAAGGGCTGCTCGATGACAGGCATTGTCCTCAAAGCTACCGGATTCGCGAACGCCGTGGCAACGCAGGGCCTCGCGTGAGCGGCCTCTCCCCCGCCGCCTACCAGGTCCTCTCCGACCAGGACGTGGTTCGGCATGCGGTCCAGGGCCGCGAGTCGGCCTACCGCGAGCTCATCCGCCGCTATCAGCGGCCGGTCTTTTCACTCGTCTACCGGATGGTGCGTGACCGCGAGCTGGCCGAGGACCTGACGCAGGAGACCTTCATCAAGGTCCTCAACGCCATTGACAGTTATCGCCCCGAGTACAAGTTCTCGAGCTGGATCTTCAAGATCGCCAACAATGCCTCGATCGATCATCTCCGTCGACGCGGCCTCAACACCCTCTCGCTCGACGGCTCACCCCACGCCGAAAGTGCCGACGCCATCGAGGCTACCACGCTGCAGATCGGCGACGGAGCCGAGAATCAGCTCGACGAGGTCGCCTCACGCGAACTCGGCTCGCAGATCGAAGTCGCCATCAATCAGCTCCGCCCGGAATACCGCAGCTGCATCATCCTGCGGCATATCGATGGCCGTCCCTACGAAGAGATCGCCGAGATGCTCGACCTGCCGCTGGGCACCGTGAAGACCTACATCCACCGGGCTCGCAACGAGCTCCGGATCCTGCTGGCCGATACCCGTGAGTGATGAAACCCGTAGTATCAAATCGTCGTACGAGGGCCCTGTCATGAGCGATGTAATTGTGGATCACCTGACTGCTGACGAGCTCGACGCCCTGCTGGTGGGCGCCGGCTCGCCGCGCGCGACGTCGCACCTTGCGACATGTCCGTCGTGCGTCGCGATGCGCGAACTCGATGTCAGGGTGGTGACCGCCCTGGGTGGCCTCCCCACCTGGGAACCGTCGGCCGAGTTTGCCGATCACATCATGGCCCAGGTGCAGATCCGGCCGGTGCTGGCCGAGCTTCCCTGGGTGCTTTCGGCCCGGGAGCGGTCGGCCCGTCGTCGGGTGCTGGTTGCCTCGGTCGCCACCGGCGGCGCACTGGCAGCCTGCCTTGCCTGGGCAGTGGCGCATCCCGCCGCCGCCCTTGGCTGGTCGGCGCCAACAGTAGCCGACGCCGGCCAGTCGCTCTGGGTCACCTTGCAAACCGTCGCCGCGAACACGGCAGAACAGCCCTGGTTCGGCGGCGTCCGTGATGCCTTGGCCACCCCGACCCGGGCCTTCCCGGTATTGGTCGGTGCGCTGGGCACCTACGCCCTCGCCCTCGTCGCATTGCGTCGCCTCCTCACCGAGCCCGCGACCGATGCGGGCTGGTAAGGGAGCAGCCGCCCTCCTTCTAGTCATTGCGCTGATCTCCGCAAGCCGCCTCGAGGCGGCCGATCGGCGTAGTGTGGTGGGCGAGCTGTCCGGGCGGGTCAAGAATCTTCTTCCCACGATCCTGATTCCGGGACCGGACATCGCGCCGCAGGCGGTGCCGGTGGCCGATCAACAGGGTCCCACCGTCAATCCCGCCAAACTCGATCAGCCAGCCGCGCTCGAGCGCCAGTTGCGCACCGCGCTGCGGCGGCCGATCGACGAAACCAGGCTCACGGTGGTTGGTGGCAC